>NZ_JZIM01000009.1:0-126055 GCF_000963215.1 Xanthomonas sp. MUS 060
GCCCATTCTTCATCGGATACGTCGGTCGGATAGGAGCGTGCTGGCTTCATCCGCTTACGATAGCCGCGAAAGCCTCAAGTTCATAACACGCTCTAGCCCGTCACAAGCATGGCTTGGCTAGTTTGGCTAGTTTGGCTGGTTGATGGCGAATACCATGCGTATGCTCGTATGCCAGCATCAGGCAATCACACAAGAGCCGTTATGAAAACCATCGCATCGCTTTGTCACAAGCATGGCTTGGCTAGTTTGGCTAGTTTGGCTGGTTGATGGCGAATACCATGCGTATGCTCGTATGCCAGCATCAGGCAATCACACAAGAGCCGTTATGAAAACCATCGCATCGCTTTTATTCGCATTTTTACTAGTCTCTTCCACAACCAGCGTCGACGCTGAACCGTTAGCCGCCGGCAAAAAACGTTTCCTGGGCTGCGCCTATAGCACGCCGCAGGCGCTGGATTTCGCCAAGTACTGGAACAAGGTCACGCCAGAAAACGCCGGCAAGTGGGGCAGCGTAGAAGCCGTGCAAGGACAAATGGACTGGACTGCGCTTGACGAAGCCTACAATCTGGCCAAGCGCAACAACATGCCATTCCAGCTCCATGTTCTGGGATGGGGCTCGCAGCAACCGACGTGGATTCGGACATTACCGCCAGCCGATCAGCTGGCCGCCATCCAAAACTGGTTCGCCGCCGTGGCGCAGCGTTACCCCGATATCGACCTGCTGGAGGTCGCCAACGAAACCCTGCCCAATCACAATCAACCCGACAATCGGAAAAGCGACAGCGGCAACTATATACAGGCACTGGGCGGTACCGGCACCACTGGGGTGGATTGGGTAATTAATTTATTCCGCATGGCGCGGCATTATTTCCCCAATACCAAGCTGATGATCAACGACTACGGCATCACCGCCAGCGACGACGCCACGAACCAGTATTTGAGAACCATCCAGTTGCTGCAGCGTGAAAATCTGTGATCGATGCGATCGGCTTACAGGAGCATGCCTTCGAGACCACATCGGCATCCTGGTGGGTACATTTCTTCAACCTCAACACGTTGGGCTCCACCACGGGCTTGCCGATCTACATCACCGAGCTCGACATCGACGGTCCAACCGATGCCGAGCAGTTGGCTGGCTACCAAAAATTCTTTCCTCTGTTCTGGGAGAATCCATACGTAAAGGGCGTCACGCTCTGGGGCTTCCGCCCCGGCCTGTGGCGCGACCAAGAAGGCGCCAACTTGGTCAATTCAGACGGCAGCGAACGTCCGGCATTAAAATGGTTGCGTAGTTTCGTAGCAAGCAGACCATAATCGGTAGCCTATCCTACCGACTACTAAGCACGGTCTCGGTCATGCCTTCACCCACGTTATTTCTGCATCCGAACCGACTGTTTCCTGCCGATCCGAGCATGCAGGCGATCGCACGACGCCTGTATGCTCAGGTTGCGGCTCTGCCGATCGTCAGCCCGCATGGGCACACCGATCCGGCCTGGTTCGCAGACAATGCGCCATTTGCCGACGCAACCGAACTCCTGTTGGTGCCGGACCACTACGTGTTCCGCATGCTCTACAGCCAGGGCGTGGACCTGGACGCGCTGGGTATCCCGCGTGCCGATGGCAGTCGCGCTGCGGTGGATCCGCGTAACGCCTGGCGAGTGTTCGCCGAACACTTTCACCTGCTGCGCGGCACGCCCTCGGCACTATGGCTGAACCATGTTTTCCACGCCGTCTTCGGTTTGCGTGTGCGGCTGGACGCGGACAGTGCCGATCTGTACTACGACAGCATCGGCGAGGCGCTGCAGACGCCTGCATTTCAGCCACGCGCGTTGTTCGAACGCTTCGGTATCGAAGTGATCGCCACCACCGAATCGCCATTGGACCCGCTACACCATCACGCCACGATTCGCGCCAGCGGCTGGGGCGGGCGAGTCATCACCACCTACCGGCCGGACCCGGTCATCGACCCGGAGCACGAACAGTTCCCTGCGGCGCTGCGGCGCTTCGGCGAATTGACCGGCGAGGACGTCTATACCTGGGACGGCTACCTGCGCGCACATCGTCAGCGCCGCGCGTTCTTCGCACAGATGGGCGCGACGTCCACCGATCACGGTCATCCCAGCGCCGCCACCGCCAATCTGCCGGCCGTCGAGGCGGCACGCCTGTTCGCACGCGTGGTCGCTGGCACCGCCAGTGCTGCCGATGCAGAACTGTTTCGCGCACACATGCTGACCGAGATGGCGGCCATGAGCGTGGACGATGGCCTGGTCATGCAATTGCACCCAGGCTGCTTCCGCAACCACAACCGCACACTGTTTGCGCGCTACGGCCGCGACAAAGGCGCCGACCTGCCCCTGCGCACCGACTACGTCCACGCACTCAAGCCACTGCTGGACCGCTTCGGCAACACGCCAGGCTTCACCCTGATCCTGTTCACCCTGGACGAGAGCACCTATGCGCGCGAACTAGCGCCCCTGGCCGGGCACTATCCGGCGTTGCTGCTCGGGCCGGCATGGTGGTTTCACGATGCGCCAGAGGGAATGTGGCGTTTCCGCGAGCAGACCCTGAGCAGCGCGGGCTTCTACAACACGGTCGGCTTCAACGACGACACCCGCGCGTTCTTGTCGATCCCGGCACGGCACGACGTCGCTCGCCGCGTCGACTGCGCATTCCTGGCCAAGCTGGTCGCCGAGCACCGACTCGAGGAGGACGAAGCGGTGGAAGTGGGCATCGATCTGGCCTACAGGCTGCCGAAGCGTGCCTATCGGCTGTGAACATCGCTGTACAGGTACGCAATTCTCAGCGCCTGGATACTGAGCGGTGAGCTAGCAAGGCACAGGGAAAGCGTTTACTGGGCACGCGCCACCGGCGGAGCGGATCGGCATTCATCGTTCGTGCCGTCATCGCCCCGCCCCGCACGCACAGAGCGCCGTCTTTGCGATGTGGCCGGCTACACTGCCGACATGCAGAACGATGCCCATTTCTTGATCCTCGCCGGCCTGTTGTGCGCCGTCATTGCCTTACTGTTGGCGACGCTGTTGCGCCGGAGCACGCATGCCGGACTGGAAGCAAGCTTGCGCGAGGAACAGCGCAACGGTCGCAGTGAACTGCGCGAGCAGCTCGACAGCCTGGCACGGCAACAGGATGCGCGCAGCGAGAGCTTCGCGCGTCATCTGGCCGAGCTTTCCACCCGTACCGACCAGCGTCTGGACCTGCTGCGCGAAACCCTGAGCGAGGACGCGCGGCGTGGCCGTGTCGAGACGAGCCAAGCGCAACAGCGCCTGGCCGAATCGCTCAACCAACGTTTGCTGGAGATGCGCCACCAACTCGATGGGTTCGGCCAACAGCAGGATGCGCGCATGCAACAGTTCGGCCAGCAGCAGGCTGAGCTGATCGCCCGCATCGACACGCAGCTGACCGCGCTACGCGAAACCTTGATCGAAGACGCCCGCAAGGGCCGCCAGGAGGGCGCGGATGCACAGCAGCGTTTTGCCGATGTGCTGGGCTTGCGCATGGCGGAGCTGGTCCAGCGCAACGAGCAACGCTTAGGCGAGATGCGCGGCACCCTGGAGGAACGGCTGAAGGAACTGCAAGCCGACAACGCCCTCAAGCTGGAACAGATGCGCGGCACCGTCGACGAGAAACTGCAAACCACCCTCAATACCCGCCTGGATGCCTCGTTCAAGCTGGTTTCCGAGCGGCTGGAGCAGGTGCAGCGCGGGCTCGGCGAGATGCAGCAATTGGCCACTGGCGTCGGCGACCTCAAGCGCGTGCTGAGCAACGTCAAAGACCGTGGCGGCTGGGGCGAGGTACAACTGGACAACATCCTCGAGCAGACCCTGACCCAGGAGCAGTACGCGCGCAACGTGCGGATCCGGCCCGAGCGCAACGAAGCGGTCGACTTCGCCGTGCGCCTGCCCGGTCGCGGCCACGAGGATACCCCGGTGTGGTTGCCGATCGACGCCAAGTTTCCGCGCGAGGACTATGAGCGGCTGCTCGATGCACAAGAACGCGGCGATGCGGAACAGGCGCAACTGATGGGCGCGCAACTGGAACGCGCGATCCGGGTGCAAGCCAAATCGATCGGCGATAAATACATCGCACCGCCGCACACCACCGATTTCGCGGTGATGTTCCTACCAACCGAAGGACTGTATGCGGAAACCCTGCGTCGGCCCGGGCTGGCCGATGCGTTACAGCGCGAGCACCGCATCGTCATCGCCGGTCCGACCACCTTCACCGCGCTGCTCAACAGTCTGCAGATGGGCTTTCGTACCTTGGCCATCGAGAAGCGCTCCAGCGAAGTCTGGGGCGTGCTGGCGGCGGTCAAAAGCGAGTTCGGCAAGTTCGCCGGCATCCTGGAAAAAGCCGAGAAGCAGATCAACACCGTCGGCAAGAGCCTGGGCGAGGCCAGCCGTAAGACCCGCACCATCGAGCGTCGCCTGCGCGGGGTGGAGACGCTGACCGACGCGCAGGCCACGCAACTGCTGGAACTGTCCCTACCGCTGGACGAGGCCGATGCGGAGGAAACCGCAGCCGACGCGCCGGAGTAAGCGTAGCCAACAAAACGACGGCAGCGCCGCCGGATGGGCCCGAGCAGTGCTCGGAATCTTCATGTCCCCGCTCTACTGCGGTCCCTGCGCGTTGTTCGCGCCCACTCGATTCGATAGCCATTGGCGAGGTTTTGTTAGCCACTCTACGCCGTCGCCGCAGTTTGCCCGGATCGCTGCAAGGGTTGCCAATAGATCGGTGACACACCCGCCGTTGGCAGCGACTATGCTGGCACTCCCTATCGCCCGAGGCGTCCCCATGTCCCTCTCGCTCTACGACATCCCGCTGACCCGCATCGACGGCCAACCCGCCACGCTCGCCGACTATCGCGGCAACGTGTTGTTGATCGTCAACGTCGCCTCCAAGTGCGGGCTGACCCCGCAGTACGCCGGACTGGAAGCCCTGTACCGCGACAAGCGCGCCGCTGGGCTGGAAGTCCTCGGCTTCCCGGCCAACGACTTCAAAGGCCAGGAACCGGGCGATGAAGCGCAGATCCAGCAGTTCTGTCAGCTCACCTACGATGTCACCTTTCCGATGTTCGCCAAGATCGCCGTCACCGGCGAGGCGACACATCCGCTGTATCGCGCGTTGATCCAGGCGCAACCACAAGCCGAGGGCGAAGGTCCGATGCGCGAGAAACTCGCAGGCTACGGGATCGAACCGAATCCAGCGCCAGGCGTGCTATGGAATTTCGAAAAATTCCTGGTCGGCCGCGATGGTCGGGTCTGCGGCCGTTTCGCTCCCGATGTAAGCGCCGACGCTCCACGCCTGCGTGCAGCGATCGACGCCGCACTGGGATAAACGCGGCGACGCGTGCTGCCTCAAGCCAGGGCAGGGGAGACGAGCACGTCGGGTCCTCGGAAGGCGAGCACGGCGGCATCGACAACGCTTGCAACCGCTGCGCGGCGAGATTGAACACAACGCCCACGGATCGCATCCCGAGCAATTCGGCAAGCATCCCATCGGCGGGAAAACCGCTCTATTGCATCCATAAAAAAACCCCTGGCTTAACCAGGGGGTTTTATGCTGCTGCACTTGCGCTGACGTCAGCGGGTACCACCATGCCATTGCAACATCGGCATCGCGTCCGCCGGCACCGTCGGATTCTTGTCCTCCTCGCGTAGGTAGTCGGGCAGATCCTTGTCCTCGCGCTGGTGAGCGCGACGCAAGTTGTTTTCGATCTGATAGTTGCGGCGCTGCAGCCAGGCGTCGCGGGTGAGCTGGTACTCGTCCGGGGCCTGATCGCGCATGCTGTCCAGAGGCAGCAATTGCGCGCGGATGTCCACGAGTTGCAGACCCTGCAGCCCGATCCGCACGCGGTCATCTTCGATCTGCTGCAATGGCGACAGCGACGTGTCGGCAGCCAGGCCAAAGACGTCGCGCACGGTGCGTGGACCGAAAAACGGCAATTCCACGTAACGCGAACGGCGCCAGCCCCAGACGCCAAACGTCTTGCCGAAATCCTCGGTGCGACGCGGCAACTTGGCGTCGGTGGCTGGATCGAGGACGCCGCCGATGCCCAGCGTGCTGTTGATGACGAACCGGCTCAAGGTCTGCCCGGCTTGTAGCGGATGACCCTGTAACACCTGGTTGACCATGGTCAGCGGCGAGCCGAGGTTATTGAAGAAGTTGGTCACACCCAGGCGCGCCGGCTGTGGCACCACATTCACGTATGTCCGCGCCAGCGGCCGCGCCACCGCGTGGTCCACCACGTTGTTGAACGCATGCACCTTGCGGTTGAACTTTTCCCAGGGATCGTAGCTCTGCACGGATGTGCCGTCGGACAGGGTCGCGTCGGCCACCTGGTTGCTGGGGTCGCTGGCATACAACGCAGCGTAGTCATCCTCGGCCGAGGTGGGCGCACCTCTCTGCGTGCCCGTCGAAGCAGCGCCGCTGGCAACGGCCTGGGGGCTGCTTGCTGGCGCGCTGTCCGTGGCCGCTGGCATGGTGGACGCCGTGGTGCTGCTATCCGTGGCCGTGGGCGGCGTGGATGGGTCCGGCGATGCGGCGACCGGGGGCGTGGCCGGGAGCTTGGGAGTGCTGGCGCAGGCACTCAGCGCGACGACCAGGGTCAGTATCAAAGAAGTGAGGATACGCAGCACGTTCATGTGTCAGCTTGCCGCCGGTGGTGAATGGAAATCCAGGGTCGAAGCCAGCCGGTAGGCCGCGCTT
This sequence comes from Xanthomonas sp. MUS 060, assembly GCF_000963215.1. Lineage (NCBI taxonomy): Bacteria > Pseudomonadati > Pseudomonadota > Gammaproteobacteria > Lysobacterales > Lysobacteraceae > Xanthomonas > Xanthomonas sp. MUS 060. The sequence continues at coordinate 6,721 of NZ_JZIM01000009.1, forward strand.
AGTTCGGTCAGGCCGGCAGGGTCGCCGTGGATGGCGACCTCGGCCTGAGTTTGGGTGCGCATGCGCGCGGCGAGTTCGGCCAGCAACGCCAGGCCGGCGCTATCCACCCGCGACACGGCGCGCAGATCCAGCGCGCGCGCGCCAGAGAGCTGGCGCAACGCCGCTGGCCACAGCGCGGTGGCCGCGGCGCGGTCGAGCACGCCGCTCAACGCGAGCGTGTCACCGTCGCGACCTAGTTGCGGCTCACTTGCCACTGTTGCTCGCCGGTGCTGCCTGCAGCGTGCCGTTGCGCAGTTCAGCCGCGACTTCGGCAATGGACTTGTTACGCAGCGGAGTATCGAATTGGTTGCGGAAGGTCTGCACGTAGGACACGCCTTCCACCATCACGTCGAAGATCTTCCAAGTACCGCCCGTATTGCGCATCAGGTAGTCCACCGGCACCGGATCGCCGCTGCCGCGCACCAGTTCGGTGGAGACTTTGACACCACGGCCGCCCGGCAACGGCGCTTCGGACTTGACCTGCACCTGCGGCTTGCCTTCGAAGTTCAGCAGCGCGCTGCCGTAGCGCTGCATCAGGTTGTCGGCCATCGCATCGGCGAACAGCTTGACGTCGGCATCGGAGGCGCCGCGGCCATGCACGCCCAGCACCAGACGCGCGGCATAATCGCGGTCGAAGGACTTGTTCAATTCGCTGTCGATGAACTGGCGCAACGCGCCGCTATTGCTCTTGAACTCGGCACGGCGCTGTTCCAGCGTGGTCAAGATGCGGGTGCTGTTCTCGATCACGACCTTGCTGGCGGCCGAGGCGCTCGGAGCGGTGGCAGCGGCTGTCTGGGCCAATACGGCGCTGGGCGCGGTCATTGCAAACGCAGCGGCGAGAGCGACGGAAAGCAGTTTGATCGTCATTGCTGGTGTTCCTTAGAGGGCGGGGTAGTGCCGGCAGCGGAGGATGCGGCAGCGGGCGTTGCGGTCTTGTCACCGCCACTACCGCCGCCGAACATGTATTTACCCACGAGTTGGATCAAGTCCACCGCCGGTTGGGTGAAAGCGATTTCCTGTCCGGGCTTGAGCGTGTCCGGGTCGCCACCGGGTTGCAAGCCGACGTAGCTCTCGCCCAGCAGGCCGCTGGTGAGGATCGCGGCGGAGGTATCGGCGGGCAGATCCTTGTACTTGTCGTCGATGGACAGCGTCACCACCGAGTCGAACTTGGTCGGGTCCAGATCGATCTTGGCGACCTGACCGATGATGACACCACCGATCTTCACCGGCGCCTGTGCACGCAGTTGGCCGATCTGGGAGAAGCGGGCGATCAGCGCATAGCGGTCACCGCCGAACCCCCATTGCCGGTTGGTGGAGGCGATCGCCAACACCAGCAGCGAGGCCAAGCCCAGCAGCAGGAAGGCGCCGACGGCGAACTCGAGACGGGGACCACGCAGAGCCATAACGTACCTACCTCATTGATTCGATCTGGCCGCAGCGACAGTGCCGCGACCGGTGAACTCATGCCACAACAGGACCAGCCACCAGCCAGCCCCGCGCTGGCGCCGCCTAACGGAACAGCAACGCCGACATGACGAAATTGAACATCAGCACCAGCAACGAGGCGTTGACCACCGCACGGGTGGTCGCCACCGAGGTGCCCTCGATGGTCGGCTCGGCATGGAAGCCCACGTAGGCCGCCACCAGCGCCGCCGTACCGCCGAACACCGCCGACTTGAGCATCGCCACGCCGAAGTCGGCCCAGAAATCCACACTACTGGACAGCGCCGACCAAAAGGTACCGCGATCCAGCCCGAGCGCCCCAATCGCCTCGAAGTAGCTGGCGCTGATCGCCAGCGAGCAGAAGATGCCGGTCAGCAGCGGTACCGTCAGCACCGCCGCCCAGAAGCGTGGCGCCACCGCCTTGGCCACCGGGTCGATCGCCATCAGCTCCAGCGCCTTGATCTGGTCGGTGGCACGCATCAGGCCCAGTTCGGCGGCAATCGAGCTGCCGGCACGGCCAATGAACAGCAGGGCGGTGAGCACCGGCGCCAGTTCGCGGTAGAGCGACAGGCCGAGCAGGGTGGACAAGGCATCGGAGGCACCATAGGTGGTCAGGGTGCGGTACCCCTGCAGGGTCAGCACCAGGCCGACGAAGGCACCGCCGACGGCGATGATCGGCAGCGAACGCGCCCCGATCTTGTAGATTTCGCGGACCAACTCGGCCAGCAGATCGCGGGTCGGCAACGAGCCGCGCAGCACGGTCAAGAAGAACAGCCCGGCGCGGCCCAGGGCGCGGATCGAGGCGAGCATGGCCATCAGGCGGCACTCCGCGCACGCTGCGGCGCATCGAACGGGATCGGACCATCCGGGCGACCGTGCAAGAACTGTTGCAGCAACGGATCGGCGCTGGCCTGCAACGCCTGCGGCGTACCGGCGAAGACCACGCCGCCATTGGCGATGGCCACCGCCTGGTCGCAGATCGGCAAAGTCTCGTGGACGTGATGGCTGACAATGATGCTGGTCAAGCCGAGCGTGGCATTGAGCCGCTGGATCAGGCTCATGATGACACCCGAAGCAATCGGGTCCAGCCCGGTCAGCGGTTCGTCGTAGATCATCAACGGCGGGTCCAGTGCCAGCGCCCGCGCCAGCGCCACGCGCCGCGCCATGCCGCCGGACAACTCGCGCGGCCACGCCTCGGCGGCGGCGAGCAGGCCCACCGCATGCAGCTTCAACGCCACCAGGCGCTGCAGAACCGGCTCAGGCAGGCGGGTGTGGGCACGCAGCGGCAGCGCCACGTTCTCGGCCACGGTCAGGTCGGTCAGCAGGCCATTGCCCTGCAACAGCACACCGATGCTTTTGCGCGTTTCGCGCAGCGCGCGACTACCGCGCGGCAGTGGTTGGCCGAAGACCCGGAGCGTGCCCGCCGCCGGCACCAACTCACCGGTGAGCGCCGCCAGCAGGGTCGACTTGCCACTGCCGGAGGGGCCGAGCACGGCGGTGATGCTGCCCTGCGGCACCGTCAGCGACACATCGCGCAGGATCGCCCGACCACCACGGTCGATCCGCACGCCCGACAACTGCACCAGATTGGGTTCGGAAGACGCCATCGCGACCTTTAACGAAAATACAACGTAGGATTGATCCGGCCGGCTGAACTTAACCGGACTAGCTCGTGCAGTATTGTCGCATCGCTCACTTCGGTGTTTGCCCGGCGCAGTGGGCCTGTACATGCGCCAGCAGGGATTGGCTTGGTTGCGGTCGCGATGCCGCCACGTGTCCAGTCGCCCCCGGCGTTGCCGCAACGTATCCGGCACAATGCCGGTCGCGCGCTTCGGCCTGCACGAAATCCTCTACATGATCCCAAGCGCACTGATCGCCGAGGCTGCCGGGCTGGACGCCATTGGAAGTGGAATCTCCTATCCTCGCGTCCACGAGAATCAGACCAGGACGAGTTGAATCGTAGAGGCACTCAAGGACTATCCGCAGCGCAATGAGGGTCCGAATGGCGGATGAGGGCTACCTCATACCTCGCGCAGCGCGGTGGTGACCGGCAGCCGTGCCGCGCGCAGGGCGGGAAACAGACCGCCGACCAGGCCGATTCCCAGCGCCCACTTCAGCCCGCTCCACAGCAGCTCCGGCGAGACCTTGAACTGGAACACCACCTGGCTGAAGTTGCTGCCCAGTGTGGACACGCTGTAGCCGTTGAACACCGCCCAGGCGATCGCGCCACCCAGCACGCCGCCGAGCAGCGCCAGCAGCATTGTCTCCAGCATCACGGCCATCACCACCGGCGCACTGCGGAAGCCAAGCGCGCGCATCGTGGCAATCTCGCGTGCACGCGTGGCCACCGCCGCGTACATGGTGTTGAGTGCGCCGAACACCGCACCGACCGCCATGATCGCGCCGATCACCGTGCCGAGGATACCGATCAGCTTGCTCAGCCCGCCGCCCTGCTTGCCGTAGTAGCTGCGCGTGGTATCGACGTCGAGCTTGAGCCGTGGGTCGGCGGCCATCGCGGCCTTGAACCGGTCGAAGCCGGCCTTGCCCTCGGTGCGCGCGCTGATCGACTGCCAGGCGCTGCGCTGGTAGGTGCTGGCCAGGGTCTGCGCATCGGTCCACAGCTCCGAATCGTGTGCATCACCGGAGGCGAACACGCCGACCACGGTCCAGGTCTGGTTGCCCAGGCTCAGCGTCCTGCCGACATCCAGCCCGCGGAACTGGTTCTGCGCGCCCTTGCCGACCACGATCTCGCGCAGGCCGGTGCCGAAGCGCCGGCCATCGATGATCTTAACCTTGTCGTGCACCGCCCAGCCCTGCTCGCCGACGCCGCGGAACTGCGCGTTCACGTCGGTGCCGTCGGACTTGGCGACCAGGTTGACCACCTGCGACAGCTCCGGCGAGATCATCGCGCGACCCTGCACGTCCTTGGCGATGCCGGGCAGCGCGCCGATCAGCGGCACTAGGTCGCGGGTGATCACCGAGTTGGTCTCCGCCTGCGAACCGCCGCGCAGCACAATCGCCGTGGTGTCGTCGCCGGTGCTGTTGAGCGTGGCCTCAAAACCGCGTCCCATCGCCAACATCGCCACCAGCACGCCGACCACGCCGGCGATGCCAACCACGATCACCGAACTCGCGCCCCAGCGCTGCGGGAGACTGGCGATGCCGATGCGCGCGGCAGCCAGCGATAGCCGACCGCTGCGGGTCAGCAGCAGCCACAGCGTCAGCGCCCCAGCCGCCGCCAGCACGCCGATCCATGGCAGCGCGATCCACACGCCCAGGCCCACCGCCAGCAGCAGGATCGACAGCGCGTTGCCCAACCAATGCTTCTTCATGCCGATCTCCTATCTCCTATCAGCGCCCAGCCAGGGCATCGACGATCTTCAGACGCTTCGCGCGCAACGCCGGCAGCACGCCGACCACCACGCCGATCACCACGATCAGCCCGGCACCGACCAGCCAGGTTTGCAGTGGCACGTTCGGAGGCAGCATGCCCCTCGCCTTGGACGCCAGCCCCGGCAGGATCAGCGCCGCAAGACCCAGTCCGATCGCACCACCGAGCCCGATCAGCAACACCGATTCGACCATCACCAGGGTCAACATCGTGCCGTCCTTGAAGCCGAGCGTCTTCAGCGTCGCCAGTTCCGGGATGCGCTCGCGTACCGCCTGGGCCATGGTGTTGCCGGTCAGCAGCAGCAGTGTGAAGAACACCGCGCCCATGATCGAGGTGACGATCATGCCGATGTCGGCGAACTGCTTGACGAAGGCCTGTTGAAATGCCGACTCGGTCTGGCTCTTGGTCTCATGATCGGAGTTGGCCGAGATCGCATCGATCGCCTGCGCCACGCGCGAGGCATGGTCGGGGTTGTCCAGCGTCACCGTGTACCAGCTGACCTTGTTCTTGATGTAGTCGTTGGATTCGTCGAAGTACTTCCAATTCATCATCAGCTGGCGTTCCTCGTTGGCGGCCAGCGTGCGGTCCTTGGAGCGGAAGATGCCAACCAGTTGCAGCGGCCAGTCGTTGCTGCCGCCGCGGGGGAAGAGCGTCGCCTGCAGTGGGATGGTGTCGCCGAGCTTCCAGCCGAACTCTTTGGCCAGCGATTCGCCGACGATCGCGCCGGTGCGCGTGGCATGGAACGCCTTCAGCTGTTCCGGAGGAATCTGCAGTTCACGGTAGACGTCGAAGTAGTTCGGAGCCACCGAGGAGTTGGCGAAGAAGTTCTTCGGATCCTTATAGATGCCACCGAACCACATCGCCGAGGTCACATCGCGTACCCCGGCCACCTCGCGGATCTGCGTGCCCAGGCGGATCGGCAGCGACTGGGTGATCGACAGGCGCGAGGTCACCACCAGGCGGTTGACGCCTTCGATGCTGCCGCCGGAATTGAACGCCACACGCACCGAATCGAGCATGCCGAACAACAGGAATGCAGCGACCACCGACAGCAGGGTCAGCAGCGTCCGCGTCTTGCTGCGGAACAGCTGCGCCCATACGAGCGAGAAGTATTTCATCGTCGTCTCCGGTCAGTCAGCGACCAGCGCGTCGGCCAGCTCGCCCTTGTCCAGATGCACGGTATGCGAGGCGTACTCGGCGGCCTTGGGATCGTGGGTGACCATGATGATGGTCTTGCCGTGCTCGCGGTTGAGCTGCTGCAGCAGCTTGAGGATCTCCTCGGCGTTGTGGCGGTCGAGGTCGCCGGTGGGCTCGTCGCAGATCAGGAAGGTGGGGTCGGAGACGATGGCCCGTGCGATCGCCACGCGCTGCTGCTGGCCGCCGGACAATTCGCTGGGCTTGTGGCTGCGGCGCTCATCGAGGCCGACCAGCGTCAACGCGATTTCGGCATGGCGCCTGCGCTGTGCTGCACCGAGGTTGGTCAGCAGCAGTGGGAGCTCGACGTTCTTCTGCGCGTTGAGCATCGGCATCAGGTTGTAGAACTGGAACACGAAGCCGACGTGATGGCTGCGCCAGGTGGCCAGCTGACCGCCGCTCATGCGGTCGATACGCTCGCCTTCGATCTCGATCTCGCCGCCTGACGGCGTGTCGAGTCCACCGATCAGATTCAGCAGTGTGGTCTTGCCCGAACCGGACGGGCCCATCAGCGCGACGAAGTCGCCGCGCTCGATCTCCAGATCGATGCCATGCAGCACCTGCACCTTCTCGGGGCCGCGCTGGTAGGTCTTGGTGACGTTGCGGAGGGTAACGAGGGCGGTCATTGCGTGGGATCCTCTGCCTTTCGATGCGGGGTGAACGAGATCAATGATGGGTGGGCTGGTATTGCGATGCGATCGGTATCGATATGTCTCCATGTCATGGTCATGCATGTCGCCACGCGTGCGGCTATCAACGTCGGCGACTCCACTGTCTTTGCAGGTTCAAGTGCAGCGGGTGTGGTTGTTGCTGTCACTTTGGATTTCCCCGGTTCCGGTACGAAGCGGCATTCCCCGGCCGGCGCCGCAGACGGGGACTCGGTAGGGCGCTCGACAGCAACAACAGCAACGCCGCTCACGACCTAGAACCAATCCACGCAACATTCAAACGAAGACCACACTTGCGCGCGCGGCGCACTCACTCCTGTGCGTCGCTGGACAACGTCACCGCATCGCCATCCTTCAACGCCTGCGGTGGCTCGACGACCACCGTGTCGCCTACGGATACGCCTGATACCACCTGCTTGTCGCTGCCCATGTCGATGCCGGTCTTCACCTCGCGCAGCGCGACGTGGTTGTCGTTGCCGAGGACGAAGACGCGGCTGGTGCCGTCACGCTGCAGCAGTGACGCAGCCGGTACCCGCACGCCCTTCGGCGTGTTCTGCTGCTGCGCCTTGGCCTTTTCCAAGAAGCTCACCCGCACGCCCATGTCCGGCACGATGCGTGCGTCCTTGACCTTAAGCGCCACGCGTACCTTGACCGTGGCCTTGCCGCGGTCGGCAGCCGGGATGATCGCGATCACCTCGGCCGGGATGCGCCAGTCTGGATAGGCGTCGAGGATCACTTCGGCCGGCATCTTCGGCTGCACGCGGCCGATGTAGGCCTCGCCGACCTCCACTTCCACTTCCAGCGAATCCATGTCGACAATCGTGCCGATGCCGGTGCGGGTGAAACCGCCGGTGGCCAGCGGCGAGACGATCTCGCCCGGCTGCGCGGCCTTGGCGGTGACCACGCCGGCGAACGGCGCGCGCACCACGGTGAAGTCGACGTGGATGTCTGACAGCGACAACTCGTGCGTGGCGACCGCGACATTGCGCTGGGCCACCTGCAGCTGCGCGCGCAGCGCATCGCGCTGCGACACCGACTGGTCGTACTGCGAACGCGATACCAGTTGCTCGCCGACCAGCGACTGCAGCCGCGTCGCATCGGCCTCGGCCACGACCAGCTGCGCCTGCACGTTCTGCACCTGGCTGCGCGCCGCCGCGAGTTGCGCGGCACCGACCTCGCGCTGCGCATTGGTCTCGATCGGATCGAGCGTGGCCATCACCTGACCGGCCTCCACGCGCATGCCTTCCTCGATCATCACCTGCAGCACCTTGCCGGTGACCTGCGCCGACACCGTGGCCATGCGTCGCGCCACCACGTAGCCGCTGGCATCGAGGACCGACGACGACGCGTTGCCGGCGCTGATCGCCACCACCGGTGCGGTGCGCACCTGCAGCGGCCGCGCCCGGCCCAGCCACCACCACGCGGCTAAGCCGAGCAGCAGCACGATAACGACGACGAGCGTGGCGATGGCGATCCCCCCTCCGCGCCCCGAGGGCGATTCGCGGGACGGGGCCTTGCGGTCGATGCGCAGTTCCTTCAGCAGATCGGCAGAGTTGTTCATTGAGACCTGTTAACGTGACCGTGTCACGCTCTAGGAAGTCATTAAGTTGGAGGCGAATCCTGGGACGCGACTGTACAGCATCATGATGCGTATCGTCGGGGTGGTGCGAGTGCAGCGGCGCTACATAGTAGGGGCTTGCGCCTAGAGGCGTTGGCCGCCGTGCATTCCACGTGGTGGACCAGGCCCGACTCATCGTCCACCCCAATGTGCGCCTTCATCCCGAAGAAGTACTGGTTGCCCTTCTTGGTCTGGCGCATGTCCGGATCGCGCTCGCCGTCCTTCAAGAAAAAGTGGATGCGCGCGCAGCATCGTTTCCAGCCGATACGGCATGCCCCGACTTCGGAGAATGCGGCTCGATCAGCGCCATCAGACCCTTCCACGGCACCACCTGATCCATCACCGCCAGGAACATCTCGCGCCGCGTCCGCTTGCGCTTGCCGTTGTACTCCGCGTCGCCGAAGGAAAGTTGCATCGTGATCGTCCCGTTGCCTCGGTGCGATTGCCGCAGGATCAGGGAGAGTTGTTCAGACCTTCCTTAGCGGTGCATAGACGGAGTCGAGGTTTGATCATTCGCAACGGGGTGCTGACATTGCCATTGAATCGCCCAGGATTTTCTATCATCGAAGCCATCAGCATTGAAATTGCAAGAAACCGCTGTTCACATTAGCGGGAATTGGCAAACACCGCACGCCTGATGGTGCTTACAAACCCTGCTCTGTAAAGGGCTGTGTGGTTCTCAGGGGCGACTCATTACACCATCACCCAACCCACGGCCTGGCGTGCCACTGATGACTTGCGCCGTAGGTGTACGCCATCATCGGTGTGGGCAGCCCACCGGCGTTACCGCAACGCATCCGGCACAATAGCGGGAACATGCCTGTTACGCCCCCACCCGATTTCCGGCTGTATCCCTCCAACGCGCTGGATACCCTGGCCGCTCTGCTCGCCGAAGAGTTGCGTCGGCCACTGCCGGAGCAACCGCTGCTGGCTCCGGAAGTGGTGTTGATCCCGCAAGTGGCAATGCGGCGTTGGCTGCAATCCACGCTGGCCGCCACGCATGGAGTCGCGGCGAATCTGCAGTTCCTGACCCCCGGCGAGTTCGTCGCGCACGCGCTGGAGCGCAATCTTGGCGCCGCAGACGACGACCTGGACATGGCCAGCTTGCACTGGCATCTGTATGCAGCGCTTCGCAGCGAGCTGGGCGCCGACCCGGCGCTGGCACCGCTGGCCGCTTACCTGGCCGACGGCGATCCACTCAAACCCTGGACCTTGGCCAGCGAGCTGGGCAACGTGTTCGAAAAATACCAAGCCTGGCGCCGCGACTGGCTGCTGCGTTGGGAAGCCGGTGCCGATCCGGACGACGTACAGGCGCGACTGTGGCGCCGCATCGCCAGCGGCCGCGCCTACCGCGCCCGGCGCATCGGCCAGTACCTGGACCGCTACGCACGGCCCGACGGTCCGCTGCCGCAGGGGTTGCCACCGCGCCTGTTCGCCTTCGCCGTGCTCAATATCTCCCCCGACGTGCTGCGCGTGCTGGCCACTCAGGCCAGAGTCGGCACGCTGCACTTCTACCTGCCGACGCCAACGCAGGGTTACTGGGGCGACCTGCACACCCTCTGGCAGAGCCGCCGCACTGGCGTGGCGGTGGACCTGTTCGCCGAGCAGGTACAGGAAAATCTGCTCCTGCAAGCCTGGGGCGCGGCCGGGCGCGACTTCATGGCCCTGATCGGCGACTACGACGTGGTGCATCCGCTCGCCGAGATCGCGGTCTACGCCGATCCGCTCGAATCGGGCCAGCGTCCACTTGTCGACGGTGGCCTCGGCGACAGCCTGCTGCGGCGGATGCAGAGCGACCTGTTCCAGCGCCGCGCACCGACACCACCGGCGGCGTTGCCGACAGTGAACCAGCACGATCCCAGCCTACAGGTGCACGCCTGCCATACCCGTCTGCGCGAACTGCAGGTGCTGCACGACCAGTTGCGCGCCTTGCTGGACGATGCGCGTTTCGATCCCCCGCTGCAACCGCGCGAAATCGCGGTGCTTTCCCCGGACATCGACCCCTACGTACCGTACCTGGATGCGGTGTTCGGCGGCCACGGCGGCGGTGACAGCTTGCCCTACACCCTGGCCGACGCCAGCCCACTGGCCAGCGAGCCGCTGGCCGAGGTGTTCCTGGCCTTGCTCGACCTGCCGATCGCGCGCTTCGGCCTGCACGAAATCCTCGACCTGATCGCCAGCGCACCGATTGCCGAAGCCGCGGGGCTGGACGCCGCCGGACTGGACCGCCTGCGCGACTGGCTGCACGCGGCCGGCGCGCGTTGGGGCCTGGACCCAGCGCACCGACACCAGCACCAGGCACCGGCCGACGATGCCTACACCTGGCGCTTCGCCCTGGATCGGCTGCTGCTCGGCCACGCCAGCGGCGCCGAGGACGACATCGATGGCGTCGCCCCATGGCCGCAACTGGAAGGCAGCGCGCTGACCGCCCTGGATACGCTGCTGCGGCTGCTACGCGTCCTCGACCGCCACCGCGCCGCGCTGGCCGAACCGATGCCACCGACGCAGTGGCGCGAATGCCTGCTTGCCCTGCTCGACGCCTTATTGCCGCAGACGCCATCGGCGCCACGCGCACAGCGCGCGCTGGAACGACTGCGCACGCTGATCGATCAGTTCGCGCGCGACGCCGCCCGCGCCGAGTACGCCGATGCAGTACCCGCCGAGGTCGTGCGCGCGCATTTCGCCGCCGTCCTGGGCGAATCGGACACCCGCGCACCGTTGCTTACCGGCGGTATCAGCATCGGCCGCATGGTGCCGATGCGATTGCTGCCGTTCCGCGCGATCTGCCTGCTCGGCATGAACGATGGCGATTTCCCGCGCCGCGATCCAGCCGCCGGACTCAACCGGCTCACTGCCGAACTGGGGACCGCGCGCCGCCGCCACGGCGACCGCTCCACCCGCGAAGACGACCGCTTCCTGTTCCTGCAACTGTTCGCCTCGGCGCAGGACGTGTTCTATCTGAGCTATCTCGGCGCCGATGCGCGCGATGGCAGCGTCCGTGAACCTTCGCCACTGGTCAGCGAATTGCTGGCCTGCGCCGCGCACTACCACGCCGAGCCGGCGGCGGCCACGGCGCTGGTGGTGCGGCATCCATTACAACCATTCGCCGCGGCGGCCTTCGGCGCCATCGGTGCGGAGGCGGCCGACCCGCGCCGTTTCAGCTACCTGCAACAATGGCGACCAGCGGTGGATAGCCTGATCGGGCGACGCCAGCCGCTGCCGTCGTGGATCCCCGCGACACTGCCCGTCGTGGCCGATGACGCACCGCCGACAGCGCTGTCCATCGACGAACTGCGGCGTTTGCTGATCGATCCCGCCGAGCAGTTCCTGCGCCAACGCCTGGGCCTGCGCCTGCCCGATCCAGCGCAGGCCGACGGCGACCTGGAACCGCTGATGGCGCCCAACCGCGGGCTGGACAAGTATGTTTTGCAGCAACAGGTGTTCGAGGCGGTACTGCGCGAAGCAACAGACGGCTTGTACGAACGCCTGCGTGCTCGCGCGTTGTTGCCCTCCGGCCCACTGGGGCGGCGTCAGCTCGATCATTGCCTGCGCCAGTTGCGCCCCTATGCGGACGCGTTTTCACACTGGTGCGGCGCGACACCGCCACTGCCAGCACAGCGCCTGCACGTCCACATCGACGGCACCGAACTGCATGGCCGTCTCTCGGATTGGTACCCGTCGGGAGTCGGGCGGGTCAAGATCGGCGCATTGAGCGGGCGCAGTGCGATCCGCCATGGCCTGGAGTGGCTGCTACTGCGTGCCGCTGGCGAACACACGCCATTCGTGCGCTTCTTCGAGCACGAGGACGGCCTCGGCCCACATCCGCTGGATCCCGAACCGCTGCCACCAGCGCAGGCGCAACAAGCGCTGGCCGACTTGCTGCGACTGTATCGCCAAGGCCAGCAGACACCGTTGGCGTTCGCGCCTTACAGCAGTTGGGCGTATTACCAGGCCGCACGCGGCGGCGATCTGGATAAAGCGATCAAGAACGCCGCCGCGCAATGGCAAACCGGCTTCAACTGGAGAGAAGCGGACAGCCCGCAACTGCGTCTGGTCGGTCGTGGCCGCGATCCGTTCGCCGACCCCCACCGCTTCGCTGCCTTCGCCAGCACCAGCCAGCACGTCTTCGCTCTGCTCGAACGCGGCGATCCCGGCCCGGGACTCGACCCCGAGCGTCTGATCGAAAGCTGGCAGCGCTGGCACGGCGCGCAGGAAGATGCCGAATGAGCACCGCATCCGATCGCGATCCTTATCTGCATCTGCCACTGCACGGCGTGCGCCTGATCGAGGCGAGCGCCGGCACCGGCAAGACCTTCACCCTGGCGACGCTGTTCACCCGATTGGTGGTCGAACGCGGCCTGCGCCTGAGCCAGATCCTCGCCGTCACCTTCACCGAAGCCGCCACGCAGGAGCTGCGCCGGCGCATCCGCGAGCGCCTCACCCTCGCCGCCACATTGGTGCCGGAGACCGACGCGGCGGCTTTGGAGATGCCAGCGTCAGCAGAATCGCCCGACGTGCGCCTCACCCGGCAATTGCTCCAGGCGCACCTCGCCGCCGCCCAGGAAACGCCTGCCGCGCTTCGCCGGCGCCTGCAGCAGGCAGCCGAGGACATCGACCTGGCGGCGATCTTCACCATCGACAGCTTCGGCGCGCGGGCGTTGCGCGAGCATGCGCTGGAGAGCGGCCAGACCTTTACCGCGCCGCAGTTACTGACCGACGAGCGCGAACTCCTGCGCGATGTCGCCGCCGACCTGTGGCGCACGCACGTCGTCGATGCCACCGTCGCCGAGGATCTGGAAGCACTGTGGAAAGGCGGCCCACACGATCTCGCCGCCGATCTGCGCGCGCTGATCCACAGCCCAACGCTGTTGCCAGTGCCATCTGCACAGATATCGGCAGATCCATCTGCAACACGCGCGCAGGCGGCACAGGCGCTGATCGCCGCGATGCACACGCATGCCGACGACGCCTACGCCGCGATCATCGCGGCGTTCGACGATAAATTTTTCAACGGTCAATTGGTCAAACGGCGGAGCTTCGACAAGGCGTTCGAGCAGTTGTGGCAGGGCAGGGCAGACGCGCATTGGACACTGGATGCCCCAGGCAGTCATCTCGACAAACTACTACCCGCGCGCTTGAGCACGTTCTGTTGGGAAGACGCGCGTGATCGCGTCCCGCGTTCGCCACTGTTCGATGCGTTCGAGGCATGGCAACAGGCCGACGCACAGGTGCGGCAATGGCAAACCGAGCGTCGCATCCGATTACTGCACACCCTGCGCGAGGCCGCCATCGCACGCATCGCGGCAATCAAGCAGCAGCGGCGCGTGCAGACCTACGACGATCTCATCGATGGTCTCGCGCGGGCGCTCGGCGGTCCGCATGCAGAAAGGTTGGCGCGCAGTCTGCGCGCGCAGTATTCCATCGCGTTGGTGGACGAATTTCAGGATACCGACGCACGTCAATGGGCGATCTTTTCCACGCTCTTCGGTGTCAGCGACCTTGCACAAACCATTGGCCTTGAACCGGCGTTGTTTCTGATCGGCGATCCCAAACAGGCCATCTATGGCTTTCGTGGCGGCGACGTGCACACGTATCTGTCCGCGGTCGCGTGCGCCGAACAGGCACCGCCGCTGGATCACAACTTCCGCTCGCGCCCAGCGCTGCTGGCGGCAATCGACGCGCTCTACGAGCAAGCAGGTTACACGCAGGCATTCTTGATCGATGGCATCGACTTTCACCCCGTGCAGTCCGGTGGACGACGTGCCGACACTGACCTGCAACGCGATGGTCGTTGCGCGCCGGCACTCACTCTCTGGCGTGCACCGGATCCGCCTTTGTCCGACAAAGGCAAACCCAATCCTTGGAATGCAGGCCGTGCGCGCGAGCTGTGCACCGCAGCCTGTGTTGCCGCGATTGGCGATTGGCTCGGTGCCGGTCGTGCCGGCACCGCGCTGGTGGATGGCCGTGCGGTGCTGCCCGGCGACATCGCCGTGCTGGTCCGCAACCACAGCGATGCCACCCGCATCCAGCACGCGCTCGCAGCGGTCGGCATTCCCGCCGTCGCGGCCGGAAAACAGAGCCTGTTTGCGACCGAAGAAGCATTGGAGCTGATGACACTGCTGCACAGCCTGCTCGATCCAGGTGACGATAGCCGCCTGCGCGCCGCACTCGCCACGGTGCTGATCGGCGAGGACGCGGCGGCGATTGCCGCGCTCGATCACGACGGCGAACGGCATCGCCATTGGCAACAGCACGCGTTGGACTGGCGCGAACGCTGGCAACGCGGTGGCCCGCTGGCGCTGATCGAGCATCTCGGCTCCGTCCACGGGCAGCGCTTGCTGGCTTTGATCGACGGCGAGCGTCGGCTGACCAACTATCTGCAGCTCGCCGAACTGCTGCAAGAAGCGCACACTCATGCGCTCGGTCCACACGGCTTGGTCGACTGGCTCGCGCGCCGCATCGCCACGTCCAACGCCAATGACGACACCCAACTGCTGCGACTGGAATCGGATGCGCGGCGTGTGCAAATCATCACCCTGCACAAATCCAAGGGACTGGAATATCCGCTGGTATTTCTGCCTTACGTGGGCATCGGCCAGAAGCCCATGACGCAGAAACCAGGCGAGCGGGTCATCGTGCATCGTGATGGCAAGCGCTGCCTGCATTGGCCGTTACACCTCGATGCAGTGGAATGGGAAGCCAGCAAACACGCATGGGAACATGCGCGGCGCGCCGAAGACGCGCGCCTGCTTTACGTCGGCCTGACCCGCGCCGAACATGCACTGTGGATCGCCACTGGCCCGTTCTTCCGGCACGAGGCAACCGCGCTGGCACCGATGCTCCGCGACATGGACGCGCTGCAATCGCGCCTCGGCAGCGAGATCCTCGTGCGCGATACCCGCCTGCCGCCGACGCATCCGCCGCGCCTGCCACCGGCCGAGGCACTGCACGTGCCGCCGGCACGCACGCCCACGCGCAAGCTACTGACGGAGTGGTGGGTCTATAGCTTCACCCAATTGGCCAATGCCGACGCCGGCAGCGACCCGATGGCCAGCGCCACCATCGCCAGCAGCGGCGGTCGCGACGAACCGATCACCCCCGACACGGTGAGCACCACCATGGAGGTGGAGATCGTCGACCGACGCTTCATCGGCAATCGCTTCGGCGTCGCCATGCACGAGGTGTTCGAACGCTGCGATTTCGCTGCCTGGCGCGATTGGCGGCCAGGGCAGCCGGCCCCGGTTGGGCAGGAAAGCGCCATCCTCCAAGCGCTGCAACGCGGTGGCTATGCCGAGGACGAATGGGGCGACGGTACCGCCGTGCTCGCGAGCCTGGTCGGCCATACGCTCACCGTGCCGCTGCCCGAAGGTATCTGCCTGGCCGCATTGCCACAGACCCAGCGACGCAACGAAATGGAATTCCACTTCGCCATGCGTCCGACCCGGGTCGATGCGCTGCTGACGCTGCTGCATCGCTTCGGCGTGGCTGGCGAGCGCCAGGCGTTCGGCGCACGGCAGCGGCTGGAAGGGCTGATGACCGGCTTGATCGACCTCACCTACCACCACGCTGGGAGCTGGTACGTGCTCGACTACAAATCCAACCGCCTGCCAAGTTACGACCCCGACGCGATGGCGACGGCGATGGCGCACAGCGAATACACCCTGCAAGCACTGATCTACACCGTGGCACTGCACCGCTGGCTGCGTTTCCGCCTCGGCAGCGGCTACGCCTATGCGCGCGATTTCGGCGGCGTGCGCTACCTGTTCTGTCGTGGCCTGGACGCCGCGCGCGATCCATCGCCAGGCGTACATGCCTGGCGCTTCGAGCCGGCGCTGGTCGAAGGCGTGGACGCGTTGTTCGCCGGCAACACTGCCGTGGAAAGCGAACCATGACCCTGTTCGACGCTCTGCAACGTGCCGGCGCACTGCGTAGCCTCGACCTGGCCTTCGCGCAGAGCCTGCAGCGGCTGGAGCCGACCACCGCACCAGCGGTGCTGGCCGCTGCCGCGCTGGCTTCGTTG
The DNA here is from genome assembly GCF_000963215.1 of Xanthomonas sp. MUS 060. Classification (NCBI taxonomy): domain Bacteria; kingdom Pseudomonadati; phylum Pseudomonadota; class Gammaproteobacteria; order Lysobacterales; family Lysobacteraceae; genus Xanthomonas; species Xanthomonas sp. MUS 060. The sequence continues at coordinate 23,094 of NZ_JZIM01000009.1, forward strand.
GCGGTGGCCAGCGGTCATGCCGGATTGGATCCGGCCCACGCCAGCGCGTTGCTCGACCATCACGACGGCACTGCGCCACCGCTGCCCACGGCGGAGGACTGGATGCGGGCATTGGCCGCCTCGCGCTGGGTCGCCCAGCCTATGGCCGAGGACGCCGCCGCCGCCGATTGCCCACTGGTGCTGGAACGCGGCCTGCTGTATCTGCGCCGCTATCGCGAATACGAACGACGCCTGGCCCTGGGCTTGCGCCGCCTCGCCGCGCAATCGCCCCCACCGGGCGACTTGGCGGCACTGGCACCACTGTTCGCGCAGTTGTTTCCCGAAACGAGCGCGCAAGCAAACGGGAATGACGCCTCTGCCGACCGCCAGGCCCAGGCTGCCGCGCTCGCCCTGCGCCGCGCATTACTGCTGGTCACCGGCGGCCCCGGGACCGGCAAGACCACCACCATCGCCCGTCTGCTGCTGCTGCGCATCGCACAGTCACACAGCATGGGCTTGGCCGTGCCCCGCATCGCCCTGGCCGCACCCACTGGCCGCGCCGCCGAGCGCATGGCCGAGAGCCTGCGCAACGCCGTGGCCCGCGTGTGCGCCGATGGCATCGATCCGGCCCTGGCTGACGCGTTGCCGGCCAGCGCTCGCACCTTGCATCGCCTGCTCGGGGTCATCCCCGAATCGCCGCGTTTCCGGCATAACGCGGACAACCCGCTGCCGTTCGAGGTGATTGTGGTGGACGAAGCCTCGATGGTCGATCTGCCGCTGATGTGCAAGCTGGTCGAGGCTGTCGCCGATGGTACGCAACTGATCCTGCTCGGCGACGCCGACCAGTTGCCCTCGGTGGAAGCCGGCGACGTCCTCGCCGCCATCCTGCAGGCCGCCGGCCCAGGCGATGCCTTGCAGCCCGCCGACGCGCACGCGTTGCAGCCGTTGCTTGGCCACAATCCGGTCGCCGTGCAGCATGGCGGATTGGTCGGACATCGTGTGCACTTGCGACGTGGCTACCGTCAGGCGCAGGACTTTACTCTGGCCCCCCTGGCCGAGGCCGTGCGCACTGGCGACGCTGACACCACCATGCACCTGCTACGCGAAGGCGCGTTGGCCGGCGTGCATTTCCACGACAGTCTCGATGATCCGCTCATCGCTGGCGGCGACGCCTTGCTCGCGCACTGGCGTGCGTTGGGTGAGGCCGACGACCCCGCCGAGGCGCTGCGCGCCGCTGCGCGCCTGCGCCTGCTCACTGCCGTGCGCGCCGGCCCGCAGGGCACCCACGCGCTCAACGCACGCATCGAACAGCGGCTTGCCGACACGAGCGCCGGTCACCGCCGCATCGCCACCGCATCGCCCTGGTTCCATGGCCGTCTGCTGCTGATCGTCGAGAACAGCTACCGCCACGGCCTGTTCAACGGCGACGTCGGGATTTGCCTGCACGACGCACAAGGCACGCTGGTGGCCTGGTTCGACGGCACCGGCGATGGTCAGGTGCGTGGCTTCCACCCCGCCGCCTTGCCCGCGCACGAGAGCGCCTTCGCCATGACCGTGCACAAGGCCCAGGGCAGCGAGTTCGACACCGTGTGGCTGCAACTGCCCAGCCGCGACGCGCGCGTGCTCAGCCGCGAGCTGGTCTATACCGGCCTTACCCGCGCCCGTCGCGCACTGCACATCGCCGCCAGCGAACCACTACTGCGCACCGCACTGGCGCGGCATGCCGCACGCATTTCGGGATTGGCATGGCGGTTGGGCGGGAAACCATTACTACCACCGCATCCCGTGTCCCCGCCTGTCGCGATGGGCGGGCCGATGCAGGGTGCGCTGTTCTGAGCGGGTTGAGCGCTCCCAAGGATGGACACGCGCATACGTTCTGTCTCCTGTCCTGTATTCTGGCAGGTCGCGACGGTGCGATGCTTTTTAGAATCGGCGCATTCATTCCATGATGCATATTATGTGAATTATGTCGCAATTGTGTTCGCATCCTTTACTTCACAGTAGACACGATACCAAGCTTGCCATTATTAATGCGCGGTGCATTGGATGGGCGCTGTGTCACTAGCAATTGCCAAGCACGTTGCATACCCTGTTAGATTCAAGAGAAACCATCATGTCTACTTCGACCGCTCGTCATTTTCGCAAAACCGCGCTGTGCAGTATCTTCGCGTTGACAATCGGCGCCACCCTCTCGACGAACGCGGCAGCTGACGTGCCCGTTTACATCAAGAACTGGAACAGCAACGTCAGTTCCGTGTATGTCGTAAGCAATACTGGCATCCATTATTGTGTGACGGCTGTCCCTACCGGCGGCACCGTCGTGTATGCAGGCTACGACTTTGAGACGAATGTTCAGTTCACTGTGATCCCAACAACCGCACCGATCTGCGAGCGTATTGGTTGGATTAACGGTCTTAGCAAAACCTTCACTTTGCACGATTACCGTAAAGTGCGACCGGGATTCATAGAAATCACAAATACCTACACAAGAGTCATTCAATAACAGCTAGTGCCCCATGTACGGCGGCTCATCCCTTGGGCCGCCACGTTGCCGATGTCAGCGTTACCGCGCGCTATGCACTGGTCGCGCGCATAGCGTATTTCCCTTTAATTCAATGGACATCATCATGCACACACATTCGACCATTCGTCATTTTCGCAAAGCCGCGCTGTGCACCATGTTAGCGCTGGGGGCCAGCGCCGCCACGTCGGCTAGTGCACAACAAGGTGTGCCGGCGTATACGGTAAATTATGTCTCTACCGTGAAAGCTATTTATATACAAAACATTAATAACCCTAATGGGTGGGCTTGTGTCCCAGTAACCGCGCCGACGGTGCACCGCAACAGGCACGGCACCACGACGGATGGCGGCTTCGGCACCGCACCAGGCCTACTATACGGCTCCACTTACAGCGCGAATGCGTTTAGCACACCTAACTGCAGCAACGGTACCAGTGTGGCTGGTATATACGCGAGGGGGTATACGGTGAATAATACGAATGAGGTGTATTTTACTATTGAAAACAACACGATCATAATCGACGAATATCCACATTAAGATGCCTGATATGCGCGAGGGCCCATCGCGTCACGGGCCTGCGCGTTGCCGATGCCAGCGCTGCCGCAGAGGCAACCATCCGGTGGCGCTCATGATTCGCATGATCCGTTTGGCAGGTACGTTGCATCACCTTCCATGTGAAATGCAGAGGAATCATCATCTCCACACATTCGACCGTTCGTCATTTCCGCAAAACCGCGCTATGCACCGTGGTCGGACTGGCGGCTGGCGCCGCCACATCGGCTAGCGCACAACAACTTCCGTCCATGCACGTTAAGACGGGGAGGATTCAACTCTGATTCGCAACGCTGTTTTTGAATTCCTCGACGAAGATATCGAGGGGCGCTTTGAATCCAAGGATCTTGCCGCAGGTCTTGCGTAGACATGTTCAACGGCGGATACGCATCGCTGCGTCGATGTCGCCGTTATACGCGTTGCCACGCCCTCACTTTCTCTAGCCACCGCAGGTATTGCCCGGCATGCTTGGCATTCTTTCGACCGTGCAGGATCTGCCCGCTATGACCGTCTCCCATATCGTCTGCTTCGGTGAACTGTTGCTGCGCCTGGCCGCGCCCGGGCACGAACGCCTGCTGCAAACACCACGGCTAGAGGTAAAAGTGGGTGGGGCCGAGGCCAATGTCGGTGTGGCCCTGGCGCATTTCGGCCATGCGGTGAGGATGGTGAGCGTGCTGCCGGACAATCCGCTCGGCGCCGCCGCCGCCGGCGAGTTGCGCCGTCACGGCGTGGACACCGGTGGCATCCGTTTCGCCCAGGGGCGCATGGGGCTGTATTTTCTCAGCACCGGTGCCGGACACCTGCCCAGCGCAATCACCTACGACCGCGCCGGCTCGGCCTTCGCCACGACTCTCCCTGAAACCTACGACTGGCCTGCACTGCTACATGGCGCGCAGTGGCTGCATCTGTCCGGGGTGACTCCGGCATTGGGCGAACGCGGCGCGGCCGTCGCGTTGGCGGCGGCACAGGCCGCGCGTGCGGCCGGGATGCGGATCTCGTTCGACGGCAATTACCGGCCTTCGTTGTGGGAGGCCTGGGACGGCGACGCGCCAAGCATTCTGCGTCCGCTGATGGCGCAGGCCGATGTGCTCTTCGCCGACTATCGCGATCTGGAAGTGGTGCTGGGCCACCGCTATCGGCAGGACAGCGCCCAAGCACGCGTGGAAGCCGGCGCGCGCGATGCGTTCGCCGCGTTCCCGCAGCTACAGCTGATGGCCTGTACGCAGCGCGTGGCGCACAGCGCGGAGTGGCATAGCCTGGGCGCGATGCTGCTGCGGCGCGATGGCAGTGTGGCGCAGGCCCCGGCCGAAGAGCTGACCGGCATCGTCGACCGCATCGGTGGTGGCGACGCGTTCGCTGCGGGCGTACTGCATGGCCTGTGCCAGGGCTGGGACGATACCGCCACGGTCCGCTTTGGTCTGGCCGCCGGTTGCCTGAAACATTCCGTGCCCGGCGACATGCTGGTCCTGAGCGAAGCCGAAGTGCAGGCCAGCGTGGGTGCGACACGCTTCGATGTGAAGCGCTGAAGGAATCACCATTGCGCCACCTGCTCACGGTGGCGCAACGCAGGATATGACGCGGGCGCGATTGCTTGCGAGGCTGGCCAACGCGGGCACAGCCATCTGTGCGACCGCAACGAATCCGCTACAGCTCGATGCAATCGAAAGTCACGTTCGGATCGACCTCGGCATCGTAATCGATGTCCTTGCGGTCGAAGCCGAACAACTTGAGAAACTCGTGTTTGTAGCCAGCGTAGTCGGTGAGCTGGAACAAGTTCTCGGTGGTGACCTGCGGCCACAGCGCCTTGCCGGCGTTCTGCACCTCCTCACGCAGTTCCCAGTCGTCCAGCCGCAGGCGATGCTCGGCGTCGGTGGCGGCCGGTTCGCCATCCTGACGATACAGGCGCTCGCGGAACAGGCGGTCGGCCTGATCGATCGTGCCTTCGTGCAAGCCTTGCTCCTTCATGATCTTGTAGACAATGGAGATGTACAACGGCATCACCGGAATCGCCGCGCTGGCCTGGGTGACGACCGATTTGAGCACGGCCACGTTCGCCGTACCGCCGTGACGTTGCAGGCGTGCATGCAATCGCTGCGCGGTCTGGTCCAGATCGATCTTGGCCTTGCCCAAGGTGCCATGCCAGTAGATCGGCCAGGTGATCTCGGTCCCGATGTAGCTGAACGCCACGGTACGTGCGCCCGGGGCAAGCACGCCAGCGGCGTCCAGTGCCTGGATCCACAGTTCCCAATCCTGGCCGCCCATCACGGTGACGGTGTCTTCGATCTCCTGCTCGGTGGCCGGTTCGACCGACGCCTCGATGATGGCGTCCTTGTTGGTATCGATGGCGGTGGCGGTGTAGGTCTTGCCGATTGGCTTGAGCGCTGAGCGTTTCACTTCCTCGGTGCCTGGCAGCTTGCGCACCGGAGAGGCGAGCGAATAGACCACCAGATCGATCTGCCCGCCCATTTCGGTCTTGATCCGTTCGATCACCTCCGCGCGGGTTGCATCGGAGAACGCATCGGCGTTGATCGACCGGCTGTACAAACCGGCGGCCTTGGCATGTTTGTCGAATGCGGCGCTGTTGTACCAGCCTGGGCTACCGAGCTTCTTGTCGCTGCTTGGCTTTTCGAAGAACACGCCAAGCGTGGCAGCGCCGAAACCGAACGCGGCGGTGATGCGCGAGGCCAGGCCATAGCCGGTGGAGGCGCCGATCACCAGCACGTTCTTCGGGCCATCGTGACGCACGCCGCGCGCGCGCGTGGCTTCGATCTGCTCGAGCACATTGCGCTCGCAGCCGAGCGGATGCGCGGTGATGCAGATGAAACCACGGACTTTCGGATGGATGATCACGGTGAATTCCTCGTCGGCAAAATGCGCGGAGCATCTTAATGTGTGCGGCTGGCGCGAAGAAGTCCCGGCCTCAGCACACGCCATCGTATGGTGTGCGATCGCACACCTGGCGCGGGTACGGCGCCAGCATCCTTGCGTCATGCTCCCTGGATGGCAGACGATCTAGGCGCAGCGCGCCAGGACGCACGCGATTGGCCCTGAGGTGCGATGCCCATGGCATCTCATCTGTGCACCCTCCACCAGGACACGATCATGCTCATGACACTGCACCCTCCGGATCTGTTGTTCCTGATACTGGGACTGTGCTGGTGCGGCGGCGAACTGTTGCTGGGCCATCGCCGCCGCGCCGCCGATGGCGGCACCCACGACCAAGGCACGCTAAGGCTGCTGTGGCGTGTGCTGTACGCCGCGGTCACGGTGGCGGTGCTGTTGTCGATGTCGGATGTATGGCGCGCGGCACCGGCGCTGCGTGTGCCTGCACGCTGGCTGGGTTGCGCGCTGCTGATCGGCGGTCTGACCCTGCGGCTGTGGGCGGTCCGGGTGCTGGCGCGCTGGTTCACCGTGGATCTCACCATTCAGGATGGCCAACACCTGATCGGTCACGGGCCGTACCGTTATCTGCGGCATCCCTCGTATACCGGCGCCCTGTTGGCGTTCTATGGTTTGGCGGTCGGGATGGGCAATGTGCTGTCGTTGCTGGTGATCGTGCTGCCGGTGACCTGGGTGTTCGTGCATCGCATTCGCATCGAAGAAGCCATGCTGACCGAAGCGTTTCCCCAGGACTATCCGACGTATGCCGCGCATCGCTGGCGGCTGTTGCCATGGGTGTGGTGAAACAGCGGGACCGTATGGGAATACCCGTGGGACAACCCAACGACATCGTGCTTGGGATAGGAGCACATCACCATTTGTCACCGCACGCGTTGCAGAAAAACGTGCTTGACCACTGGTAACGGCAGCGCTCTAATCTGCGGCCTTCACTCGCACCGATGTCGTTCTGGTGTGACCGTTGTCTGGTGACATGCGACGAAGACGGTGCCCGATGCGCGCGCCTCACGCCTCCCTTCCGCAAGCCGACGCCCCTGCCCATGATCATCTCCGCCGCCACCGATTACCGTGCCGCAGCGCAGCGCCGGCTGCCGCCGTTCCTGTTTCATTACATCGATGGCGGCGCCTATGCCGAGCAGACATTGCGGCGCAATGTCGCCGACCTGGCCGACATCGCGCTGCGCCAACGGGTGCTGCGCGACATGTCTGCGCTGGACCTGCACACCGAACTGTTCGGCGAACGCCTGGCACTGCCGGTGGTGCTGGCACCGGTCAGCCTGACCGGGATGTACGCGCGCCGTGGCGAAGTGCAGGCGGCGCGGGCAGCGGCGGCCAAAGGCGTGCCGTTCACCTTGTCCACGGTGTCGGTCTGCCCGATCGAGGAAGTCGCGCCGGCCATCGACCGGCCGATGTGGTTCCAGCTCTATGTGCTCAAGGACCGCGGCTTCATGCGCAACGCGCTGGAACGGGCCAAGGCCGTCGGTGTCACCACCTTGGTGTTCACAGTGGACATGCTCACTCCCGGCGCGCGCTATCGCGACGCGCACTCGGGCATGAGCGGTCCGAACGCCGCACTGCGGCGCATGCTGCAGGCAGTTGCGCATCCGCGTTGGGCGTGGGACGTGGGCGTGCGCGGGCAACCACACGATCTGGGCAATATCTCCACCTATCGTGGTCACACCACCGGACTGGCCGATTACATCGGCTGGCTGGGCGCCAATTTCGATCCGTCGATTTCGTGGAAGGACCTGGAATGGATCCGCGAATTCTGGACCGGGCCAATGCTCATCAAGGGTATCCTCGACCCGGACGATGCGCGCGACGCTGTGCGCTTTGGCGCCGATGGCATCGTCGTCTCCAACCACGGCGGGCGCCAGCTCGACGGCGTGCTGTCCAGCGCACGCGCCCTGCCGGCCATCGCCGATGCGGTCAAAGGCGAGCTGAAGATCCTGGCAGATTCCGGCATCCGCAGCGGATTGGACGTGGTGCGCATGCTCGCGCTCGGCGCCGATGCGGTCCTGCTCGGTCGCGCGTTCGTGTATGCACTGGCCGCCGACGGGCAGGCCGGGGTGGAGAATCTGTTGTCGCTGATCGAGAAGGAGATGCGGGTGGCGATGACCCTGACCGGGACCAAATCCATCGACGCGATCACCCGAGATTCTCTCGCGCCGGTCGCGGCTGCGACGACCGGCGCAGGGTAACGCGGCAACGCACGTCGCCCGCAAGCCCAGGATCGGCAAGCAAGGCGACAACGTGGCCGACGCGCGCAATCCTGCCGAACCCGGCGACGCGGTGGAGCCGGGATGCGCCATGATCGCGCGGCGGTCTCAGGCATACGAGCACACCTGAAACCAAGCCGGACCACGTCTGCGTTTGTTAGGATGAGGCGTTGACCGCGCCGGCTCCGGTTCCTCCCGGCACCATCATTTTTCGCCACCGAACGAGTAACGCCGTGTCCTTCTTTGCAAACGTGGAACAGGTTCCAGGCGACCCGATCCTGGGCCTGACCGAGGCTTACAACGCCGACCCCCGCCCGACCAAGGTCAATCTGGGCGTGGGCATCTATTACGACGAAAGCGGCCGTATCCCGCTGCTGCGTGCCGTGCGCCAGATCGAACAGCAATTGGCGCAGGACGCCAAGCCGCGCGGCTATTTGCCGATCGATGGATTGCCCGCCTACGACCTGGCGACGCAAAAGCTTCTGTTCGGTGCCGAGTCACCGCTGCTGGCCGCTGGCCGCGTCGCCACCTCGCAGACCGTCGGTGGCAGCGGCGCACTGCGCGTGGGCGCGGACCTGCTGAAAAAGCTGCTCTCCACCTCGACCATCGCCATCAGTCACCCGAGTTGGGAAAACCACCGCGCGGTGTTCGCCGCGGCCGGCTTCGACGTGGTCGATTACACCTATTTCGATCCGGCCACGCACGGCTTGGATTTCGACGGCATGCTCGCCGACCTGCAAAAGCTCGCTCCCGGCAGCATCGTGCTGCTGCACGCCTGCTGCCACAACCCGACCGGCGCTGACCTGAGCCATGCGCAGTGGCGCAGCGTGGCCGCGCTGTTGAAGGAGCGTGGCCTGTTCCCATTTGTGGATATCGCCTATCAAGGCTTCGACAAAGGGATCGAGGAAGACGCTTATGCGGTACGCCTGCTGGCCGAAGCCGGCATCGACAGCTATGTGGTCGCCAGCTCGTACTCCAAGTCGTTCTCGCTGTATGGCGAGCGCGTCGGCGCGCTGTCGGTGGTGTCGGCCACCGCCGCGGAAAGCAAGGCGGTGCAGTCGCAGGTCAAGCGCATCATCCGCACGATCTACTCCAGCCCGTCCACGCACGGCGCGGCCTTGGTCGCCGGGGTACTGAACAGCACCGAATTGCGCGCGATGTGGGAGCAGGAACTGACCGAAATGCGCGAGCGCATTCACGCCCTGCGCGCCGGCATGGTCCAGAAACTGGCGGCCCTGGGTGCGCCGGAATTCGGCTTCATCCAGCAACAGGCCGGCATGTTTTCCTACTCGGGCCTGAGCAAGGCGCAAGTGGACCGGCTACGCGAGGAATTCGGCATCTACGCCGTCGGCACCGGCCGTATCTGCGTGGCCGCGCTGAGCCAGAGCAACCTGGACTATGTCACCAACGCGGTTGCAACCGTCGCCAAGGGCTAAACAACCACGCGAAGTGAAGTGCTTAATACCCCCGGTGTGGTCACCACGCCGGGGGTTTTTATTGCGCCCGCGGGCGCGAAGAGCAGGATATTTTCAGCGGTCGTGCGGAATCGCTGCTAAGGTCAAAGCATGTCCGATCTGTCTGCCGATTTCATCGAAGTATTCGATGGCGCCATGTCCCGCGAAGACTGCGCCACGATCCTGCGCCGTCTGCGCGCCAGTACGCCATTGCGGCCTGGCGAAATCGACGGCGGCGTATTCCCGGAACTCAAACATAGCCACGACCTGCGCATCAGTGGCCTGGAACCGTGGCGGGAAGTGGAACTGCGGCTGCAACAAGCGGTGTTGGGCGGGCTGCTCGGCTATTTGCGCAAGTACCCGCAGACCCTGATCTCGCCGCTGATGCTGCAGGTGCCGGGTGCCGATGGCCAAGCGCACTGGCTCAAAGCCGAAGACTTCGCGCTGCTGGACGACGCTGCGTTGTCCAATCTAGCGCGTGCCTGTCTACGCCCAGGGACGATCACCTTGCAATGGTACGCGGCAGGCGAGGGCGGATATCCGTATTGGCACTGTGAGCTATCACCGCGCGATCCCAATGCCGAAACCTTGCACCGGCATTTGTTCTGGACCTTGTATCTCAACGACGATTTCCAGGATGGGGAAACCGAGTTCCTGTTCCAACGACGCAAGATCGCGCCACGCGCGGGGAGCCTGCTGATCGCCCCGACCGCATTCACCCACACCCATCGCGGCAACCGTCCGCGCGGCGGCGATCAGTTCATCGCCACCAGCTGGATCTTGTTCCAATCGGCGCAGGCGCTGTATCCCCAGGAATAGGGCAGGCAGGTTCATCAAGACGCAGATGGCTTGTCTGCGAACCGGCGCGTTCATCGTCATGCAAGCCGCGCATCACACGACGGGCCGTAGAATCCGCCGATGCTCGTCGCGATATTACACAACGCCTGGAACCACCTGACCGGTATCCCTCATATCGGCGCCTACAGCACGGTGGCTTATCTGCTTTACATCCTGTGGCTGAGCGGCTGGATCGTGCTGCAGAAACGCGAACCTGCCGCGACGCTGAGCTGGGTGCTATCGCTGGCGGCGTTACCCTACTTGGGCTTCGTCATCTATTACCTGCTCGGACCACAGAAAGTGAAGCGACAGCGCCTGCGCCGCGGTCGTACACGTTCGGGCATGGAGTACGAGCATCGCGTGTGTCCGCCGGATATTCACTGCACCGAACTGGCCAAGATCGCTCAGTCCACCACTGGCTTGGCGCCGAGCTCGGCGACCACATTGCAGTGGCTGGTGGACGGCGCGGCAACCTATGACGCAATCGTGCGCGACATCGGCGCCGCGCAGCACCATGTGCATCTGGAGTACTACATCTTCAACCCCGACCGCACCGGCACACGTATCCGCGATGCGCTGATCGAGCGCGCGCATGCTGGCGTGCGTGTGCGCCTGCTGTTGGATGCGGTCGGCTCATCACAAGTGGGGAAGCGCTTTGTGCAGCCACTGCTGGATGCCGGCGGCGAAGTGGCTTGGTTCCATCCCAACAAGTTGCTGGATGCGTTCAAGTTCAAGCGGCCCTGGGTCAACCTGCGCACTCACCGCAAGATCGTGGTGATCGATGGCCGCATCGCCTTCACTGGCGGCATCAACATCACCGACGAGGAAAACGAGGCGCTACGCGCCGACGCCTACCGCGACCTGCACCTGCGCTGCGAAGGGCATGTCGTGCGCAGCCTGCAATTGGTGTTTATGGAAGACTGGCTGTACGCCACCGAGCAAAGCCGCGATGCGTTCAACATGGCGCGGATCTGGCCCAACGACATGCCCAGCCGCGACGCTGGCACGATCCAGGCCCAGTTGCTGGTCTCCGGACCCGATTCGTCATGGGAAAGCATTCACCGCCTGCAAGTCGCGGCGATCCACGAGGCGCAACGGCGAGTGTGGTTGGTGACGCCGTACTTCGTCCCCGGCGAGGCCGCACGCATGGCACTGACCTCCGCCGCACTGGGTGGATTGGACGTGCGCTTGCTGGTGCCCAAGCGCAGCGATTCGCGACTGGTCACGCTGGCCGCACGCTCGTATTTCGACGAGTTGTTACAGGCCGGGGTCAAAGTGTACGAGTACGGCCCGCGCATGCTGCACACCAAGGCACTGATTGCCGATGAGGATCTATGCCTGGTCGGCAGCGCCAATTTCGACAACCGCAGTTTTCGGCTCAATTTCGAGGTGGCCATGCTCTTGCGTGATCGTTCGCTCACCGAGCAGTTGGCCGAACTGATCGGCGAGCAGATCGCGGCAGCAGTGCGCGTGCGCGAAGATCGCAAACGCTCCCTGTGGCGCCACCGGCTGCCCGAGGCCATCGCACGACTGACCTCGCCACTGTTATAGGCAGACGTTGCAGGATACCCGGCAGGTCATCCACCTCCTGTAACCGCGCAGCAACTCCGCGACATGAGACGTGGAACCGAACCACCCTGCGGCGTACACTGCCGCTATCCTTGGGGAGTTCGTCATGTATTGGCTCTTTCTGCCGTTTGCATTAGGTGCTTTCGTTCTGGCGTTTTCGACGCCGTATATGTGGCTGCTCGTCGTGAGCCTGCTCGTCGCGCTCGGCTTCATGCTTGCCTGGGCGCGGGGCTGGTATGCGGCCAAGATCGGCGACGCCAGCCAACGCGATGCGCTCCCCATGATCGATCCAGTCGAATTGCGCCGCCTACGTGAGCAAGCCGAAGCACGGCGTCATGCCGCAGCGGCGGCCAACAACGATGCCAGCACCCCCTGATTCATCGATGGCGATGACCAAGCTCAGCGTCAACGTGAACAAAATCGCGGTGTTACGCAATTCCCGTGGGGGCGGTCTGCCTAGCGTGTTGGACGCCGCCCGTGCCTGTCTGGATGCCGGCGCGCATGGCATTACCGTGCATCCGCGCCCAGATCGGCGCCACATCCATGCCGAGGATGCACTGGCACTGGCGGAGTTGACCCAAGCACGCGGCGTCGAATTCAACATCGAAGGCAATCCCTTCGCACCGCCACGCCCCGGTTACCCTGGCCTGATCGCATTATGCGCGCAGGCGCGGCCAACGCAGGCAACCCTGGTACCGGATGGCGATAGTCAACTCACTTCGGACCACGGCTTCGATTTTGGCCGCGACAGTGACCGGCTACGGCCACTGATCGCCGAATTGAAATCACTGAGCTGCCGGGTCAGCTTGTTCGTGGATGCCGATAATCCCGATCTGGCCATCGCAGCCGAATTGGGAGCAGACCGGATCGAGCTGTACACTGGTCCTTATGCTGCCGCATTCGAGCGAGGCGATGGAGCGGCGGCAGCCGCGTTCGCCGCCGCCGCACGTCGCGCGCAGGCCGTGGGACTGGGTGTCAATGCCGGCCACGATCTCACCCAAGCCAATCTGGAGATGTTCCTGGCGCAGGTGCCGCAAGTGCTAGAGGTATCGATCGGCCACGCACTGATCGGCGAAGCGTTATACGCCGGGCTCGACGCCACGGTAAAGGCGTATCTGGCCGTTCTCGCCGGCCGTGCCGGGCAGGCTCAGGCTTACCGCTAGGCGCGCGCAGTTCACTCCAGCGCCCCGACCAAACTTGCGCTGTTCGGGACTCCCATTCATCCCTACACGCTAGCTTCACCTCCGGATTGACCATACTTGCGCGTTTTTTGCCGCATGTTGTCCGGAGTCACCGCGTTATGCTGTTGTCCAAGCGCCATGTTGAACCGCGCGTCCTGATCATCGAGGATGCCGAAGACATCCAGGAACTCAGCCGCCTGACGCTGGAGAGCCAGGCGTGTGACGTCGTCGCCGTAGAGACTGCAGAAGCGGCGTTGGCGCTGCTCGATGCCGGCAGGTGTTTCGATCTATTGTTCACCGACGTCCACCTAGGCGGGCTGGATGGCATCGCCACAGCCAACCATGTGCGTGAGTGGCAACCACAGCTCCCGATTCTGGTGACCTCCGGCATGGACGAGCAGGCGGTGCTGTCGCGGCTGCGCGAGGGCATCCATTTCTTGCCCAAGCCATACGATATGAGCCAACTTCTCGATGCCATCCGGCTGTGCTTCCACCACGCTGACGACGGTTCTTTAGCCGCATCCCCTGCTATCTCTATCGCCTGACGTCGCTGTAGGTACTGCGATCTGACTTTGGCTTGGCTGCGCGTTTTCCGCACCGAAGCGTGGCGAGAAGCATGCGATACCGGCACCTTTTAAGAAAAACGCCACCGTTGCCGGTGGCGTTTGCAGTCGCGTCATGACTGAGGTGTTGCGGTGAAGCTTATTGCTGTTCTACAAAGCCGATCTTTTTCATGCCCGAATTTTTCGCGGCAGCCAGCACCTTGGCCATCACTTCATATTCGGAATCCGGATTGGCGTTGATGCGCAGTTCCGGCTGGTTGGTCGGATCACGCTGTACTTCGTTTTCCATCATCTGCGGAAGCGCACTCACCGCCACTGCGCCATCGTTCCAGAAGATCTGGTTCGACGCATCGATCCGCAAATCGATCGGCGGCGGTGGATCGCGCAACTGCGGGGGAGGGTTGATGACCTTCTGCGGTAGATCCACATCGATCGGATACGTCATGATCGGCGCGGTCACGATGAAGATGATCAACAACACCAGCATCACGTCGACCAGCGGCGTGACGTTGATGTCGGCCATGGGGCCACGGCTATTTCCCGAGCTGAAGGCCATGGCTCAATTCCCCTTGTCTTTGGTCGCAATGAAACCGACGTCCAGCATGCCCTGACCCTGCGCGATCTTGGTGATCTCGTTGATCGTGCGCATCTTGGTGGTACGGTCGCCACGCAGGTTGAGCGGCGGCTGCGGAGTCTGCTGAGCTGCAGTGGAGAAGTGCGACTCCAAGGCTTCCTTGGAGATCGGTTCGTCGTTCCAATACAGCGAGCCGTCTTCCTTGACCGACACCGTGATCGGATTCGGACGTTTGTCGTCCTTGTCCGGATCCTGGTTCAAGTTGGCTTTTGGCAGTTCCACCTTGACCTTGTGGGACATCAGCGGTGCCGTGATGATGAAGATGATCAGCAGCACCAGCATCACGTCCACGAGGGGCGTGACGTTGATGTCGGCCATGGGGCCGCCGCTGTTACCACTACTGAAAGCCATAACGGGCTCCGTTAATCATTGCGTGGACGACTTGACCAGGAATCAGCGAACGCGCGAACCGGTGGCGAAGAAGTCGTGCAGGTCGTGAGCGAAGGTGTCGAACTTGGCGATCACCGAGCTGTTGACCTTGCTGAAGAAGTTGAAGGCGAACACGGCCGGGATCGCGACGAACAGACCGATGGCGGTCATGATCAACGCTTCACCCACCGGGCCGGCAACGGCATCGATCGAGGCAGAACCGGTGGCACCGATCTTGATCAACGCGCCGTAGATACCCCACACCGTACCCAGCAGACCGACGAACGGCGCAGTCGCACCAACCGTCGCCAGCAGGGTCATGCCCGATTGCAGCTTGGTGCTTTCGCGGGTCACGGCCTGGCGCAGGGCGCGGTCGACAAACTCCGAGCGGCTCAGGCTCTCGCCCAGGCCAGCACCGTTGCCTTCCGAACGCTGATGGTGCGCAGCGGCCTGGGCAGCATCCAGTGCGATCTTCGAGAACGGTTCGCTGGACGGTTGCTCTTCCATCGCGCGGATGGCGTCCTGCGCATTCGGGGTGTCCCAGAACAGGCTGGTGACACGGTCGGCCTGGCTCTTCAGACGGGTGGCGCGGAAGATGTTGATGACCGTCCAGTACCAGGACGAGCCGGACATGGTGATCAGGGTGACAAGGACCACCCAGGAGACGGCGAAGTCACCCGGCTTGGAAGTCATTTCGGTGATCAGGTGCTCGAAGCCCATCTGCGACAAGGCGTTCGATGCGTTGTTGCCCCCCGCAGCAGCGGCGATGAAAATTTCCTGCAGCATGACGCTTACCTTTGTTGTTTGTGGTGGTGGTGAGGATGGTGCAAAGAGTAGACAGGGTCTGCGAACCGGCACAACGCCGGCTCGCTGACCGTTGTATCAATTGTTCAGTGCGAAGTTGACCGGAACACGGACGCGACCGGCGCTCTTCTGCCCATTGACGACAGCGGCATTGAACCGCCACTTGCGCGCCGCGTCCATTGCAGCACGGTCCAGGTCGCGGTTGCGGCTGGATTTCTCGACGGAAACGTTCGTGACATTACCGCTTGCATCGACATCGATGATCAGTATCACCTCACCTTGAGCACCCGCGCGGAATGCAGCCGGCGGATACTTCGGCGGATTCATGTTCTTCGATGAGATGTCGACGCTGGCGCCAATTTCCGACGGCGGCGATGGTGGCGCGGGCGGCGACGGCGGCGTTGCGATGTCGTTCTCGCGCGGCTGCGGTACGTCGACCACCGGTGCTTGCGGCGGCGGCGGCAACGGCGTCGGCTTCGGCGGCGCCAGGTTCTTGACCGGCGGCGGCGGCTTGTCCTGCTTCGGCGGCGGTGGCGGCGGCGGTGGAGGAGGAGGCGGGACGTCCACCATCGTGACGACGATGTTGCGTTCCTTTTCCGCCGGTGCCTTGGGCGCCACGGCGGGGATCAGCAGCAACATCAGCGCTGCAAGATGCAGTGCGATTACGAAGGCAATACCAATGATGCGTGGCCAGCTGAGGCCGGAGGCGTCATCTTTGTCGTAATGCCGATGAATGACCAGTTGTTCCGTCATGCGCCAATGACTCAATTGAGGGGGGACGGATTTCGCGATGATGCGTCATCCTTGTTCACGCGGCACTCAGACCGCACGAACCTCCAAGCTTATACCAATCCCTGTTACCTGCACTACTTTCAGCACTGGTATTCGGGGGCTTTTTTTGCATCACTTCAGGTTGATGATTTTTTTCGCCTCTTCCGGCTTCTTCACACCCTTGGCCAACGCCTGTTGCGCGGCCTTTTTGGCTTCGGGGATGCGGCCTTCCGAGTGCAGCACCTTGGCCAGGTTGAGATAGGTCTCGCCATCCTTGGATAGCGGCGCGGCCTTCTGCCAGTTCTCGATCGCCTGCGGCAACTGGTCGGTGTAGTAGTAGGACTGCGCCAAGGCCAGATAGGTCTGATAGTCAGGCTTGAGGATGCCTTTCTGTATGCCCTCGTTGATGACCGCGATGACGTCCTTTTCCTTGTGCTCGGTGTTGGCGTAGATCGAGTAGAGCTGTTTGTACTCCTTCTCGTCGGTCAGTTGTCCGCTGGCACGCAGCTTGTCCATGACGGCGGCGGCTTTGTCCATCTGATCGGCCTGCATGTACATGCTGGCCAGGTTGAGCTGGGCCTTCTTGTCGTTGGGCGATTTGGCCGCCAACGCTTCGGCTGCCTTGATCGCTTCGCCGGTCTGACCAGCTTCGGCATAGCACGCCATCAGTAACTGGTTCCAGCTGTCCTTGGGTTCGGGCGAGGCGGCGATAGCCTGCTTCAGTACCGGGATCGCTTCCTGATAATGCTGTGTCTGGTACAGCGCCTGGCCCTTGAGAATCAAGTCTTCCGGACGGTTCGACTTGGATTCGGCGAAATATTTGTCCAGCGTGGCCAGGCCTTCGGCTGTCTGTTCGTCCTGCAGTTGCAACTGCGCCAGCATCAGCATCGACTGAAAATGGCCGTTGTTGTCCAGGCCATTGAATTGGATCGCCTGCTGCAGGTATTGCTTGGCAGCTTTCGTGTCGTTGAGGTTATAGGCCGCTTGTGCGGCAAGCTGTGCGGCAAGCGACTTGTCGTAGTCGTTGGCACCGCTGTTGGCCAGGATTTCGTCGGCCTGCGTGCGCACTGCCGCGTAGTCTTCGCCCTTGTTGTAAATGTCGATCAGCTTCTGCAACTTGCTGCCGAGCTTGGAAGAAGGCTTGCCTGCCGGCTCCTTGCGCTCGGCGTTGGGGAACATCACCGTCGCCTTGTCGTTCTTGGATTTGTGTGAAGAACGCTGTTCGGAATGATCGCTCTGTGCGAGAGCGTCGTTCACCACCACACCACCAAGGGCAGCAGCGATCACCAGGGACAACAGCGCTTGCTTGCGATTACGGAATTTCATGAGTCACCTCGGTGGAAACCGCCCGGAGCGGAACAGAAGACGAAGTGGCCAACCACGGCCGGGTCGGCAAACCTATCAGAAAGCCGTACGTCATGAAAACGTTTCTTCGGGGATGCGGCCTTCCGAGTGCAGCACCTTGGCCAGGTTGAGATAGGTCTCGCCATCCTTGGATAGCGGCGCGGCCTTCTGCCAGTTCTCGATCGCCTGCGGCAACTGGTCGGTGTAGTAGTAGGACTGCGCCAAGGCCAGATAGGTCTGATAGTCAGGCTTGAGGATGCCTTTCTGTATGCCCTCGTTGATGACCGCGATGACGTCCTTTTCCTTGTGCTCGGTGTTGGCGTAGATCGAGTAGAGCTGTTTGTACTCCTTCTCGTCGGTCAGTTGTCCGCTGGCACGCAGCTTGTCCATGACGGCGGCGGCTTTGTCCATCTGATCGGCCTGCATGTACATGCTGGCCAGGTTGAGCTGGGCCTTCTTGTCGTTGGGCGATTTGGCCGCCAACGCTTCGGCTGCCTTGATCGCTTCGCCGGTCTGACCAGCTTCGGCATAGCACGCCATCAGTAACTGGTTCCAGCTGTCCTTGGGTTCGGGCGAGGCGGCGATAGCCTGCTTCAGTACCGGGATCGCTTCCTGATAATGCTGTGTCTGGTACAGCGCCTGGCCCTTGAGAATCAAGTCTTCCGGACGGTTCGACTTGGATTCGGCGAAATATTTGTCCAGCGTGGCCAGGCCTTCGGCTGTCTGTTCGTCCTGCAGTTGCAACTGCGCCAGCATCAGCATCGACTGAAAATGGCCGTTGTTGTCCAGGCCATTGAATTGGATCGCCTGCTGCAGGTATTGCTTGGCAGCTTTCGTGTCGTTGAGGTTATAGGCCGCTTGTGCGGCAAGCTGTGCGGCAAGCGACTTGTCGTAGTCGTTGGCACCGCTGTTGGCCAGGATTTCGTCGGCCTGCGTGCGCACTGCCGCGTAGTCTTCGCCCTTGTTGTAAATGTCGATCAGCTTCTGCAACTTGCTGCCGAGCTTGGAAGAAGGCTTGCCTGCCGGCTCCTTGCGCTCGGCGTTGGGGAACATCACCGTCGCCTTGTCGTTCTTGGATTTGTGTGAAGAACGCTGTTCGGAATGATCGCTCTGTGCGAGAGCGTCGTTCACCACCACACCACCAAGGGCAGCAGCGATCACCAGGGACAACAGCGCTTGCTTGCGATTACGGAATTTCATGAGTCACCTCGGTGGAAACCGCCCGGAGCGGAACAGAAGACGAAGTGGCCAACCACGGCCGGGTCGGCAAACCTATCAGAAAGCCGTACGTCATGAAAACGTTTTTAGATGCACTTCCTGTTGCGATGCGGGCGTCAACCGCACGGACGACGATAGATTTCAACCGCATTGAGGGGTCCGCCCAGTACTGCGCGCCTGCGCGTACACCGGCTCTAGCGCAGGGACATCGCGCTGTAATTCGCTGATACGGGCGCTCGGGTCGGGGTGAGTGGACAGCCATTGCGGTGGATGCTGGCCGCCAGCGGCCATCATGTTTTTCCATAAATCCACCGCCTGCGCCGGATCGAAACCCGCCCGCGCCATCAGCCGCTGACCGACCACGTCCGCCTCGGTTTCCTGTTCGCGCGAACCAGGGAGCAGGAACAAGGTCTGCGCGGTCATGCCACCGAATTGATTGACCGTGTCGGTAGCACCTTGGCCATAACGCGCGCCAGCCAGCGCACCGATCACGCTCAAGCCGGCCTGAGCACCCAGCTGACGGGTAATGCGTTCCTCATGATGGCGCGAAATGACATGACCGATCTCATGACCAAGCACAGCCGCCAACTGGTCCTGATTTTTTGCGACGGTGAAAATGCCGTTGTTCACCCCAACCTTGCCACCCGGCAGGGCGAACGCATTGGCTTCCTTGTCGTTGAACAGCGCGGTCTCCCACGATGTGCTGCGCCATTGGTCGGGCAACTGCGCCACCAACGTATTGACCACGCAGCGCACGTAAGCGTTGCGTTTGGGGTCGGTATCGAGAGTCTCTTTGGCCTTGGCTTGAGCAAATGCCTGTACACCCATCTGATCGAGTTGTTGCTGCGAGATACCGCCCACCACTTGGGTGCGTCCGGTTGGCGAGGTTGTTGTCGCGCACGCAATGAGGAGCATCGCAATCGACGCGCCGAGTACCACTTGTTTCATACAGCTCCCCTCTTAACACATGCCGAAGTTTCGTCGGAAGCGTCTTAACTTTTCGTCAAACTAACCTTCAGGTTATGCCAAACCAGTACAGACCGGCGACAGCAATCGCGTTGTTGAGGCCATGCGCAGCGATCGACGCCCACAGGGTGCCGGTGCGCTTGTACAACCAAGCGAACGCAACGCCCATGCCGCCGTACACCAGCCATAGCTGCGCGGTCGCGACCAGACCATTGCCGCTGGTACCTGGCACTTCATGCGACAAGGCAAAAGCCGCGCCGCTGAGCAGCATCCCCAAGCGCGGCTTGCCCGCGTCCCATAGACGACCGAACAGAACACGACGGAACAACACTTCCTCGTAGGCCGGCGCGATCAGTACGGCGAACACGCACAACAAAACCGGCGCATGCGCCATGGCTCCCTGCATCAGCGACAGGTTGGTCGGCACTGGCTTGATGGCGATCTGGGTGGCCAGCGCGGAGACCGCGGTACTGCCAAAGAACACTCCGACAACCACCAGTACCACCCAACCCCAGGTCGAAGGCGTGCGTGCCGCCCGCCAAGAGGCGCGGCGTTCGGCGGCGCTGGCTGGACGCCGCAAGAAGTAAAGCAACATCGCCGCGGACAAGGTACTGACCAAAGCGATCAACAGTTGCGCCACTGCACCTGGCTGGCCGATGCGGTGAGTGACCAACGCGGCCACTCGGTCACTGGCGACACCTTGGGCGCGCAGGTCCATGGCAAGCTGAAAACCACGCCATACGCCCCAGACCAATCCACACAACACGCTCACCATCACCAGCACAACCGCTGCCAACGTGAGATCGAGGAAAAAACCTAGAACCGGCCAACGCGGGCGAGGTCTGACGAACAGAGGCAACGGTGGCACAGCAGGGGACGGCAATCCAGTCATCGCAATCCTGTACAAAAGCGGGCGAAAGACATGGCAAGACCTGGGTCCCGACATTGGCCGGGAGCAGGGGACAGCCGCGGTCAAATGTCCAGGTTGGCGACCTTTAGCGCGTTTTCCTCGATGAAATCACGACGCGGTTCGACCACATCGCCCATCAAGGTGCTGAAGATTTGATCGGCCGCCACGGCGTCCTCGATACGCACCTGCAATAGACGGCGGGTGTCGGGGTTGACCGTGGTTTCCCACAACTGTTCGGCATTCATTTCGCCCAGACCCTTGAAGCGCTGGATCTGACGGCCTTTCTTGGCTTCTTCGAACAACCAGGCATGCGCTTGCGCAAAGCTGGAGATGGCTTGGGTTTTATTGCCACGCACGATTTGCGCACCCTCGCGCACCAGACCGTGCAGCGCCAACGCGACCTCGCGCAACGGCCGCAATTCGCCGCTTTCGAACACCGCCATCGGCACCACCTGGGTCATTTCCTCGCCCATGTGGCGACGCACCAACAGCAAGGTGGCCGGACGCTGCTCGTTGGCCGGCTGGAAGCGCAAGGTGTAACGGGCCGAACCCAAGTTACCGCGATTGAGAACCGTTTGCAGTGCATCCAGGCTTGGATGCAATTCGCCTTCGGCTTCGAGCTGGTTGACATCCAGTGGCGGCAAGTCGATCAACGCGGTCAGCAGCGCCGGATCGTAGCGATGGGCATTGCGTGCCACGGTTTCATTGGCGCTGGCGAACAGCAGCAACAACTTCTCCAGAGCGGCACCGGTGATCGGCGGCTCGCCGGTCGCCGGGATCAGCGCCGCACCCTCGACCGCGCTGCTGGCGAGGTAGACGTTGAGCGCGTTGTCGTCCTTCAGGTACAGCTCCTGCTTGCCTTGCTTGAGCCGATAGAGCGGGGGCAAACCGATGTACACGTAGCCGCGTTCGATCAGCTCTGGCATCTGCCGGTAGAAGAACGTCAGCAGCAACGTACGAATGTGCGCACCGTCGACGTCGGCATCGGTCATGATGATGATGCGGTGGTAGCGCAGTTTGTCCGGGTTGTACTCGTCGCGACCGATGCCGGTCCCCAAGGCGGTGATCAGCGTACCGACTTGGTCGGAGGCCAGCATGCGATCAAAACGCGCACGCTCGACGTTGAGGATCTTGCCACGCAGGGGCAGGACCGCCTGATTCTTGCGATTGCGGCCCTGCTTGGCCGAGCCCCCCGCCGAGTCACCCTCAACAATGAACAATTCAGATAGCGCCGGATCTTTTTCCTGGCAATCGGCGAGCTTGCCCGGCAGGCCCGCGATATCCAAGGCACCTTTGCGACGGGTCAGGTCGCGTGCCTTGCGTGCGGCCTCGCGCGCGCGTGCGGCATCGACAATCTTGCCGGCGATGGCTTTGGCTTCGTTCGGGTTCTCCTGCAGGAACTCTTCCAGACGTGCCCCGAAGGCATTCTCGACCGCCGGACGCACATCGGAACTGACCAACTTTTCCTTGGTCTGACTGGAAAAACTCGGGTCTGGAACCTTCACCGAGAGCACCGCGATCATGCCTTCGCGCATGTCATCGCCAGTCAGATTGATCTTGGCCTGCTTGGCGATACCATTCTGCTCGATGTAGTTGTTGAGCACGCGCGTCAAGGCACCGCGGAAACCCGCCAGGTGAGTACCACCGTCTTTTTGCGGGATGTTGTTGGTAAAACAGTACATCGTCTCCTGATAGGAGTCGGTCCATTGCAGCGCCACTTCCACGGTGATGCCGTTATGTTCACCGCTCACCGAAATCACGTTCGGATGCAGCGGGGTTTTCAGGTGCGCCAAGTGCTCGACGAAGCTGCGGATGCCACCTTCGTAGTGGAAATCGTCGCGACGGCCTTCGCCGCGCTCGTCGGCGAGCACGATCTTGACCCCGGAGTTGAGGAAGGACAGCTCACGCAGGCGCCGTGCCAGGATGTCGTAGTGGAACTCGACATTGTTATTGAACGCCTTCACCGACGGCCAGAAGCGGAGTGTGGTGCCGCGCTTGGTGCTGGTTTCCAATTGCTTCAGCGGCGCCAAGGCGGCACCGTGGCTGTATTCCTGCTGGTAATGGAAGCCACCCTGGAAAATATCCAGCAGCAACTTTTCCGACAACGCGTTGACCACGCTGACGCCGACGCCATGCAGGCCACCAGAAACCTTGTAGCTGTTGTCGTCGAACTTTCCGCCTGCATGCAGGACGGTCATCACGACTTCTGCCGCCGAGACCTCGCGATCAAGCTTCTTGCTCATCTGCGCATGCTTGCCGACCGGAATGCCACGGCCGTTATCGGACACAGACACTGAACCATCGGCATGGATCATGACCGCGACATGGTCCGCATGACCGGCCAAAGCCTCGTCGATGGAGTTATCGACCACCTCGAACACCATGTGATGCAGGCCAGTGCCGTCATGGACGTCACCGATGTACATCCCTGGACGCTTGCGCACTGCTTCCAGGCCTTCCAGGGCAGTGATGCTATATTCGCGTCGTAATTGCCGTTGTTTGCCGGGGTGTTCTGTTCGTCGGTCATTGCGCGCGCCGTAGGCTCCACGAGGCGGCGAGGATAGGCGGGAGCCTGCTCGCACCGCTGGATAGGTGATTAGGTAATTCGGTGGAATTATAGCAGTCCTGGCGGGTCGACCCGCTGCGCGCTAGGAAGGTGACAGAATTTGTCCATGTTCCACGTGGAACCGCGCGATTGGCAGACCTGCATCGGTCAATGCCTGCGGCGTCTCGGTCGCGGTCAGGAAGACCTGGGCCGGCCCAGCGCACAAACGCTGCAACACCCGAGCTTGATGATGCTGATCCAGCTCCGATGCCAGATCGTCCAGTGCGATCACCGGCCATTCGCCACGTTGCTCGGCATAGTCTTCGGCCTGGGCCAATAGACAGGCCAGTGCGGTGAGCTTGGCCTGTCCTCGCGACAGAGCTTCCCTGCCTGGGATCGCAGCAAAGCCCAGACTCCAGTCCGCACGATGCGGCCCGGCAGTGGTGTAACCAAGTTGACGGTCGCGGTCGCGATTGAGCAACAGCGCGTCTGCCAGTGAAACATCGTGGCGCCGCCACCCCGGTGAAAATTGCAATTGCTCGATCCCCAGCGCCGGTGCCAACTCCGGGGCAAGGATCAGCAGTCGTCGCAGGAGTCGGTCCAAATAATGCTGCCGACGCGATGTCAGCGGCTCGCCGGACTCGGCAAGCTCGTGGTCCCAGGCGTCCAACGCCGCGCCGGCACCTCCACTTTTCAAAAGTGCATTGCGCTGTTTGAGTGCCCGGGCATAGCGCCGCCAGAGTGACAGGAAATCAGGTTCCACGTGGAACAAACCCCAATCGATGAAACGCCGACGCGGTTCGCCGCCACCACTGACCAACACATGGCTCCCTGGTTCGAAAGTGACCACCGCCAAGGCCGCGCACAAAGTGCCCAGATGAGAAACATCCTGCCCATCCAGACGACCACGCCAATCCTGGCCGCTGTGGTGTAATCCAGCGCGCCGCCGGCGCATCTGCATCGTATCGGCGCCTTGTTCGTGCCATTCCACGAAGACATCCAGTGCAGCCTCCCCCTGGCGAACCAGGCCATCGCGGACACGACAACGAAAGCTGCGCCCATACGCCATCAGATGCATGGCTTCCAGAATCGTGGTTTTTCCCGCGCCATTGTCACCGGTGATCAAGTTCATGCCTGGCGCCGGTGTCAATTCAATCGATGCAAAACGACGCAGATGATGGAAATCGAGACGGAAAAGGTGCATGCGGAATCAGGGGCAAGCGTTCGCGCCAGGCGCACGCAGATCGTCGAAAGGCAGATTGCCAGCATACCCAAACATGCCACACACGTCTGATCGAGTCGGTTTCTCTGTCGGGTCCGGTGTGGTCACAATTGTGCTTTGGTGCCCTCGTAGCACCCTCCCACATACAAACGACGGGGTGGGGTGTTTCATGCAGGGATAAAAGAAAACCCGGCGCAAGGCCGGGTCGTTCTTTTGTGCTTGTTCCACGTGGAACATTGGGGGTTGTACACGTCACAGGCGCAATGGCATGACCACGTGGCGCGATCGGGCGCTGCTGGCCTCACGGACCAATGCGGAAGAATTCGCATCACGCAGTTGAATCACCACGAATTCCTCCCGCAACGCGGACAGGGCATCCAGCAAGTAGTTCACATTGAAGCCAATGGCCAGATCGCTGACTTTGGTATCGGCTTCGACTTCTTCCTGCGCCTCTTCTTGCTCGGGGTTGTGCGCGCTGATTTTCAACTGGCCCGGTGAGACTTCCACGCGCACACCACGATACTTCTCGTTGGATAGGATCGCGGCGCGTTGCAGTGCTGCACGCAGGATTTCCCGATCCAGTTTGACCTCACGGTCGGCCCCAATCGGGATCACGGTTTCGTAGTCGGGGAACCGACCGTCGATCAACTTCGAGGTGAAGGTGACATCGTTACGCTTGACCCGCACATGACTGCGGCCAACTTCCAATTCGACTTCGCGATCACCGCCTTCCAACAGCCGCTGCAACTCCGTCACGCCTTTACGCGGCACGATGATCTGGCGTTTAGCGCCGCCAGCGTTTTCCAGTTCCGTCTCGCACAAGGCCAAACGATGCCCATCCGTGGCGACACAGCGTAGCATCTTGTCGTGCAGATCGAACAATAGGCCGTTCAGGTAATACCGCACGTCCTGCTGCGCCATCGCAAACGCAGTCCGCTCAATCAACTCCTTTAGCGCAGCTTCCTGCACCAGGACGCGTTCTGTGGTTTCGACTTCATCCACTGAAGGGAAATCATTGGCCGGTAGGGTCGCCAAGGTAAAACGGCTACGTCCGGTTTGGACGGTGATTTTATCGTTGGAAAGGGAGACGGTGACTTTGCTTCCGTCGGGCAGGGCACGGACGATTTCGAAAAGTTTGCGAGCAGGAATCGTGGTTTCACCATCCTGGGCATCATCGACCCCGATGCGCGAGACCATTTCCACTTCCAAGTCGGTACCGGTCAACGAAAGCTGACCACCGTGGACCTGGACCAGAAAATTGGCCAGCACCGGCAAGGTCTGACGACGTTCGACCACATTGACGACTTGCGCCAATGGCTTCAGGAAGGCTTCGCGCTGCAGTGTGAAACGCATTTGGTTCCGTGCCCCTATGCTTTAAAAGATGTGGAATAAATCAAAAGCGTGGTGGTGATGGTAGAGCGAAATTCGGTGCAAATGTAACTTAAGCTATTGAAAATAAATAAGATTTCACGCTTTCAATCCCATGTATTACTCCCCTGGAACAGGTGGGGAAACCTGTGGATCGTTTTGCCGCCGCTGCTGCGTCGTGCTTTATCCACAGTTTCTCCCGGATTTGTCGCGAAGTCATGCACTGATTTATCACGTGGCGCTCGCCACTACTCGCTGAGCTTGCGGATCAGCTTGTCCCAGTCCTCGCGCAGCTTGCCGTCGGTTTCCATCAGGTGTTTGATCTGTCGGCAGGCGTGCAGCACGGTGGTGTGGTCCCGGCCGGCGAATGCATCGCCGATTTCCGGCAAGCTGTGCTCGGTCAATTCCTTGGTCAGGGCCATTGCCATCTGCCGTGGGCGCGCTAATGAGCGCGTGCGCCGTTTGGACAGCAGATCCTTGATTTGCAGGCCGTAGTAGTCGGCGACGGTCTTCTGGATGTTGGGAATACCGATTGCCTGCTGCTGCGCGCGCAACAGGTCGCGCAATGTTTCCTGGGCGAATTCGGTGGTGATCGCGCGGCCGGTGAAGTTGGCGCGGGCAGCCAGCGTGTTGAGCGCGCCTTCCAGGTCGCGCACATTGGAGCGCATTTTCTTGGCGATCAGGAACGCCACGTCGTCGGGGATCTCGGCGCCGCGTTCGCGCGCCTTGGCCAGCACGATGGCCGCACGTGTCTCGAAATCGGGTGGGTCGATCGCCACCGACAGGCCCCAGGCCAAGCGCGATTTCAGGCGTGGCTCCAGGCCATCGACCTCGCGCGGATAGCGGTCGCAGGTCAGGATGATCTGCTGACGGCCGTCGAACAGCGCATTGAAGGTGTGGAAGAACTCTTCCTGGGTGCGGTCCTTGCCGGCGAAGAACTGGATGTCGTCGATCAGCAGCGCGTCCACTTGCTGGAACTGGCGCTTGAACTGGTCCATGGTCTTGTCTTGCAGGGCGCGGATCATGGCACTGAAGAACTGCTCTGAGCGCAGGTACATCACCCGTGCGTTCGGATTGTGTTCGCGCATCGCATTGCCGGCAGCGAACATCAGGTGGGTCTTGCCTAGACCTGTGCCGCCGTACAGCAGCAGCGGGTTATGCGCGCGGTCACCAGGTTTCTGCGCCGCCTGCACCGCTGCGGCCAGGCCGAGTTGATTGCTGCGGCCCTCGACGAAGTTGGCGAAGGTGTAGTGCGAATCCAGGTTGCCAGCGAAGGGTTCCAGCAACTGCGGGCTGGGCGTGCGCGCCGTTGTGGTATCGCTGGCGGCTGCCGTCGGTTCTGGCGCGCGTGGGCGCGAACCCACCTGCAGCAGTACATCTTCGCTGCCTGCAAAGTAATTCAGCAATTCGCGGATGCGCGGCAGGTAGCGCGCGTGGACTTGTTCCACGATGAAGGCATTCGGCGCATAGAGCACCATGCTGTTGTCATGACGCTGCTCTGCTTGCAGCGGTTTCAACCAAGTGTGAACGTCCTCGGCTGGAAATTCGGCTTCCAGACGTTCCAGGCAACGGGGCCAAGCATCCATCAGATCTAAATTCGTCGAAAAGACCGGCTCTGAAGAGTGCGCACAGGCGCTACACATTCGGCCAGTCGGGAAGGAAATCGGTGGCTCAGACTACCATTGGCGCGCAGGAGCGGGAATGGTTTTCCCGCATCTATTCACAGATTCATCCACAGCCTGTGGTGTTCACTGGCGTGTCGCGCGATGGGAGAGTTGACCGCGGTATAGGTACACCTATAGAATTTCCGGTTCTTTCCCGCCCTATTCAAATCAGAGCGCCCCGATGGCCACCAAGCGCACCTTCCAGCCCAGCAACCTCAAGCGTAAGCGCGACCATGGCTTCCGTGCTCGCATGGCGACCGCCGATGGCCGCAAGATCCTGGCCCGTCGTCGCGCCAAGGGCCGCAAGCGCCTGAGCGCTTGATTGCTTCGCCGCCCCAGGCGGCGCCTGCAATCGACCCGGTGAATTCTTTCGACCCGCGTAGGCGATTCCCTCGCACTGCGCGGGTTCGCACGTCTGCAGAATACCGGGTCGTGTTCGATACCGCGCGCCGCTGCTCCGAGCCGTTGATGAGCTTGCACTGGCGCAGCGTCACCCATCCGCCGCGGCTTGGTCTGGCGGTCTCGCGCAAAGTCGACAAGCGTGCTGTCGTGCGTAACCGGATCAAGCGCGTGTTGCGCGAGGCCACGCGGCAATTGCTGCCGTGGCTGGCGCCAGGCGATTACGTCGTGGTTGCGCGCAGTGCCGCCGCGCAGGCCAGCGGTGAACAACTGCGCCAGGCGTATCTGCGTCTGTTGCGTCGCGCCGGTGCATTGCCGACCCCGACGGCGGACGGCACAATGCCGCCGCCCGATCGTTCTTCGTCCCCCACTTCCACGTCAGAAACCACTGACGGCTGAGCCGAGTTTGCCTGTCCGATGAACCAGACCCGTCTTTTCCTGATCTTCGCCTGGCTGATGGTCGCGACCCTGTTGTGGATGGAGTGGAGCAAAGAACACTCCTCTGCCACTAGCGCGACCAGCAGTGCCGCCACGCCTGCGCTGCCGTCAGCGTCTGCGACTAGTGCTGGCAGTGCCGGTATGCCGCCGATACCGAGCGCCAACGTTCCCGGTGCAAGCTCTGTCCCAGGCAGCACTGCCGAGACTGCAGCGCCAGCGGCGGGCGCGCCACGGGTGACGGTCACCACCGACGTGCTGCGCCTGACGATGGACGGTTTCAGCGTGCTCGATGCGGACCTGCTGATGTATCCGCAGACCCAGCAGTCCGGTAGTCCTCCGGTCCAGTTGTTGACCGAGGATGCGTTGCACCCGTATAGCGCCACCAGTGGTTGGGTCGGCGAACACCATTCGCCATATCCTGATCGTGGCGGCTTCCGTCCCGAACAGCCGGGCAATGAGTATGTGCTGGCCAAGGGTCAGGACAGCCTGGAAGTGCCGTTCGTGTGGAATGGACCATCCGGGATCAGCATCCGTCGTGTCTATACCTTTCAGCGTGGTCACTACGCCTTGCAGGTGCGCGACGAGATCGTCAACCACGGGGACAAACCTTGGCAGGGCTATGTGTTCCGCAAGCTGAGCCGGGTACCGACCATCGTCAGCCGTGGCATGACCAATCCGGATTCCTTCAGCTTCAACGGTGCGACCTGGTTCAGTCCGCAGGATGGCTACCAGCGCCGGGCGTTCAAGGACTACTTGGCAGATGGTGCGCTCAACCAGACGATCTCCGGCGGCTGGATCGCGGTGTTGCAGCATCACTTCTTCACCAGTTGGATTCCGCAAGCCGATCAGCAATCGGTGTACGTGCTCTCCAACGAAGGCCCGCTGCATGTGATCGAGGCGCGCGGCCCAGCTTTCGTCGTGGCCCCTGGCGCGCATGCCAGCACCGAGGCACGGTTGTGGGTCGGCCCGAAGCTGGTCAACCAGATCGCCAAAGAGCACGTGAAGGGACTGGACCGTGTGGTCGATTACAGCCGCTTCTCGCTGATGGCACTGCTCGGGCAGGGCCTGTTCTGGGTGCTCAGCCATCTGCACACCTTGCTCGGCAACTGGGGCTGGTCGATCGTCGGTCTGGTGCTGCTGCTGAAGTTGGTACTGTTCCCGTTGTCCTCGGCGCAATTCAAGAGCGCGGCGAAAATGCGCAAGTTCCAGCCGCGCTTGCAGCAGCTCAAGGAGCGCTACGGCGACGACAAGCAGAAACTCCAGGCCGCGACGATGGAGTTGTACAAGAAAGAGAAGATCAACCCGATGGGCGGTTGTTTGCCTGTTTTGATCCAGATGCCGATCTTCTTCGCGCTGTACTGGGTGCTGGTGGAATCGGTGGAATTGCGTCAGGCACCCTGGTTCGGCTGGATCCAGGATCTGACCGCCCGTGATCCGTACTTCATCCTGCCAGTGATCAACGCAGCGGTGATGTTGCTGACCCAGAAGCTGACTCCCACGCCTGGCATGGACCCGGCGCAAGCCAAGATGATGCAGTTCATGCCATTGGTGTTCGGTGTGATGATGGCGTTCGTGCCTTCGGGTCTGGTTTTGTACTGGGTCACCAACGGTTCGCTGGGCTTGCTGCAGCAGTGGTGGATGAACAAACATCATGGCGAAGCCGCGGCGAGCGTTAGCGTCAAGCCACCTGCCAAAGCCAAGAAGTAAGTTCCCAATGCCCGCCGTCAGGCGGGCAGTGCGCATCTGTGCAATTGCATCTGGTTTTTGTGTCGGCGCGATGTGTGCATCCAGCGGCAGGCGCTGCGCCTGTCGCCGCACGGAGACAAAAGATTCGCCATGTCGAGCTCTGCCAACGACACCATCGCCGCGATCGCCACCGCACCGGGAGCAGGCGGTGTCGGTGTGGTGCGCGTGTCCGGGCCAGCCGCTGGCCGCATCGCCGCTGGACTTGGGCTTGGCAAGCTGCCGCCGCGTAACGCACGTTATGCGTGCTTTCGCGATGCGCAGGGCGATACGCTCGATGACGGCATCGCACTGTGGTTCCCGGCGCCACGCAGTTTTACCGGCGAGGACGTGCTGGAATTACAGGCACACGGTAGCCCGGTGTTGCTGCGGCAACTGGTCACGCGTTGTTGCGAACTTGGTGCGCGCCCGGCACGCCCGGGCGAGTTCAGCGAACGCGCCTTCCTCAATCGCAAACTGGACCTGGCCCAGGCCGAGGCCATCGCTGATCTGATCGCCGCCAGCGATCTGCGTGCGGCCCGCGCGGCCCGCAGATCCTTGGACGGTGTGTTTTCGCGTCGGGTCGAAGACCTGGCCGAACAGGTGATCCGTCTGCGCCTGCATGTCGAAGCAGCGATCGACTTCGCCGACGAAGCACTGGAAACGCTAGGTGGTGCGCAGGTTTGCACCGGTCTGCAACAGGTGCGTGCGGACCTGGCGCAACTGCAGCTGGAGGCCGAGCGTGGCCGTCGTCTGCGTGACGGCCTGCATGCCGTGCTGGTGGGGCCGCCGAACGCCGGCAAGAGTTCCCTGCTCAATGCGTTGGCGGGTAGCGCCCGCGCCATCGTCACCGATATCGCGGGCACCACCCGCGACACCTTGCATGAAACCGTGCGCGTGGACGGGGTGGAGTTAACCCTGGTGGACACTGCCGGCTTGCGCGACGGCGGCGATGCGATCGAACGCGAAGGCATGCGCCGCGCTCGACAGGAACTACAACGTGCCGATCTGGCCTTGGTCGTACTCGATGCGCGAGATGCAGCAGTTGGCCGTGCCGCGGTTGCCGACGCCATTGCCGATGTGCCGCAGCGCCTATGGATCTACAACAAGTGCGATCTGCTGACCGAGCTGCCTGATGCGTGCGCGGACAGTGTTTACCTCTCTGCCGCCACTGGCAGCGGCCTGGAACAATTGCATCTGCATCTGCGTGCAATCGCTGGCGCCACAGCAGGCGAGGGCAGTGAGGGCGAATTTTCCGCGCGCGCGCGCCACGTCGAGGCGTTACACAGCGATCCTGCATGCACGCCGCAGCGGCGATGGCCGAACTGCAACACGAACGTCTTGAACTGGCTGCCGAGGAATTACGCCTGACGCACGCCGCACTTGGCGAAATCGTCGGTACCTTCAGCGCCGACGATCTGCTCGGTCGAATCTTCTCCAGTTTCTGCATCGGGAAGTAAGGTAGTTCCAGCGACATCCACGCATTTAAGTCTGCTCATGTCGCTGTAAAGCGCTATATCATGGAAGCAAGGAATGGAGAAATAACGTGGCGCTGAATCTCTCGAAAGCGGTAGTCGATTATTTACAGGCCAGGCCCGAGGAAAAATTCACTGCCAGGCAGATCGCCGAGTGGGTATTGGCTACTTTCCCTGCGCAGTGCCAGGAAAAACGCGCCAATAGCCGAGGCGACTACATCCAGTCCGATGCGGATTTGTTGCAGCAGCTTGTCGCGGAAATCAGCTCGCAACGACCGCGCATGCAAACGAAGCATCCAGCGCTAAAAACCACCGAAGGACGACCGCGGAAGTATTACTACTCGGAGAAATCGGACAGTGCCGAGGTGGCCGCCGCCGAGGATGAGGGGACTTTGACAGTTGCAGATGTCGGTACTGCGAAGCTGGATGAACACGCACTTTACCCTCTGCTTTCACACTATGTCCGGGAAGAGTTCGGTGTTTTTTCCAAACGCATCGACGAGAAGCGCTCATCGAACAAGCGAGGGCCGAATGGAAATCGATGGTTGTACCCGGACGTGGTCGGCATGGAAGACTTGGGTGTGGACTGGCACCAGGAGGTGCGGGACTGCGTGAAGCAGTATTCCGACAAGCGCACCAAACTTTGGTCGTTTGAGGTCAAGCTGCTGATCAACCGCTCCAATGTGCGGGAGTGCTTTTTCCAAGCCGTATCGAATTCCTCGTGGGGTAACTTCGGCTACTTGGTCGCGGCGGAAATCAGTGGGCAGGACACACTGAAAGAGTTAAGGATGCTCTTCGCGCCGCATGGTATTGGTTTCATCAAGTTGGATGTGGACAACCCGGTGGACAGCCAAGTGCTGATTCCCGCGCGTGAACGCGATGAAATTGATTGGGACATGGCGAACCGGTTGGCGACCGAAAATCGAGATTTTCTGGACTATATCAAGTTGGTCAAGCAGTTTTATCAGACTGGAGAGGTGCGTTCGAAGGACTGGGATATGCCCGAAGAAAAAGCCTCAAGCCAGTAATGAAATGACGACATGACCAACTTGCAAGATCT
This sequence comes from Xanthomonas sp. MUS 060, assembly GCF_000963215.1. NCBI lineage: Bacteria > Pseudomonadati > Pseudomonadota > Gammaproteobacteria > Lysobacterales > Lysobacteraceae > Xanthomonas > Xanthomonas sp. MUS 060. The sequence continues at coordinate 55,777 of NZ_JZIM01000009.1, forward strand.
AGGCTTGGCCTATCGCAACTCAGTGTCCGCGCTTCGCTAATTGTGCTTGATTAACCCGTAGCCATTGTTCGAATGGCTGCGGTGCCTGCCCGGTGAGCGTCTGGTAATCGCCAGTGACGTTGGCGACGCGGCCAGCAGCGGTATTGCTGTCGAACGAAGCGTAGATGCGCGCGACCGCCTCCGGCATGCCGGCGCCAACCATGCCTTGCACCAACCCTTCGACGGGTACCGGGACCACCTGGATCGGCACGCCCAGCCTGTCGCCCACCAGCGTGGCGATCTCGGTGGTGGTGTAGGCGCGGGTGCCGCTCAAGGTCAGCGTGCGCTTGTCTGTGCTGCCACTTGCCAAGGCGACCGCCGCCGCATGGGCCAGATCGTCGCGGGCGATGTGCGCGATGCCGCCGTCGCCGGCGGCGCTGTACCACTGGCCCGATGCCAGCACCGAAGGCAGGCTCATGAGCAGGTTCTCGAAATACCAATGGTTGCGCAATACGGTCCAGCCGGGCAGGGCGCTGGCGGTGATCGCGTCTTCGGTCCCGGCGTGGTCGGGGGCGAGCAGGAGTGGCGAATTGTAAGGCTCCGGGCAGGAGGTGTAGATCAGATGCGCCACGCCTGCACGTTCGGCGGCGGTGATCGCGGCCAGGTGCTGTTGCAGACGGTGGCCGGGGCGGTCCAGCGCATCGGTGCTGATCAACAGCACCCGGCTGGCATTGGCAAACGCGGTGTCCAATGAGGCGGGGGCGTCGAAATCGCCCTGGTGTACCGCGACGCCGCGCGTCGCCCACGCGGCCAGTGTCTGTGGCCGGCGCGTCATTGCCACCACCCGTGATGGCGCGATGTGCAGCGTATCGAGCAGATGCGCGAGCACGCGCTGGCCAAATTGGCCGCCAGCGCCGGTGACAAGCAGAGAATCGGACGATACGGACATGATGGGGTCTCCTGCTGACGGGGAAGCGAGGGCATCGGCAAGATGCCGCACAGTGGTCTGGAAGAGGAACCTGGTCTATCGTAAAGACCAATGCAATGTTGTAAAGACGGCACTTTTTTCGCCCCTGATTACCTTGAGGTCAGCACGAGCACCATGGACATTGCTTCAATGCAGGCCGATGGCGCGATGGAGCCGCCGCTGAGCCAGCAACTGAACGACTATCGTCGCCAGGGCATGGCCATCGGTCAGTGTCCGGTACGCGACGTGCTGGCACAGATCGGCGACAAATGGAGCACTCTGTTGGTGATGCTGCTGGCCGAGCGCCCACATCGTTTCGGCGAACTGCGTGGTGCGGTGCCGGACATCTCCCAGCGTATGCTGACCCAGAGCCTGCGCGACCTGCAGCGCGACGGGTTGGTTGCGCGCGAGCTGTTGCCGACCGTCGTACCGGGGGTGCGATTACCAACAGACACCGCTCGGTCAGTCCTTGAACGCGGCGCTACTGCCGCTGGTGCAGTGGGCCAAGACGCACCATGCGGCCGTGCGCGCCGCGCGTGTGGTGTTCGACGACGCGGCTCTGGCGCGTGTTGCCAGTGTGTCGCGCACTTGAGCCGATGTGCGCAAAGTGTTGAACGTGCCGGCTGCGCCTCAACATGACCCGGCCAGCCTGTTCAACCGTCTTTCGCGATGCTCGCGCAATAATTGATGCCATCGTGGCGTACCCGTACTGGCGCGCCAAACACCGCCGATAACGGTGCGTCGGCGAGCACGGCATCGGGTGTGCCATCGGCATAGACCTGGCCTTGGCGGAGCAGGATCACCCGCTCGATTTCCGGCACGATCTCTTCGATGTGATGGGTGACCAGCACCAGCGTGATGCCCTGAACGGCGAGTGCGCGCATTGTCGTCAGCAGCGCCTGACGCGCGACCAGATCCAGTCCGGTACTGGGCTCGTCCAGTAGCAGTGCTTGCGGCCGATTGACCAGGGCACGCGCGATCAGCACGCGGCGTGTCTCGCCCGCCGACAGTTCCGCGTATGGCCGCTCTAGCAAGGGCAGAGCTTGCACGGCCTGCAGCGCTTCGCGCGCGCGCTCCCGCATCGCCGCAGTCAGCTCACGGTGCGAGGGCAGCACATGGCTGGCGAAGAACCCCGACAACACCGCACTCTCCACGTCCAAGCCGGGTATTGCGAGCAGGTGGCCACTCAGATCGCCGGTGACGATCCCCAATTGGTTGCGCAGCCGGTCTACCTGCCAGCGGCTCTGCCCCAGCACCCGCACAGCCGGCTCCTCGCCGATACGCGCTAAAGGATAGAGCTCGCGGGTGATCAGTTTGATGAGAGTCGATTTGCCGCAGCCGTTCGGGCCAAGCAGGGCGGTGTGCTGGCCGAGTGCGATGCGTAGGCTCAAGGCATGCAGCACGCGAACCTGGCCGCGCACGACGCTGGCGCGGTCCAGCTCGATCAACGGTGGGCCTACTGGGACTTCGGGTGCTTCGGAAGGAGAGGCAGACATGGAACTGGGACCGTTGGATGATCGGAAACACTCGGCGTGCCCATACCATACGCCAGGCCTGGATCAATGTGTGGTTTCAGCCGCATGCTGTTGCTTGTTCACGTATCAGGTTGTCCTGCGGTCCGGAGGTTTGGTGATGTCCGATACAAATGTTGATGTCCTCGCTAGCGGCTTGCTCGCTGAAAGCCGCCGCGTGCGACGTTCTGCGTGCGTGCTTGTACTTGGACTGCTGCTCGCATTCGGCGGCAACGCCATCGCTCAGGTCAGCGATACCGCCAGCTACCTGCAACGCATGGACCGCGATGGCGACGGCCGGGTCAGCCTGGACGAATACCTGGATTGGATGAGCTACGCCTTCGATGCCCGCGATCTCGATCACGATGGCGTACTCAGCCCGGCCGAACTGCCCGGTGGCCGTGGTCCACCGATCACCCGTGCGCAACACCTGGCAACGCTGACGGCCCGCTTCCACAAGCAGGACAGTAACGGCGACGGTTACCTCAGTGCCAAGGAACTGGTGGCACCCCCGCAGTGAGTGCGGTTGATTCAACTCTCGTCGTCGCTGTGTGGTAACGCGATGCAGCGCGACGACCCTGTCATGTACGCCAACACCGGTGCATGGCACGTCATCTGAAACCGTTCAAAAAACCTCAGTCGAACAGCGCCTGGATCGCGGCCAGGCCCGCATTGGCACGCTCTTTTTTGCGCGCGGCATCGGCGACGGGGTCTGCACCATCGCGCTGCATCTCTTCGGCCGGAATCTCGTCGAAGAAGCGACTAGGCTTGAGCCGGATGTGCTCGCCGAATTTGCGGGTCAGCATGCTGTAGCTCATCCACAATTGCTCCTTGGCACGGGTGATACCCACGTACAGCAGGCGGCGTTCCTCCTGCAGGTTGCCTTCTTCGAGGCTGACCTCGTGCGGTAGCACGCCGTCTTCGCAGCCGACGATGAACACGTAGCGGAATTCCAGGCCCTTGGAGGCGTGCATGGTCATCATGCGCACCTGATTGCCGCCGTCGTCCTTGTCGTTGCGCGACAGCAATGCCAACTGTGCGGCCAGGTCACCGACACTGGCGCCGCGCGGGCCGCCTTCGAACCACTTGGCCAGTTCCTCCAGATTGCCACGGCGACGCTGGAAGCTGGCCTCGTCTTTGCACTGGTTGCGCAGTTCGCGGATCAAACCGGATTGCTCGGCGAGCTGGCGCACCACGTCGGCCGAGGAGATGGTGGTCGAAGCCGCGCGCAGCTCGTGCAGAATATCGACGAAATCGCTCAGTCCATTAGCTGCTCGTGGCGGCAACTGTTGCAATGCACCGACCGATGCAGCCGCGCGCGACATCGGCAGATGTTTGGCCGCCGCCAACTCGGCCAATTTGGCTAGCGAGGTCGCCCCGACCTCGCGCTTGGGGGCCTGCACCGCGCGCAGGAACGCGGCATCGTCATCGGGATTGACCATAAGACGCAGCCACGCCAGCACGTCTTTGACTTCCTGCCGTTCCAAAAACGCGGTGCCGCCAGTGATGTGATACGGCACGGCGGCCATCTGCAATGCTTTTTCCAGCGGCCGCGACTGAAAATTTCCCCGGAACAAGATGCAGAAGTCGCTCCACGGCACTTGCTTGGCGGTCCCCAGATACGCGATCTCGGCGGCGACCTTCTCCGCTTCGTGGTCACTGTCGCGGCATTCCCACACACGGATGCGCTCACCGTCGGCCTGGTCGCTCCACAAGGTCTTCAGGTGTTCATGCGGGTTGTGCGCGATCAGCGCATTGGCTGCGCGCAACACGCGGTTGGAACAGCGATAGTTTTGTTCCAGCTTGATGATCTGCAGCGTCGGGTAGTCCCGGCCCATCTGCATCAGGTTTTCCGGATTGGCGCCGCGCCAGGCGTAGATGCTCTGGTCGTCGTCACCCACGCAGGTGAAATTGCCGCGCGGACCGGCCAACATTTTCAACAAACGGTATTGCGCATCGTTGGTGTCCTGACTCTCGTCCACCAACAGATAGCCGATGCGCTCGCGCCAGGCCATCACGATGTCTGCGTTGCCCTCCAGTATCTGCACGGGGAGCCGGATCAAGTCGTCGAAGTCCACCGCGTTGAACGTCGTCAGCCGCGCCTGATAGCGTGCGTACAGGCTGGCCGCTTCCTGTTCGCGGTTGCTGCGTGCCGCGGCCATCGCCTGTTCCGGCGATAGCCCGGCATTTTTGGCACGCGAGATCAGGTTCTTGGCATCGTCGACGGCATCGGGCTTGGCACCGGGCATCAGATCCTTGATCTGCGCGGCGGCATCGTCGGCATCGAAGATCGAGAAACCGCGTTTCAGGCCCACCGCGGCATGCTCGATCTGTAGGAACTTCAGTCCCAGCGCGTGGAAGGTGCAGATGGTCAGGCCGTCGGCGGCATCGTTGCGGATGCGCTTGGCCACGCGTTCGCGCATTTCCTTGGCGGATTTATTGGTGAAGGTGATCGCGGCGATGCGCTTGGCTGGGTAGCGCCCGCTCGCGATCAGGTGCGCGATCTTTTCCACGATCACCCGAGTCTTGCCGCTGCCGGCGCCAGCCAGCACCAACAGCGGTCCCTCATCATGCAGGACCGCGGCGCGTTGGGGAGGATTGAGACCTTGCATAGAAATTTCCCTTGAGCGCGTAGTGTAACGGGCGCCGGCCTGCGTCACCGCCTGCATCGTCGCGCGCTGGCTGAACCGGTTTCCAGTGCTAGCTGGTGCATGGAATGCGCCGTGTCCGCGCTAGAATCCAAGACATGGCAAAACTGTATTTCTACTATTCGGCGATGAATGCCGGAAAGACCACGACGCTGCTGCAGTCGGCGCATAACTACCGCGAACGCGGCATGCGCACGGTCATTCTCACCCCAAGGCTGGACCATCGTGCCGGCAGTGGCGTGGTCGCCTCGCGCATCGGCCTGCGTGCCGATGGCAAGGGCTTCGTGAACGAGACCAACCTGCTGTCCTTGATCGAAACCGACATCGCCAGCCATGGCACGCTGCATTGCGTGCTGGTGGACGAAGCCCAGTTCCTCAACCGCGCCCAGGTCTGGCAACTCAGCGAGGTGGTGGACCGGCTGCGAATCCCGGTGTTGTGTTATGGCCTGCGGACGGATTTTCGCGGCGAACTGTTCGAAGGTAGCCAGTCCTTGTTGGCCTGGGCGGACGAGTTGCAGGAAATCAAGACCATCTGCCACAGCGGTAGCAAGGCGACCATGACCGTGCGTGTGGACGACAATGGCCGCGCGGTACAGGATGGGCCACAGGTGGAAATCGGCGGCAATGAACGCTACGTGTCGGTGAGCCGTGCCGAGTTCAAAAAGATCATGCGTGGCGAGGACCGCATCGACCCACTGCAGATCGCGCCGTCGCGATCATTCTGATGATAGGCGGCCAGGCAACAACGACGGCGCAGAATATGCCAGGTTCCCTCCGGATCTATACCATGAGTTTATGGATGCGCATGCGCCAGATGTGTGTAGAATTGCCCCCACCACACTCATGGGAAGAGAAAAATGCAATCGTGGAAGAGAGGGGTACAACCGTTCAACGTAATGGTTCTTAGCAGCGCGGTATTGGCCTGCGCACTTTTGCTTGCCTCGCCCGGCGCATTTGCTGCGGCTACGACTGAGCGCACGTTCGACGATATCCCGGCACAGGTGCTGACCGATGGCTTTCTTGAAGCGCACCTGGATCTGTTCTATCGCCGTGCAGGCATCCGTGCCGACAAAAAGGGCGACTATGCTGAGGCCAAGAAACAGTATCGGTTGGCTGCCCGCTACGCCGACAAGCCATCGCAGGCGCGTTTGGGCGAGATGTATTGGCAAGGCCAGGGCGTGGCGCCCGATCATGCAATGGGATTCTTGTGGATGGCATTGGCCTCCGAGCGCGGCTACGAGGCTTTCAGTGCGCGCAAGATGGAATACTGGAACCAGCTCACGCCGGAAGAGCGCAAGCGCGCGATCACCCTCGACAAGCAGATGCTTGCCGAATATGGCGACCAAGTGGCCAAGCCGCGCCAGGAGGCTGTCCTGCGCCGCGAAGCGATGAGCAGCACCGGCAGTCTGCTTGGTCATTCCGGCGCTGGTGCCTTGTCGATCAACGGCCCGCGCGGTGGCAGCATCGATCCAGAAGTGTTCTACGCCAAACAGTTCTGGGAGCCGTCGGCGTACTGGAAACTACAGGATCGGGTTTGGGACGGGCGCACGCCAGGTCGCGTTGATATTGGCGACGTCGAAGACATCAGCCAGAAAAGCGCGTCGCCACCGGCACCGAGCAAACCCTGAGCCGGTTGCGATCGCCATTGGCCGCGCGTTTGCGCGTGCGGCATCTCAGCGTCCACATTGCTTCGCCCTCCTGGCGTGTGAGGAGGGCGACTTCAGCCGCGACGACCAGTGCGTCACCGCAAACGACGATCCACACGTTATTTTGTGTGATGCCTTTCATCGTGCCGGATCAATACAGCTTGCGCTCGGCGGCAGGCGGCGGTGTCCATTGGTACAACCAGGTTTCGGTTAGCGTGCTGTTGCCACTGCGCAGGAACAGGCGAATATCGATCTGCTCGGTACCGTCATCCGGCGGTACGACATCGAACATCGCGCGATAGCCGGCGATCTCGTGCAGTGGTCTGGCCGATACGATTTCGCTGCGACCTCGGCTGAGCTGCAATACGGCTTCGACCTTGGCGTCTTTTTCTTTGCCGAGCTTGGCCAGTTCGCCACCGGCGAAATCCACGGCAAAACGCCAGGAAAAATACTGGCGCTTCTGCCCCGCGACCCCACCCAGGCCGGTCCGGCTGGCAACGCAATGCGCCAACGACGAGGATGCCGGCGGCTGCGCACCCCAGTACAGGCGGTAGCCGAACAGCAGTTCCTGGCCTGGTTGAGGTTTGTCCCGCGGATTCCAGAACGCGACGATGTTGTCGAAGGTCTCATCGACCGTCGGAATTTCCACCAGTTGCACGGAACCCTTACCCCAGCCGTGCTTCGGTTCCACCCACAGGCCTGGACGTTTCTCGTAAAAAACCCCATCGTCCTGGTAGTGATCGAAATTGCGGTCGCGCTGCAGTAGGCCAAAACCGCGCGGGTTCTCGTCCACGAACATGTTGAAGCGCAGGTGCGGTGGATTGCACAACGGCCGCCAGATCCATTCGCCAGCACCTGTCCACATCGCCAGACCGTCGCTGTCGTGGATTTCCGGGCGCCAATCCCAGTCCATACGGCGATCGTTCTCGGCGGTCTGATACATGCTGGTGCAAGGCCCCAATCCCATCCGTTCGATGCGCTTGCGCGGATACAACGCGGTGTCGATATCCATCAGCAACACATCGCCGTTGGTGATCGCGAAACGGTATGCACCAGCCACGCTGGGCGAATCCAGCAGTGCGTACACCACCACCGTATTGGAATCTGCTTTCGGTTGCTCCAGCCAATACGCAATGAAATCGGGAAATTCTTCCGGCGCGCCGGTCCCGGTATCGATGGCCAGAGCGCGTGCGGACTGGCCGTACTGGCCTTCCTTCCCCACTGCGCGGAAATAACTGGCGCCGAGGAACGCAGCGAAATCGCGCTCGGTGTCCTGCTTGGTATTGAGACGGAAACCAGCGAAACCCAGGTCATTCGGCAACGATTTGCCTTTTAGACCACTGCGGCCGTAATCGAACGCCGCGCTATCGTAGGCCAGTTGCTGCGCCTGCCCATCGACCAGGTCGAACATCTGCACCGGGGTTTTGAAGTACAGCCCCAGATGGAAAAACTTGACCTGAAATTTTGGGCCTTGCTCTGCCGCCCACAACGCGTGGTCCTGGCGGTAGCGGATCGATTGATACTGGTCCCAGCTCAACGCCGCCATTGACGCTGGTAGCGCCCGTTGATGGCTCTGGTATGGCGCGTTGGCGATGGCCTGGGCATGGCCCTTGAGCCAGGCATAGTCGAATGCTTGCGGCTTGCCCAGGCGCCGCAGGCCCACGGCATCAGCGGCCTGTCCCAACATCGGCATCGCTGGCAAACCCATGGCGGCGAAGGCGGCGGCGGCATTTTTGAGAAAATTGCGTCGTTGCATGAGCCTGGTCGATAAGCCAAGGAGAGACGTCCATCATAAGGTCATCGCCTCCTTAGCACCTCACCACGGTTTAACCTGAGAGTGCGGGTGCTGCGCATCGTCACCGAAGCCTGCGCACGCGCAGCAAGCTCGCCGTAGCATGGCCTCCGGATCGGCACCGCGAGTGCTGCTTCGCCAGGTTGCTGCGTGACCGTGACCGTCAGTACCAACGTCGCCTCAGCGCTGGCATTGCCCGCACCAGACGCTGGCGCGCTGGCCGATGCTGGCATGTCGCAGAAGACGTCCGCAGCGCTTGCAGGGTTCACCCTCGCGACCGTAGACCGACAACTCCTGTTCGAAATACCCCGGCGCGCCATCTGGACTGATGAAGTCGCGCAGCGTCGTTCCGCCGCGCTGGATCGCGTAACCAAGAATCGCCTTGGCCGCCTCGGCCAGGCGCGCGTAGCGCGCGTGCGAGACCTCCCCGGCGGCGCGTAATGGACTGATGCCCGCCTGAAACAGACTCTCGGCGGCATAGATGTTGCCGACGCCAACCACGATGCGCTGATCCATCAAGAACGTTTTGACCGGCGCCTTGCGGCCGCGACTGAGCTGGAAGAGATAATCACCATCGAACGCATCCGATAGCGGTTCCGGCCCTAGCTCGGCGAGTAGCGGATGCAACGCGCCAGGTGCTTGCCACAGCAAACAGCCGAACCGGCGCGGATCGTTGAAACGCAGCACACGGCCATCCTCCAGGCTGATATCCACATGATCGTGCGTGCGCGGTGGCGTATCGCCGGGCAGCACGCGCAGGCTTCCGGACATGCCCAGGTGCAAGAGCGCACTACCTGCTGCGGTTTCCAGCAACAAATATTTGGCTCGGCGGTGGATACCGGCGATACGTTGTCCCGGCAACTGCTGCGCGACCTCTGGCGGGATCGGCCAACGCAGATCCGGTCGCCGCAGAATCACGCCGTGGATGCGCCGGCCTGCCAAATGTGGTTCCAGGCCGCGCCGGGTGGTTTCGACTTCGGGGAGTTCAGGCATGAGCGTGTGGGTTGGGCAAGCGATGAAGAGACATTATCCCGGCACTGTAGCACCGGAGGTTTCGAAGTGAACGTACCGCATAGGCTCTGGGCGAGTGATTTCATGTTTATTCGCACACACGATGTCTGAATATATCTAGCGGTTGTGCTCGACTTTTTTCGAGGCAAGTCGTCCCCTGGGCGATGTGTGATCGCGCCGATACCGACTTCGTCTTTCAGGCTCTCAAATCACCAGGCGATTCACCCCTCGCCTGACACCCGCCCACACGATACGTTGGTATAGCGCAGACATGCTGATGTGCATGCGCAGATGCCTCACGCATGCTGGTGCACCTCTGCCTGGCATGCCAGACTTTCCGTCTCGCAACGCAGCGTGACGCGGGCCGTCAGCCACAGGTCGTAAGCGCCCATTCGTCGGCAATGCGTCGCCTGACATGGCCGCTGTTGCGGCCACTTTCTTTCATCCCACCGGAGATCGCCATGGACCCCGACCCGCATCGACGCGGCGCCATCGCCGCACTCCGCTCGCATTCTTTTCGCCTGGTAATAGCCTTGCGCTGAACCGGAAGACGCCCGTTGCCGTAGTGGTCGCGGTGTCCTTGCCGGCTATGCGCCGCAAGGAGGTCGTCATGTTCCTGTTCTTCGCCCGTCGTTTCCGCCTGCAACGCGGATTGCAGCGCGCCCTGCGCGCGGCCGTCGCCATGCGTCGTACCGAGGCGCTGCGCTATCTGCTGGCCGCACATGGCCCGCGCGCTTTCGCCAAGGCCATGTCCGCACAATCCGCGCGGGTGCTGGCCGATGCGTTGTCGCTGCTGCCGCTCGATGATCGCATCCGCGTCCGTGCGCGCTTGTCGCATGCGGCGCAACGTCGCCTCCATGTGATCGGTGGATCCACTGCGACGTCGAAATGGAGTCACGCGGCGTTGGCCTGGTGGCCTTGTGCATCGCTCCTGCGTCGCAACTGAACCTCGCAGCGCCATCGCTGCTGATCGCACCTCGTCAGTCTCTCTTCCCACGCCAGATCGCCATGCGGCGCTGGCTCTTGCCATGGTGAGTGCCGTTTCAATGTATTGCTCTCGTGTTTTGTTGCTCATCGCGTGCGCGGTTCCGTTGCTCGCGGCTTGCCACGCGCATCCGCAGGTGGCGGACAGTGCCTCTGCCGTGTTGCGTCGTGGCACGCAATTGCGCGTTCCACCACAATCGCCGTTGCGCGGCGCGTTGCGCATCGGCACCGTGGTACGACGCCCGATGACGCCGACCATCCAAACGCCTGGAGTAGTGGAAGCGCTGCCGGAACGGCTGGTGAAACTGGTGGCGCCGGTCAGTGGACGCATCGTCAGCCTGGCGCATGGACTCGGCGACTCGGTGAAAGCCGGCGAGACGTTGTTCGTGATCGACTCGGTCGATCTGGCCAATGCCTATGCCGACGATGGCAAGGCGCAGTCGGCGCTGCGCCAGGCGCAACGCGAAGCGCAGCGGCAACAGGCTTTGCTGAGTGGCGACGTCGCCACCAGAAAAGATGCCGAGGCGGCGCAACTGGATCTGGCCCAAGCACAGGATCAGGCGCGTGCCGCACGCGAACGCCTGGCCCAGCTTGGCGTCGATCCGCTGGCCACTTCGCACCGGCGCTATGCGATGCGCTCGCCGATCGATGGCCGCATCAGTGATATTGCCGTGTCGTTGGGCGGCTACTGGAACGACACCACGGCGACGGCGATGACGGTCGCCGACATCTCCAAGGTCTGGGTGAACGCTCAGGTGACTGAGCGCGATATCGGCCAGGTGTTCGTCGGCCAGCACGCGCGGATCCATGTCGATGCCTACCCGGATGTGTCATTCGAGGGCACGGTCCAGCACATCGCCGATCTGCTCGATACCGATACCCGCACATTGACCGTGCGCATCGCCATCGACAATCGCGACGGTCGCCTCAAACCAGGCATGTTCGTGCGTGTCGGCTTGGCGGCGCGGTCGCGTTCGGTGCTGCTGGTGCCGACGACCGCTTTGATCCAGGCCGGGTTGACGACGCGGGTGTACGTGGAGACGGCGCCGTTCGTTTACGTCTCGCGTGAGGTGACCACCGGCGCAACGCTGGGCAGCGACACCGAGATGATGACCGGCCTGACCCAGGGCGAGCGCGTGGTGATCGGCAATGGAGCGCTGCTCGATGATTAAATCCATTGTCAGCGTCTGTTTCCAGCGGCGCGGCATCGTTTGGTTGGTGTTTCTGGCGGTCGCGCTCTATGGAGCGTGGAGCTGGACGCAATTGCCTTTGGAAGCCTATCCAGACATCGCCGACGTCACCTCGCAAGTGGTCACCCAGGTTCCGGGACTGGCGGCGGAGGAGGTGGAGCAGCAGATCACCGTGCCGTTGGAGCGCGCCTTGTTGGGCACGCCCGGCATGGAAGTGCTGCGCTCGCGCAGTCTGTTCGGCCTGTCGCTGATCACGGTGGTGTGTTCGCCGATGGCACGGATGGTTACTTCGCCCGGCAACGCCTGCAGGAGCGGCTCAACGAGGTCACGCTGCCCTACAACGCCGCGCCTGGCCTGGACGCCTACACCTCGCCGACGGGCGAGATCTATCGCTATACGCTGGAGTCGAAGACGCGCAGCCTGCGCGAGCTATCCGAATTACAGACCTGGACGGTTATTCCACGGCTGAAGAAAGTGCCTGGTGTGGTCGATGTCAGCAACTTCGGCGGCCTCACCACGCAATTCATGCTGGAGCTGGACCCGCAACGTCTCACCCAATACGGTTTGAGCCTGCAGCAGGTCAAGGATGCGATCAATGCCAACAACGCCAATGGCGGCGGCAGCGTGATCGATCGCGGCGAGCAAAGCTATGTGGTGCGTGGTGTCGGCTTGCTGCATTCGCTGGAGGACATGGGCGCTGTCGCGGTGACGACACGCAACGGCGTGCCCGTGCTGGTACGGCAACTGGGCACCTTGCGCTACGGCAATGTCGAGCGTCGCGGCATTCTCGGTAAGGACGCCAATCCCGACACCATCGAAGGCATCGTGTTGTTGCTCAAGGACGCCAACCCTTCGGCGGTGCTGGACGGCGTGCATGCGGCGGTTGCCGAACTCAACGCTTCGCTGTTGCCCAAGGACGTGAAAGTGGTGGCCTACCTGGACCGCACCGCCCTGATCGATGCCACGCTGCACACGGTCGGCTCGACCCTGGTCGAGGGCATGCTGTTGGTCAGCGTGGTGTTGTTGCTGTTTCTCGGTAGTCCGCGCGCGGCCGCCATCGTGGCCTTGACCGTGCCGCTTTCGCTGCTGATCGCCTTCGTGTTCATGCATCACCTGAAGATTCCAGCCAACTTGCTATCGCTGGGCGCCATCGATTTCGGCATCCTGGTCGATGGCGCGGTGGTGTTGGTGGAGAACATCCTGCGCCAACGCGAGGCCGATCCGTCGCGGCCGTTGCAGCCGCAGGACGCCATCGCGGCAACCTTGCAGGTGGCGCGGCCGATCTTCTTCGGCATGGGCGTCATCATCTGCGCCTACCTGCCGCTGTTCGCGCTGCAGCGCATCGAGTACAAGCTGTTTTCGCCGATGGCCTATGCGGTCGGCGCGGCGTTGCTCGGTGCGCTGGTCGTGGCGTTGACGTTGATCCCGGCACTGGCCTGGCTTGCCTTCCGCCGTCCGCGTCCGGTGGCGCACAACCGCGTATTGCAAGCGCTGACAGATGCCTACGGGCGCTTGCTGGCGCGCAGCGTCGGCGGCAGGCGTTGGCTGCTGGTCAGTTGCGCTGGTGCGTTGTTGGCGTTGGGCCTGCTGGGCGGCAGCATCGGCCGCGACTTCCTGCCGTATCTGGACGAAGGCTCCTTGTGGTTGCAGGTGCAGATGCCGCCGGGAATCACCCTGGACAAGGCCGCGACGATGGCCAATGCGTTACGGCGTGCCACGCTGGCGTTTCCGGAAGTCAGTTACATGGTGACTCAGACCGGACGTAACGATGACGGCACCGATTACTGGACACCATCGCACATCGAGGCCAGCGTCGGCTTGCGCCCGTATGGGCAGTGGCGGCCCGGGCTGGACAAGCAGAGTCTGATCGCCGCGCTCGCCGCGCGTTATGCGCGCATGCCCGGTTACACCATCGGCTTCATGCAGCCGATGATCGACGGTGTCCAGGATAAGTTGTCCGGCGCGCACGGCGATCTGACGGTGAAGGTGTTCGGCGACGACGTGACCCAGGCGCGGCAGATCGCCGAGCGGATCGCCGGGACGCTACGCACGGTGCCGGGTGCGGCGGACGTGACGGTGGATGTGGAGCCACCGCTGCCGAACTTGAAGATCGAAATCGACCGTGCCGCCGCCGCGCGCTACGGCATCAATGCCGCCGACATCGCCGATCTGATCGCCACCGGTATCGGCGGTAGTCCAATCGGCCAACTCTACGTCGGCGAACGCAGCTACGCGATGACCGTGCGCTTTGCACCGGCCACGCGCGACACCGTGCAGACGATCGGCGCGTTGATGCTGACCACGCCCAGCGGCGCCAAGTTGCCGCTGTCGGCGGTGGCGCATCTGCGCACGGTGTCGGGCGAGAGCGTGATCGTGCGCGAAATGGCCCGACGCAACATCGTGGTGCGGTTGAACGTGCGCGGTCGTGATTTATCCGGGTTCTTGCAGCAGGCGCGCGGCGCGATCGCGCAGCAGGTGCGGTTCGATCACCAGCGCTTCCAGGTAGTGTGGGGCGGCCAGTTCGAAAACCTGGAACGCGCCCAGGCACGCCTGCTGGTGATCGCGCCGATGACCCTGGGCATCATGTTCCTGCTGTTGTTCGCCAGCTCGCCGATGGCACGGATGGTTACTTCGCCCGGCAACGCCTGCAGGAGCGGCTCAACGAGGTCACGCTGCCCTACAACGCCGCGCCTGGCCTGGACGCCTACACCTCGCCGACGGGCGAGATCTATCGCTATACGCTGGAGTCGAAGACGCGCAGCCTGCGCGAGCTATCCGAATTACAGACCTGGACGGTTATTCCACGGCTGAAGAAAGTGCCTGGTGTGGTCGATGTCAGCAACTTCGGCGGCCTCACCACGCAATTCATGCTGGAGCTGGACCCGCAACGTCTCACCCAATACGGTTTGAGCCTGCAGCAGGTCAAGGATGCGATCAATGCCAACAACGCCAATGGCGGCGGCAGCGTGATCGATCGCGGCGAGCAAAGCTATGTGGTGCGTGGTGTCGGCTTGCTGCATTCGCTGGAGGACATGGGCGCTGTCGCGGTGACGACACGCAACGGCGTGCCCGTGCTGGTACGGCAACTGGGCACCTTGCGCTACGGCAATGTCGAGCGTCGCGGCATTCTCGGTAAGGACGCCAATCCCGACACCATCGAAGGCATCGTGTTGTTGCTCAAGGACGCCAACCCTTCGGCGGTGCTGGACGGCGTGCATGCGGCGGTTGCCGAACTCAACGCTTCGCTGTTGCCCAAGGACGTGAAAGTGGTGGCCTACCTGGACCGCACCGCCCTGATCGATGCCACGCTGCACACGGTCGGCTCGACCCTGGTCGAGGGCATGCTGTTGGTCAGCGTGGTGTTGTTGCTGTTTCTCGGTAGTCCGCGCGCGGCCGCCATCGTGGCCTTGACCGTGCCGCTTTCGCTGCTGATCGCCTTCGTGTTCATGCATCACCTGAAGATTCCAGCCAACTTGCTATCGCTGGGCGCCATCGATTTCGGCATCCTGGTCGATGGCGCGGTGGTGTTGGTGGAGAACATCCTGCGCCAACGCGAGGCCGATCCGTCGCGGCCGTTGCAGCCGCAGGACGCCATCGCGGCAACCTTGCAGGTGGCGCGGCCGATCTTCTTCGGCATGGGCGTCATCATCTGCGCCTACCTGCCGCTGTTCGCGCTGCAGCGCATCGAGTACAAGCTGTTTTCGCCGATGGCCTATGCGGTCGGCGCGGCGTTGCTCGGTGCGCTGGTCGTGGCGTTGACGTTGATCCCGGCACTGGCCTGGCTTGCCTTCCGCCGTCCGCGTCCGGTGGCGCACAACCGCGTATTGCAAGCGCTGACAGATGCCTACGGGCGCTTGCTGGCGCGCAGCGTCGGCGGCAGGCGTTGGCTGCTGGTCAGTTGCGCTGGTGCGTTGTTGGCGTTGGGCCTGCTGGGCGGCAGCATCGGCCGCGACTTCCTGCCGTATCTGGACGAAGGCTCCTTGTGGTTGCAGGTGCAGATGCCGCCGGGAATCACCCTGGACAAGGCCGCGACGATGGCCAATGCGTTACGGCGTGCCACGCTGGCGTTTCCGGAAGTCAGTTACATGGTGACTCAGACCGGACGTAACGATGACGGCACCGATTACTGGACACCATCGCACATCGAGGCCAGCGTCGGCTTGCGCCCGTATGGGCAGTGGCGGCCCGGGCTGGACAAGCAGAGTCTGATCGCCGCGCTCGCCGCGCGTTATGCGCGCATGCCCGGTTACACCATCGGCTTCATGCAGCCGATGATCGACGGTGTCCAGGATAAGTTGTCCGGCGCGCACGGCGATCTGACGGTGAAGGTGTTCGGCGACGACGTGACCCAGGCGCGGCAGATCGCCGAGCGGATCGCCGGGACGCTACGCACGGTGCCGGGTGCGGCGGACGTGACGGTGGATGTGGAGCCACCGCTGCCGAACTTGAAGATCGAAATCGACCGTGCCGCCGCCGCGCGCTACGGCATCAATGCCGCCGACATCGCCGATCTGATCGCCACCGGTATCGGCGGTAGTCCAATCGGCCAACTCTACGTCGGCGAACGCAGCTACGCGATGACCGTGCGCTTTGCACCGGCCACGCGCGACACCGTGCAGACGATCGGCGCGTTGATGCTGACCACGCCCAGCGGCGCCAAGTTGCCGCTGTCGGCGGTGGCGCATCTGCGCACGGTGTCGGGCGAGAGCGTGATCGTGCGCGAAATGGCCCGACGCAACATCGTGGTGCGGTTGAACGTGCGCGGTCGTGATTTATCCGGGTTCTTGCAGCAGGCGCGCGGCGCGATCGCGCAGCAGGTGCGGTTCGATCACCAGCGCTTCCAGGTAGTGTGGGGCGGCCAGTTCGAAAACCTGGAACGCGCCCAGGCACGCCTGCTGGTGATCGCGCCGATGACCCTGGGCATCATGTTCCTGCTGTTGTTCGCCAGCTTCGGCAACCTGCGTCAGCCGTTGCTGGTGTTGGCCGCGGTGCCGTTGGCGATGCTCGGCGGGCTGGCCGCGTTGCACCTGCGCGGGATGACCTTGAACGTGTCCAGCGCGGTCGGTTTCATCGCCTTGTTCGGCGTGGCCGTGCTCAATGCGGTGCTGTTGCTGGCGCAGATCAACCGCTTGCGTAACGAGGAAGGCAAGCCGCTGCGCGAGGCCGTGATCGAAGGCGCGCGCAGCCGCATGCGGCCCGTGCTGACCACCGCCACCGTGGCCGCGTTGGGGTTGACCCCGGCGATGTTGGCGACTGGCCTGGGCAGCGATGTGCAGCGTCCCTTGGCGACGGTGGTGGTCGGCGGACTGGTTACCGCCACCGTGCTGACCCTGCTGTTGCTGCCGTCGTTGTATCACTTCATCGAAAGCATGGTCGCCGCTCGCGCACAGCGTGCTGCGGTGAGCGCAGGAGATGCCTCATGAGCACTTGCCGCATCGCGCCCGCGTTGCTGTCCCTGGCCCTGCTTGGCGGTTGCCGGGTGGGTCCGGATTTCGTGCGCCCGCCGCTGCCGAACGTGGACCGCTACACCGCTACGCCGCTCCCGCCGCAGACCGTCGCGGCAGCGGACCCGGCGGGTGCCGCGCAACACTTGTTGCCAGGTGAAGCGGTGCCGGCACGCTGGTGGAGCGCGTTCGCCTCGCCCGCGCTGGACACGCTGGTGGACGCCGCACTGCAAGCCAATCCGGATCTGCAGGCGGCCGACGCCGCATTGCGCGTGGCGAACGAAACCGCAGCGGCGCAACTCGGTACTCTGGTGCCGGCGGTCGATCTGCAAGTCAGCCCGCAGCGCCAGCGGCAGGCGGGCAGCAGCCCATACACCTTGCACACCGCGCAGGTGAACGTGAGTTACGTGCTGGACGTGTTCGGCGGCAATCGCCGGCAACACGAGGCGCTGGCGGCGCAGGCACAGGTGCAGGGTTTTCAACGTCAGGCCGCGTACATGAGCCTGACCAGCAATGTCGTTGCCACCGCGATCCAGGAAGCCGGCTTGCGTGCGCAGATCGATGCGGCGCAGGCGCAGATCGCGCTGGCGCAGCGGCTGCGCGTGTTGTTCGCGCGTCAGTACGCCGCCGGTCAGGCCAGCGGTGCCGATCTGGCCGCGCAGGATGCGGCGCTGGCCCAAGCGCAGGCCGTCTTGCCGCCGTTGCAGCAGCAACTGGCGCAGCAGCGCGCCCGGCTCGCGGTTTTGGCCGGGCGGCCGCCCAGCCAGGACATCGCGCAACGCTTCACGTTGGAATCGCTGCGCTTGCCGAGCGCGCTGCCGTTGAGCGTGCCGGCGCAGGTACTGCAGCGCCGCGCTGACGTCGCGGCGGCGCAAGCGCAATTGCATGCGGCTTGCGCACAGATCGGTGTTGCCACCGCCGCGCGTCTTCCCAGCCTGTCGCTGAACTGGAACATCGGCAGTTCCGCCGCAGAAGTGCAGCATCTGTTCGAGGGTGCCAGCGCGCAGTGGTTGCTCGGTGCCGACTTGATCGCCCCGCTGTTCCATGGTGGCAGCCTGCGTCACCAGCAGCGCGCTGCCGTGGCCGCCTACGATCAAGCCAAGGCCCAGTACCGCAGCGTGGTGCTGACCGCACTGCAGGACACCGCCAATACCTTGCAGGCGTTGCTGAGCGATGCGCAGACGTTGCAGGCCGCGGTCGCGGCGCGCACCGCCGCCGCGCGCAGCTTGGCGTTGGCGCAGCGTCAGCACGTGCTGGGTGCTGGCAGCGGCCTGCAGGTGTTGCAGGCCGAACAGGTCGAGCAACAAGCGGTGGCTGCGCTGGTGCAGGCGCAGACCCAGCGCTATGCCGACACCGTTGCGCTGTTCCAGGCGCTGGGCGGCGCGCCCCCGGTGGCCGACGATCCAGCGCCGCAGACCGCCGCGCGCTGAATCACGCGCACGTAGCGCTGCAGATGCCACACCAACCCGGCATCATAGGCATCCCGGAACTGCCCATTTCTTATCCCGGAGCCATCATGATCGATCCTGTCGTCCTGCGGAATGCGCCCTGATGGAAGCGCTGCGCCTGTTCAATCCCGGCTCCTTGCTGGATACCCTGGTAAGCCTGTCGGCCGCGTTCGTGCTCGGCGCGATCATCGGCTTCGAGCGCCAGGTGCGTCAGCGCACCGCCGGGTTGCGCACCAATACCCTGGTCGCGGTCGGCGCGGCGATTTTCGTCTCCCTCGGCGACCGCCTGTTCGAGATCCACGGCGGCCCCCAGGGCGCGGTGCAGGTGGTGGCGTATGTGGTCTCGGGGATCGGTTTTCTCGGTGCCGGGGCGATCATGAAAGAGGGCGCCAACGTCACCGGGCTCAATACAGCGGCCACCTTGTGGGGCTCGGGCGCGGTCGGTGCCTGTGCCGGTGCCGGGCTGATTGCCGAAGCGGTGCTGGCGGCGGCCTTCGTGTTGCTCAGCAATACCCTGCTGCGACCGATGGTGAACCGGATCAACCGGCATCCGTTGAAAGAATCCTCGGTCGAAGCCACCTACATGTTCTATGCGATCTGTGCGCGCGAGGTACACGGCGAGGTGCGCGAACGCTTGATCGAATTGCTGGAGGAGGCGCATTACCCGGCGCGCGAAGTGGAACAGCATCCGTTCGGACAGGAGGACGTGGAGATCGCCGCGACCTTGTACGCCACTGCGGTGCGTGCCGAGGAATTGGACGCGGTGGTCCAGCGCCTGGAAGGTGAGCGCGGTGTCCAACAGGCGTTCTGGAACGCCGGTGCCGAAGGCTGAGCAGCCGTGTCCGCGTCCGCTCCTTCAACCTTGCCGTGGCACCGATGATCGCGTGTTTCAAGCCATTGCCGATCCACCGTCGCCTGCTCGGTCTGGCCGCGCTGAGCGTAGTGTTGGCGGCGATCTTCTTCGCCGACACGGTCACCGATTATGCGGTGGCCGCACCGCTGTTCTACACCGTGGCAATCCTCGGTGCGGCGCGGTTGCTGGCGCCGGCCGGGCTGGCACTGCTGGCTGGCATCTGTGTGGTGCTGATTGTGCTCAGCTTCCATCTGACCCATGCCGGTGCCTACCGCGTCGGCGTCATCAATTCGGCCATCAGCATCGTGGTGGTGGCGGTGACCGCCTCCATCGCAATGCAGATGGAACACGCCAAGGCCGCCGCGCATGCGGCGCAGGCGCAATTGCTGCGGTTGGCGCGCGTGCGTAGCTTGGGCAACCTGACCGCGTCGATCGCGCACGAGGTCAACCAACCGCTGGCGGCGATTGTCACCAGCGGTCATGCCTGCCAGCGCTGGCTCGACCAGCAGCCGCCAAATCTGGACAAGGCGCGCGCGGCGTTGATGCGCATCCTCGCCGATGCCGAGCGTGCCGGCGATGTGATCGCGCGGGTGCGCAGCCTGACCAAGGGCGAAGCGCCGCAAAAGCGCGCTTTCGACCTCAATGCCGCCGTTGCCGAAGTGCTGGCGCTATCGTGCGGCGAACTGGAGCGCAATGCGGTCACGGTGCAAACCGAGTTGGCCACGGCGCTGCCGCTGGTTTCGGCCGATCCGGTGCAAATCCAGCAAGTGATCGGCAACCTGCTGCTCAACGCGGTCGAGGCGATGGTGGCCACGCCGCCGGCACAGCGCATGCTGCGCATCGTCACCGAACGCGAGGATGCCCGCACGGTGCGGCTGAGCGTGGCCGATGCCGGCGAGGGCCTGTCGGCGCAAGCGCAGGCGCATCTGTTCGATGCGTTCTGGACTACCAAACAAGGCGGCATCGGCATCGGTTTGAGTATCAGCCGCAGCATCGTCGAAGCTGGCGGCGGACGGATCTGGGCCGAGCCGGGCCGCCTGCGTGGCGCGGTGTTCTGCGTGTGTCTGCCCGCTGCTGCGAGCGGAGCGCGATCATGAGCGCCGCCGCCGCGCCGCGTCCGGTGGTGTACCTGATCGACGACGACGCCTCGATCCGCGCCGCCCTGGAAGACCTGTTCGCCTCGGTGGACTTGCAGGTGCATGCGTTCGCGTCCACGCGCGATTTTCTGGCGCATCCGCAGGCCGATGCACCGGCCTGCCTGGTGCTGGACATCCGCATGCCCGGGCAGGGCGGCATGGAATTCCATCGGCACATGCGCGAGGCGGGACTGGCATTGCCGACGATCTTCATCACCGGCCATGGCGACATTCCGATGAGCGTGGAGGCGATGAAGAACGGGGCGATCGAATTCCTGACCAAACCGTTCCGCGATCAGGAGCTGCTCGATGCGATCGAACACGGCATCGCCCGCGACCGCGCGCGGCGCGACGCCGAGGCGGCGCAGGCCGAGTTGCGCGCGCGCTGGGCGCGGTTGACGGCCGGCGAGCAGGACGTGGTGCAACTGGTGGTGCAGGGCTTGTTGAACAAGCAGGTGGCATCGCGGTTGCAACTCAGCGAGATCACCGTGAAAGTGCGGCGTGGCCATGCCATGCGCAAATTGCAAGTTGGCTCGTTGGCGGAACTGGTACGGCTGGCCGAGCGGCTGGGGTTGTAGACGGACGCTACGCGGTGTCATCTGGCATCGTAATACTGCACGGTGTTCGCCGATACTTCCCCCTGTTTCGTCGCTCTCGAGGTCCACATGTCGCGTTCCTGTTCCGGCGCAAATCATTCGATATGGTCACCGTCCACGAAGCCGGGCGCCGACTGGTCCCCACCCTGCGCTGGCCGCATCTGGTGGCACTGGGCATCGGCGCGATTGTCGGTACCGGCATCTACACTTTGATCGGGGTCGGTGCGCAATTGGCTGGGCCGGCGGTGCTGGTGTCGTTCGCGGTGGCCGGTGCGATCTGCGCCTGCGCCGCGTTGGCCTATGCGGAGATGGCCACGCTGATGCCGGCCGCTGGCAGTGCCTACACCTATAGCTACGTTGCGCTCGGCGAGAGCATCGCCTGGGTGGTGGGGTGGAGCCTGATTCTGGAATATTCGCTGGTGGTCAGCACGGTGGCGGTCGGGTGGTCCGGCTATTTCGTCGGCTTCCTGCACTGGGCCAGCGCGCAGTGGGGCGTGGATCTGACCTTGCCGGCCGCGTTCGTCGCCGGGCCGCACGCCGGCGGCATCGTCAACCTGCCGGCGGTACTGATCACCTTTGCGGTGGCTGGCCTGCTGATGGCGGGCACCAAGGAGAGCGCGACGTTCAACGCGGTGCTGGTGACGCTCAAGCTGATTGCCCTGGGCATTTTCGTGGCGGCGGCGCTGCCGGCGTTCAACAGTCACAACCTGCAGCCGTTCATGCCCTATGGTTTTCCCAAAACGGTCGGGGCCGATGGCGTTGCGCATGGGGTGATGGCGGCGGCTGCGATCATTTTTTTCGCCTTCTATGGATTCGATGCGATCTCCACCGCTGCCGAAGAGACCATAAATCCCAAGCGCGACCTGGCGATCGGCATCGTCGGCTCGATGATCGGCTGCACCCTGATCTACATGTTGGTGGCATTGGCGGCCATCGGTGCCATGCGTTACAGCGTGTTCGGCGCGAGCGCCGAGCCATTGGCGTTGATTTTGCGCGAGCTGGGTCAGGTCAAGGCGGCGGCGGCCATCGGTGTGGTCGCGGTGATCGCGCTGCCGACGGTGCTGCTGGCATTCCTGTACGGGCAGAGCAGGATCTTCTTCGTGATGTCGCGCGATGGCCTGCTGCCCCGCGGCCTGTCCAAGGTCAATCCGCGGACCGGCACGCCAGTGGCGACGACGCTCTTCACCGCAGTGCTGGTCGCGGCGCTGGCCGGGGTGGCGCGGCTGGATGAAATCGCCGCGTTGGCCAATGCCGGCACCCTGGCCGCGTTCATCGCCGTGGCGGCGTGCATGCTGGTGCTGCGCGTGCGCGAACCTGGGCGTGCACGCAGCTTCCGCACGCCGCAGGCGTGGGTAGTCGGGCCGCTGGCGATTGGTGGCTGTGTGTATTTGTTCTGTAGTTTGCCGCAGACCACGCAATTGTGGTTCATGTGCTGGAATGCGCTCGGCCTGGTCGCCTACCTGCTATATGGCTACCGCAACAGCCAAGTGCAGCCCGCGCAGATGCGCTCGTAACCGCGTTGCCCGATGGTGGTGTTCGCTGCGTTGTTCAGGCGTTCGCCAGTACCGTCGCTGGCGAACGCGCCCATACCTGCGGCGGCGCTTTGCAGTAGTGGGCGATGAACTGCGCTTGCGATGGCATTTGTGCCACGCTGCGTTCGATCGGCGCACGGATCGTGGCGAGGAAGCGTTGCAGTTCCTGCTCCGGTAGCGCGCGCGTCAGCGGATGATGCGCGTCGGGCATGACGCCTTGGCCGAGCAGCACGTAGGCCCACGAATCTCCACGGAACAGTTCATCGGCACCCTGCCAGACGTGCGCGCGTGTGCGCCAGGCGTCCAGGCGCTGCTGCAACGACGCCGGTAATGGCATCTGCCGGCAGGCGCGCCACATCGCTTCCTCGCGCCGGGTCGCGTGGTAATGCAGGATCACGAAATCGCGCACGTGCTCCATCTCGGCGCGGCTGGCCGCGTTGTACAGCGTCTCCAGCGATGGAGTCATGCCGTCGCTGGGAAACAGCGCCAGCAGACGCATCACCGCCGTGATGGTCAGATGGATGCTGGTGGATTCCAATGGTTCGATGAAGCCGCTGGCCAGGCCCAGCGCGATCACGTTCTTGTTCCAGGTCTTGTGCCGGCGACCTGTGCGGAACGGCACCAGTGATGGTTCTTTCAATGTCGGTGCGGCGACGTCGCGCAGCAACTGCGCACGCGCCGCGTCGTCGGACAGGTGTGCGCTGGAATACACCAGTCCGCAACCGACGCGATGCTGTAGCGGAATCTGCCAACGCCAACCAGCGCCATGGGCGATGGTGCGGGTATACGGCACCGGTGGTGCCACGGCCTCGGTCTGCACCGCGATCGCGCGGTCGCAGGGCAACCAGTGGCTCCAGTCTTCGTAGCCGCTGTGCAGGGTTTGCTCGATCAGCAGACCGCGAAAGCCGGTGCAGTCGATGAACAGATCGCCGTCGATCACTTGTCCGTCTTCCAGTTGCAACGCGGTGATCGCACCGTTCTGCGGATGCTGCCGCACCTGGCAGATCTTGCCTTCCACCCGGCGTAGCCCATTTTGCTCGGCGTGTGCGCGCAACAGCCGCGCATACAGGCCGGCATCGAGGTGATAGGCGTAATTGAGCGGCGATGGCGCTTCGCGTGCGAAGCGATCCGCGCGTGCCGCCACGCTTTCCAGGCAGTAATCGCCCAGTTCCGAATGCAGGCCGCGCCGCTGTGCCTCCAGCCAGAAGTGGTGGAAGGCGCAGACCAGGGTGCTCTGCCCGGTGATCCCGAACGGATGCATGTAGCGTTCGCCCGCTTGCCCCCAGTGCTCGAAGGAAATCGACAACTTGAAGGTGCCGGCGACCGCACGCAGAAACTCTTGCTCGTCGATCTGCACGAAGCGGTGGAATTGACGCAACGGTGGCAGCGTGGCTTCGCCGACGCCGATGGTGCCGATCTGTTCGGATTCGATCAGGGTGATGTCGAGCATGTCGCGAAACTGATGCGCCAGCGCACAGCCGGCGATCCACCCCGCAGTGCCGCCGCCGGCGATCACCACCTTGCGTATCTGGGTCATTGCGATTTCTCTTCCGTCATCGTGATGTGCGCTGACCAGGGACGTTGGATGTCAGCGGTTGAGCCGGGACAGCAACATGGCGCGCAATTGCCGCGCCTGCACCTCGTCGATCGGCCCAAGGACCTGCCGTGCCTGCGCCGGCAGATGCGCACCGGCCCGCTCGGCCGCGCCGAACACGTAGTAATCGAACAACGCACGCCAGGCCGCCTTCTCCGTCGGTGGCCGGTCGCGCAGCGCCCATAGCGCATGCTGCAGCGCCGGCATCGGTGCCGGCAACTGCGTCGGTGCTTGGCTCCACCAATAGTTCACGAGCACGTTGAACGACGCCAATGCTTGCACATGGTGCCACCACAGTGCTGGCAGGAACAGCGCATCGCCAGGTTCCAGCACTGCACTGCGGCCATGGGTCAATGCCTCGCGAAAACGCGGGTAACGAACGAAATCCGGCGCGGCGAAGTCGACCACGCTGATCGCCTGACCACCGGGATTGAGTTCCAGCGGCCCCGGGTACAGGTTCTCGATCTGCTCCGGGGGAAACACCGTGAAATGGCGCCGTCCAACAGCGCAGCAGGCCAGATTGTGCGGCACGTCGTAGTGGCAACTGGCAGTGATCCGGTTGCCGATCCAGATGTTCGGTTGCGCGGCGATGCCATGCGCGGCGAAGTCCACCGCGTTGCTGGCGCACAACCCCGGCAAGTGCGCGTCCATCGGCAGTGAGGCCAGGTAATAGGCCGGTGGCTGCGCCGCGTCCAGATGCGTGGCGATGGCCTCCAGCAATCCATGCAGGTCCTCGTGCCTGACCTGGAAGTTCAACGCGGTGAAGTCAGCGTTGTAGAACGGTCGGCCACAAATTTCTGGACCGCCATAGGAGTACGCCAGCACCTGCGGGGTGGCATGCGCGCGCAGCAACGCCATCGCCGCCTGCGCCCCGTGCAGACCTGCCTGGACTAAGCTCCAGTCGCGCGTCAGACCGCGCAGCACCACGGGTTCGCCGGCATCGCACAACGCCTGTAGCGGCAGTGCGTCGGCGCGGCAATCGGTACGTTCGGCAATCGGTGTCAGCATGCGCTGCGGCAACGCGCTCATCCTGCGGCCATGGCGCTGCCTTGCTGCAAGCGACGCTGTTTCTCGGCCATCAGCCAGCGCATGGCCTGCAGCGATGCCAGGATCAGGTAGGCGCCTTCCAGATAGCCGGCGCGATGCAGGCCGTGCAATGCGGCGGCATCCAGCGCGGCCAGGCGTTCGCGGTCGATGCCGTACAAGCCGGCCAGATTCACCGCGTGTGCGCTATCCAGTTGTACGTCGATGCGTAGCGGCTGGATCAGGCCCAGTGCATCGAAGGCGGCGAACATCGCATCGCTGCCTTCCACGCCATCGTGGATGCCACGCAGCACAGTGACGATGTGCTCCAGGTAGGCACTGTGTCCGCCCTGCGGCAGAAAGATCGACTCGCCTTCGCTGCGGCTGATGCGCGGGTGTTCCAGATCGACATGGATCACCGGTTCGCGTCGCGCGATGCCGTCTTCGCGCCGCTCTTGAAAGCCGATCAGGAACGGACCCTTGGCGATGGCCCCTGGCAGGTACGCCGCGTTCCAGCGCTCGTCTTGCAGGAACAGATTTTCCTGCGCTTCGAAGCCCAGCAGCGCTACCGCGTGGAAACCACTGCCGCTGGCATTTTTACGCAGGAAAATTGGATATTCGCGTTGCAGGTCGGCGAACTCGGTCGGAAATGCCTGCACCATGCCGATGGCGTCGCCGAACGCGGCGCCAAAGCGCAGGATCACGCGCAGGTCCTGATGGGTCACATTGTTGAGCAGTTCGAATCGGGCCATCGATGTTCTAGCTTGGCGTTAACCCTGCCGGTGTCGCTCAAAAGGTATAACGAACACCCACCGTGTAGCGCGGGCTTTGGTCGATGAGCTTGATGATCTGCTTTTGCGAACGCCCATGCCAGCGGACATCCTCGCTGGTGAGGTTGATTCCTTCGAAGCCGATCGACAGCTTGTCGGTGATCGCGTAACTCACGCTCAGGTCCAGTTGCTTGTACGGTTCGACGTAATACGGGTTGCGGTTGGAGCCGTCCTGGTTGGCGGCGATCAGGTACTTGTCGCGCCAGTTCCAGGCCAGGCGCGCGGTCCAGCCGTGTTTTTCGTACATCAGCATGGCATTGGCGGTGTTGCTGAGGCCGAGCAATGCGAATTGGTCGCGGTCCAGCACGGTATTGTTGAAGCCGACATCGCCCTTGACGATGGTGTAGTTGGCATAGACGCCGAAGCCGGTATCGCCGAAGAAGTACTGCCCGCCCAGTTCCCAACCGTGGATATGCGCCTTGTTCTGGTTGACCGGGCGCGAGACATCGAATTCGTACAATGGATCGTTGGCCTGGCCGACCAGGTCGTAGGCGTTCTCCAGCGCCAGGCTTTGCGCGGAACTGCCGTTGTAGGCGGCTAATCCGCCGGTTTTCGCCGCATTGCGCAACAACGCCACGGTGGAGAAGAGCGAGGTGTCATTGGCCGAACACGCCGAAGTGGCGTCGCCACCGGCGGCGGCGACCTGCGCGGCACAGGCACCGCTGCGCAGGAACGCCAGCGCAGTCTGCGCGTCCGGGCCGGAGGTGGGATCGCGCAGCCCGTACAAGTTTTCGCGGTTGACGCTGGTGCCGATGAAGTTGGACACGCGCTTGTCCCAGAACGTCATCGAGACATAGCTGGTATCGGCGAAATACCACTCCAGGGCCAAGTCCACGTTGTTGGATTTCAACGGGTCCAGGCTGGGGTTTTGCGCGCTGCCGGCGGCACGCGTGGAGGGATTGATGAGGACCGAGCCGCTCGGAGTGCCAGGCGTCGGCCCAGGCACCAGGTTGTTGTATGGCGCGCGCGCGATGCTTTGGCCGAACGAAGCGCGACCCTTCAGCGCATCGGTGAAGTTGATGCTGAAGTCCAGATTCGGCAGCACGTAGCTGTAGCTGTGCTTTTCGCTGAAGGGTTGCACGTCGCTGGAGCGCAGCAACTGGAAATCGTTGTTGGATTGCCACTCCAGCGCCACCGGCGTGGCGACCATGGCTGTGGCGACGACATCGGTTTTTTCGTAACGCACGCCGACGCGGGTATTGGTGCTCATGTTGCCGAGATGGCCGTCCAATTCCACTTGCATGTACGCGGCACGGGTTTTCTCGGCGACTTGGTTGTCGGTGCTGAAATTGTTGTTGTAGCGCGTGCCCACGCCGTAGGCATTGGCGCCCCACTGCGCCAATTGGTCGGCGTTGCCGCGCCAGGCGCTGGAGGCAATGCCGGCGGTATTGAAATCGTTGAACAGGCCAGTGATGCTCACCGGCTGCAACAGCGCCACCATGCCGGGTTCGTTGCCGGCATTGGACACGCTCCAGTCGCCCAAGCCGGCGTAACTGTCGCTGATGCGCCGATGCGTGGTGGTCTTGGCGTCGTCCACGCCGAACTGGAAACGGCCGTTGTCGAAATCCCACTGACCATCGACGCGTCCTTCCTTCACCTCGGTCACTTGGCTCTGGTAATAGATACGCAGCACTTGCGAGCCCAGTTCGGCGGGCGTGAACGGCTGGTTGACCACCCCGTTGGTGCCGGCCAGCGAATCGGCCGCGCTCGGATACCACGTGCGGGTCCCGATCGGCAGGCCGTTGTTGAAGCGCAGTTCCTGCGCCCATTGCCCACCGCATTGCGGGCCGTTGCTGCAGTTGTTGGTGCCGGCGAAGCTGAAGTAGGTGGCGCTGCCGCCGGTGAGTGGGTCGTTGGGCAGGCTCTGGCTTTTGGAGTCGTGCGCATCGAAGGTCAAGCGCAGGCGGTCGGCGGCCTGCCAATCGGCGTTGAAGCCGAGCGAGCCCAGTTTGTATTTCTGCATGCTGCGCTCTTGCTCCATGCCGAAGTCCTTTGCACCGTCGGGCACATCGCGCAGATACACCGGGGTGGCCACCGCCTGCCCGGTGTCGAAGGTCAAATCGGTGAAGCTGTTGGCACGCTGCAGCCACATGCCCTGTTCGCCGCGGTTCTCGGTGATCTTGTTGGTCGAGTAGGTGTAGTCCAGGGTCAGGGTCAGGCTATCGGTCGGTGCGAACTGCAGCACGGCCTGGCCGTTGAGGCGTTCGCGCTCGAAATCGGCGAAGGCATAGCGCACGTCGTTGGGCATGCCGTAGAGCTGGCCGATCTGCGGGGCGTTCTGTACGTTCGCGCCCGGCCGCAGCGCCGGTTCGTTGCCAGTCCAGCGCTGGATGTTCCAGGCGTTCTCGGTCGACTGCACCGAGCCGCCGCGTCGCTTCTGGTAACTACCGCTCAGGCCGATTCCCCAGGTCTTGTCCGGGTTGGTGTAGCTGAAGATGCCGGACAACTCCGGGGTGAGCTCGTGGGTGAACGGCTGCGAGGTGTCGTAGGCCGCCTTGACGCCGGCGCTGGCGACGGTGCCCTGATGATTGAATGGCCGGTCGGTGAGGATATTGATGGTGGCGCCGATACCGCCGCTCGGTGCGTTGGCGCGGCTGGTCTTGTAGACCTCCAGGCCGCTGATCGCTTCGGAAGCCAGTTGGGCGAAGTTGAACGCGCGGGTGCCGCCATCCACACCACCGATCGGTGCTGCGCCGGGCGCGCCGAACGCATCGGCACCGGGAATCTGACGTCCGTTGAGGGTCACGGTATTGAACTGTGGCCCGAAACCACGCGCAGTGACCTGGGCACCTTCGCCATCGCGGCGTTCGATCGAGATGCCGGTGATGCGCTGCAACGATTCGGCCAGGTTGGTATCGGGAAACTTGCCGATGTCTTCGGCGCTGATCGCATCGACCACGCCGATGTTGTCGCGCTTGATCCCCATCGACTGATTCAGACTGTTGCGCATGCCGGTGACGCTGACCGTGTCGAGCGTGGTGGCATTGGCGGGCGGGGTGGTGTCCGCGGCCGGTGTTTGCGCGGCCTGCTGCGCGAATGCCGGATTGATCACCAGCACACCGCCGATGAAGGTGAACATGGCGCTGGAGCGGAACTTCTTCAACGGCTGACGCATTTGAATGTCCTCGGTGCTGGAGTCGAACGAGCAAGGCCAAGTGCGGCGATGGCCCGTATCGCGGCTGTCACTGGTACGCGACGCGCATTGCCCGACATGCCTGCGTGTGCATCCCCTTACTGTCCATTGCTGGATGGCGCCTTCCCCCGAAGCGCAGCGTGCGCATCAGGCGCACGCTTGCAACACGAACGCCACGCGAGCCGTCCGCTCCTGTCGATCACAACGTACCGCTCGGCACACAGCCGAAAGTGATAGCGCTATCAAAGGATGCGCCAAACTTTTAATCTTTCATCTCAATGCTTGTCACACTGCGCCGCAACAAAGCACGCAACGACATCCGATAGCTGTGATACAAGCCACGTTGTAAGCGTTATCAGGTGTTGGGCACGGTGATTCCATGTGTGCGTCCTGGCAATCGAATGCGCGACTCCCTCGGCCCGGATTGCTGCCGCCGGTATGACGCGGGGTGTCGATTCGGCGCGCATCGGCGCGCGCTGCTCTGGCTGGAAATGCCAGCCATCTTCTGCGGTGAGCGACACACGTGGTGTCACCGCTCACCGATCAGACCGACCCATTGGATCAGTCCAGCACCCGGCAGAACACTGCCTTGAGGTAGCGCGATTCCTGCACGTGTGCCATGAACGGATGGTCGGCGCCAGCGCCGGCGACCTTCAGGATCTGTATGGTACGCCCGGAGAAATACGCGGCGCGGCGCAGCATGTCCAGGAACTCGTGCTCGGCGACCAGCCCGGTGCAAGAGAATGTGGCAAACAACCCGCCCGGGGCGACCACACCCAGAGCCAGCTTGTTCATGTCCAGATATTTCTTCAGCGCCGGGATCACCTGGTCGCGGTCGCGGGTCATCTTGGCCGGGTCCAGGATCACCACGTCGTATTGGTCGCCGCGTGCGGCGGCGTCGCGCAGGTACGGGAAGATGTCGGCCTGCACGAATTTGGGACGCACCTCGTTGAGCCGCGCATTGCCCTTG
Organism: Xanthomonas sp. MUS 060; assembly: GCF_000963215.1. Lineage (NCBI taxonomy): Bacteria > Pseudomonadati > Pseudomonadota > Gammaproteobacteria > Lysobacterales > Lysobacteraceae > Xanthomonas > Xanthomonas sp. MUS 060. The sequence continues at coordinate 86,064 of NZ_JZIM01000009.1, forward strand.
GCGATTTCGATCACATCCTGGTCGATGTCCACGCCGACCACCTCGGCCGCGCCGCGCACCTGCGCGTACACCGCGAAACCGCCAGTGTTGCAGCACAGATCGAGCACGCGCTTGCCTTGCACCTGCTGGCTCAGCCATTGGCGGTTCTCGCGCTGGTCGGCAAAGAAGCCGGTCTTGTGCGCGCCCGCCGGATCGGCACGGAAGCGCACGCCGTACTCGCTGATGATCGCCGGCTCGGGGCGCTCGCCGCTGCTGGAGACCGGGCGGTAATCGAAGCTCTCCTGCTTCTGCACATGTTCCTCGGCGAAACTGTAAAACCGCGCGCCAGGAAACTGCGCGCGCAACGCGGCATAGATCCACTCGCGGTGGCGGAACATGCCGGCGCTGAAGAACTCCACCACGAGCAGATCGCCATAGCGGTCCACCACCAGCCCGGACAAACCGTCGCCCTCGGCGTGCACCACTCGCCAGGCGTCGCTGACCGCGTCGAGCTTGAGTACCTCGCGGCGCAGCGCCACCGCGCCGGCGATCTTGCGCGCGAACCAGTGTTCGTCGATGGCGATGTCCGGATCGGTCTCGAGAATGCGCACGGCGATGCGCGAATGTCCATTGTAGAAACCGCGACCGATCCACATACCGTCCACCCCGACCACGTCCACCAGCGCCCCCGGCTTGGGTTTGGCGGCGGGTTTTTCGACCAGTTTCTGGAAGATCCACGGATGACTGGAACGCCAAGCGTTCTTGAGGCGGACAATAGGCAGAGACGTATTCATGAACGATATTGTAGCCGCGCGGATTGACGTCGTTGCTGGCCGCGGCAAGAATGCAGGCAGAAGGGGAGTCGCTCCCAACGTTGTCGCCGTCAATTCGAGCCTGCGGGCTCCGGTGCAACGGCAGCCGGATCGCCGGCTGCGAGCGAGACCTTCGCCGCTGTGGCGAAGGCATTCCCTGGACGACATCGTCGTCTCCGTCCGGAACGCTGACGCCATCACGGCCCCGAGTTTCCCTGTTCACTGACGGAAAATTCCCAATGCAAACGATAGGCAACGTGTGGTTGTGGAGTGGTTTCACGATCGTGGTGGTCGTGGCGCTGCTGGTGGACCTGGTGCTGATGCGCCACGGCGGGCCGCACAAGGTCACGTTCAAGGAAGCGCTGTGGTGGAGCCTGGGCTGGATCGCCCTGGCGCTGGCGTTCAATGCCGGACTGTGGTGGTACCTGCGCGAGGCCATCGACACGACCACCGGTAATCGCTACGCGCTGGAATTTTTGACCGGCTACCTGGTCGAAAAATCGCTGGCGGTCGACAACATCTTCGTGTTCCTGATGCTCATGGGCTACTTCGCGGTGCCCGAGGAGCAGCGCCAGCGCGTGCTGGTCATCGGCGTGCTCGGCGCGATCGTGCTGCGCGCGGCGATGATCTTCGCCGGCGCGGTGTTGCTGAGCAAGTTCCACTGGTTGCTGTACGTGTTCGGTGCGTTCTTGCTGTTGACCGGCATCAAGATGTGGTATTCGGCGGGCAAGCAACCAGACCTAGAAGCCAACCCGGTGCTGCGCTTCATGCGCAAACACCTGCGTCTGACCACGCAGTACCACGGTAACGCGCTGAGCCTGACCCAGGAAGGCAAGCGCTGGTTCACCCCGTTGTTCGCGGTGCTGATCCTGATCGCCATCACCGATGTGATCTTCGCGGTGGACAGCATCCCGGCGATCTTCGCGATCACCACCGACCCGTTCATCGTGCTGACCTCCAACGTGTTCGCGGTGTTGGGCCTGCGCGCGATGTTCTTCCTGCTGGCCGGCATGGCCGAGCGCTTCCACTTGCTGCCTTATGGTTTGGCGATCGTGCTGGTATTCATCGGCATCAAGATGTTGATCATCGACCTGTACAAGATTCCGGTATGGGTGTCGTTGAGCGCGGTAGTGGGGGTGATGAGTGCCACCGTGGTGCTGAGTCTGCTGCGTCCGCCCAAGTTGGCGCATTGAGTCTGTCAGCCGCAGGCTAGACTGGGTGCCGACTTCCGCCAAGGACTTGCAGACATGCCTCAGTGGTACTTTTTGACCGGCAGCGAACAGGCTCGCTCCGGGCCGTTCGACACCGCCGCCGCCATCGCGTTCGCGCGCAATCATCCCAATGCCCTGGCCTGGTGCCAGGGCCAGAGCAATTGGCAGCCGGTGGAGCGGATCGACGCCCTGCGCGACAGCGGCACCAGCGGCATGCCGCCGGAGTTGCCACCGCTGCCTGGCGGCGGATCCGATGCCATCGACTACCGCATCGTCGGCCACGAGATGCAGTTCGTGGAGATCGAACTGGACCCCGGCGAAAGCGCGGTGGCCGAAGCCGGCGCGCTGATGTTCAAGGACACCGCCGTGCAGATGGATACCGTGTTCGGCGATGGCTCCGCCAACCAAGGCGGGCTGATGGGCAAATTGCTCTCGGCGGGCAAACGCCTGGTGACGGGCGCGACCCTGTTCACCACCGTGTTCACCCACCAGGGTCAGGGCAAGGCCAAGGTCGCCTTCGCCGCGCCGTATCCCGGCACGGTATTGGCGATGAAGCTGGATCAGCACGGCGGTTGCTTGATCTGCCAAAAGGACAGCTTCCTGGCTGGTGCACGCGGGGTGTCGCTGGGGATCCACTTTCAACGCAAGATCATGACCGGCCTGTTCGGCGGCGAAGGCTTCGTCATGCAGAAGCTGGAGGGCGATGGTTGGGTGTTCGTGCATGCCGGTGGTTGCGTGGTCGAACGCGAATTGGCCGCTGGCGAGCGCGTGGAAGTGGATACCGGCTGCGTGGTCGCTTTCCATGCCACGGTGGACATGGACGTGCGTGCGGTCAGCGGGATCAAGAGCATGCTCTTCGGCGGCGAAGGCATGTTCCTCGCCACGCTGACCGGTCCCGGCAAGGTCTGGCTGCAATCGCTACCGTTCTCGCGCTTGGCCGCACGCATGTTCGCCGCCGCGCCGCAGGGCGGCAGGCAGAGCCGCGACGAAGGCTCGGTGCTGGGCAACTTCGGCCGCATCCTGGATGGCGACAATAACTTCTGAAGTGGTGCCACCGCGCGCGGCGCCCCGGCTGCGCGCCAACTGCCGCGCCGCTCAGGGCGCTGGCGGCATCGCGTTGATGACCGCCAGCGTCATCGCTTCCACGCCGGTGCGGATGCTCGGCTGTGGGACCGGCGCGAAATCCGGAGAATGGTTGACCGGAATGCCTTCGCCTTTTTGCTTGGCCTGTTGCAGCCACTGTGGGTCGAGCCCACCGATCCCGAAGTAAAACGACGGCACGCCGGCGGCGATGAAGGCCGAGTAATCTTCGCTGGCCGCGCTCGGTTCGGTCTGGCGCTCGGCATCGCGTCCGAACGCCTGCGCGAACACCGCGCCGGTGCGCTCGGCCAGCGTCGCATCGTTGATCACCGCCTTGGAACCGTGCGCACCCAACACGATCTGTGGCACGGGTGCGCCGGCCATCTGGGCGCTGGCCAGCGCGGTGCGGCGCACGCCGTCGAGCAACTTGTCGCGGACCTGCGGATCGTCACTGCGAATGGTGCCGCGTAGTTGCGCGCGGTCGGGGATGATGTTGCCGGTAGTGCCCGCGTTGAAGGTACCGATGCTGATCACGCCGAATGCGGCCGGATCTTTTTCGCGGCTGATGACGCTCTGCACGTCGACCACGAAGCGTGCGGCGATGAGAATCGGGTCGATCGTCGCCGCTGGCATCGCCGCGTGCCCGCCCTTGCCTTCGAACACCACCTCGAGCGAGTCGGAGTTGGAAGTCACCGCGCCGGGTTTGTAGTAGACGTGACCATACGGACTCGGGCCGACATGCAGCGCGAAGCCATAGTCCGGTTTGCCGAACCGGGTGAAAAGGCCGTCGTCGAGCATCGCCTGCGCGCCGCGACCCTTCTCCTCCGCCGGCTGTGCGATGAACATCAGCGTGCCGTGCCACTGCGTGCGCAGTTGCAGCAATGCCGTGGCCGTGCCGACCCAGATCGCCATGTGGATGTCGTGGCCGCAACTGTGCGCCACGTAGGTGTCCCGATCCTTGGACTGCAAATGCACGGTGCTGGCGTATGCCAGGCGGGTGGTTTCGCGCATCGGCAGCGCATCCAGTTCGGTGCGCACCATGACCGTCGGTCCGGGACCGTTGCGATAGATCGCCACCAATCCGGTCTTGCCGATGCCCTCGTTGACTTGAAAGCCTAGCGCGCGCATCTGCTTGGCAAGCCGTTGCGCGGTCGTGGTTTCCTCGAAGCCGAGCTCGGGATGCTGGTGCACGCTTTTGTACAGCGCCTCAAGCTGCGGATAATGCTGCTCGAGCACGCCGTCCACCTGCTGCTTCACCGCCACGGCATCCAGCGCGTGACCAGGAAACGCGGCGCACAGCAGGAACATCGACAGGGACCGCAATCGCGTGCGCGTCATGGCTGGCGATCCACGGATCGCGACGCGGTATCACCACACGCTGTCTGTTGTATCGAAGGCATGGCGGCACGATACCAATCTGGGTCCAAGCGAACAACGAACTTCATAGCGCGCAGCGTGTGCGGCAACGCGCAGTTCGACCCATTGGACGATCTGCCATGGCATCCATCGCCGCTGTCGTCGTCGGCCCACCCAGTGGCTTACCGGCGGGCAAGGTGACGGCGTGTATGCTGCGCCGCTCATCCACATGACACCTCAGTGCGCCCCCCCGCCATGACCACCTTTCGTCGCTTGCGCTTTCTGCTGTCTCTGTCGCTGGTCTGTCTGCTCGGTGCCTGCGGTGGCGAGCCCAAGCCCGCCGCGCCAGCGCCGGTGGTCCGCGATCTTGCACAGGCACAGACAACCAAACCGTTGCGGATTGGGATTGCGCTCGGCGGTGGCGCAGCCAAGGGATTCGCCCATATCGGCGTCATCAAAATGCTGCAGGCCAACGGCTTGGAACCTGCGGTGGTCTCCGGCACCAGTGCCGGCAGCGTGGTTGGCGCGCTGTACGCCAGTGGCATGGACGCGTTTGAGCTACAACAGGCGGCAGAGGCGCTGGAAAAAAGCAGTATCCGCGATATGCACCTGTTCTCCGGCGGACTGGTGCAGGGCCAGGCGCTGCAGGATTACATCAATACGCAACTCAAGAACACCCCAATCGAGAAACTTGCACGACCATTCGCAGTGGTGGCCACGCGCCTGGAAGATGGCGAGCGCACGGTGTTCGTGCGCGGCAATGCCGGCCAGGCGGTGCGTGCCTCCAGTAGCTTTCCTGGCGTGTTCGAGCCGGTCGCTATCGGCAAGTACCACTATGTCGATGGCGGCGTGGTCAGCCCGGTGCCGGTGGATGCCGCGCGCCAGCTCGGTGCCGACGTGGTGATTGCCGTGGATATCTCCAGCAAAGCCAGCGGCAAGAATCCGAGCGGCATGCTCGGCATCGTCAACCAATCGATTGCGATCATGGGCCAGCGCCTGGGCCAGCAGGAACTGGCGCGTGCGGACATCGTGATCCGGCCCAAGGTCAACGAGATCGGCGCGACCGATTTCGCGCAGCGCAACGCCGCGATTTTGGAAGGTGAGAAAGCCGCGTTGGCGGCGATGCCGCAGATCAAGGCCATGCTGGCGCAATTGCAGCAACAACGCGCCGCTGCGGCTGAGGCGGCAGCCACTGCGGCGAAGGCCGCGCAAACGGTGCCCACGCCGCCGTGCCCGCCGCGCTCGCGCCTGGGTCGCCTGTTTGGGAGCGATACGCCTTGCAAGCCTCAGGACTGAGCTGCGTCGGGCCGCAGTCGGGGCGGCCAATGTGCTTGATCGGATCGCGCTGCACCATGGACACCCGTCTATTGGTTCGCACCTGCCTTCTATGATGGCCCTGTACCGGTACTGTGGAAATTGGAAAGGGGCCGGTTCAATGATTAGGCTAGACTGCATTTCAAGACAGTGTAATTAGGAAGCCCCCATGGCAATGACTCGTCATCATCGGGCATGCGACACTGCTCGTCAGAGGGATGCTTGGCGTGGAGCTGTTCCGCGCCTTTTCCGCGCCAGCCTGCTTTTTTTAGTCTCCATCTCAGCTGCGACAGGATGCACTGCCATGAGCAATGCGGACACATCGACCGAACCATTTCGAGATCAGCAATCCACGAAAGAAGCCAAGACCCAGATCGGACACTGGATCGTTCCCGAAATGACGCTTGCTGATGCCATGCTAGCCCTTGGCGCGCGAGGCTTCTCTTGTAAGCCTGCTGAGCCAGCGTCGGGAAAATTCCAATCCTCGGTTCTGTGCTTGCGCTCGACACCCGCATCTCCACCACCGGACCAGCGCATCACGGCTCCAGCCACGCCGATCCATTGGTTTGTCACACTCAATTCCAAAGATGGCGCATTGGTCACCGACGTTGAGGTGGCGCGCACCCCTAGAGAAATTGGGGGCTAGCCATGCCAGGAGATGAAGCGAAAATTATCGTGGGGACAAGTCCGGTTGCCGCTGACCGACGGCACGCATATCTCATCTTCCAACGATCCGATGGTAGCCAGATGGTCGTGCGCGGTGGTCCGGATGCACGCACAGAAGGTAACGATCTCACCAATCTCGTAGAAAGTACGCTGCTCGGCTCCAACAAATTTGGCAACATCCGCGTTGATGCCGCGCCCTATGTTCCGCCATACGACGCCGTGTACCAGAGGCAACCCGATGGCTCCATTCGCCCAATACCGGTCGATCAAGCCAAGCCCGACGACCCCGCCTTGTTTCGAGATGCGCAAGGAAACGTCGTTGTGCAACGAGAAGTCGCGCCAGATTGGCCGCTCCATGGAGAAAAGCACGAACACCTGGTCGTGTGGCAAGGAACCGATCAGGAGCTTGAGCGGAAGCTGCATTCGGCGCTTGCTGCAGGAAAGCAGATCAACGATGCAAAGCTTGAATATTCACCGCTGTACAACAATAGCAACGGTGTCGCCAGCACGCTATTGAAGGCTGCCGATGTCACCCCGTCACTGCCGCTAGGTAAAGACGGTAAAAAAGTAGATGCGCCTGATTTTGGCGAGAACTTGTATCAAGACGTTGGGCTCGCTTCCAGCCGCAGTGGCTATTGGTTCGACGGTAAGCAGTGGTACGACGCTGACGACCGCAAGATCAAGCCTCCGCAATCCGGCGAGCCGACCGTCCCGCTTGATCCAAACGACAAGAAAAAATCGCAATCGGGTTCCTTGCATAGCAGCCTCGATCATCCACAGCGAGAGGGACAACACGAAAGGCAAGCTTTCGCTACGGGCGACCACGATCTTGATCGACTGGCTGCCGCGTTGTTCGCTGACGATGATGCGGAGATTTCGCGTGTCTGCGGACAAATCGAACAGTCACCTCACGTCCAGGCCCACGCGCAATTGGGACGTGATCTGGTTGCGGCACAGCAACCAGAAGAACTTCAGCAGCAAGAAATGGCTAGGCAGATTCAAGGTCCCATCATGAAAATGTGATGGCCCATCGCATCGTCATTGGAACGCACATGTCCAGCGAGCAAGAACTCCCCAGCCTACTGGCATCGCTTCAAAGCACGCTCAAGCTGCAATCGGCGTTGATAGCCAAGTTCGAGCAACGTGAGGCAAGGATGCAGGCCAACTTCGATCAACAAATGCAAGCATTGCATGGCGATCTGGCGCAGTTACATCGCCGTGTGGATAGCATTGTGGTTGGAGCCAGCTCTCAGATTACCAAGCAAGCCAAGGACGCGATTGCGCCGGTTGCGGCGCGATATGACCTCGCCGTATCGGCCACCTCTGCGCAGTTGCAAAAAGCCAACAAGACCGTGTGGCTTTGGTTTGTTGCCGCAGGTGTGATCCTGCTGCTCGTTCTTCTCGTCGGTTGGGCTGTATTAGGTTATTACCGCCGCGAACTTTCGGCTGCCAGGGAAGAACTCCAGCGCTACGAAAACGCGATCCCTATCCTCCAAGCCTATTCCGCATCCGATGCGGTCATTTGCGGTGGCCGTATATGCGCCGATATCGATGCCAATGGGCAGCGCACGGGGGACAAGCACCAGTATCGGCAGGCCAAGCCGCGACCCGTGCAATGAGGATTGATGTGCGGATGCGGACAGATTCACTTCTCTAGCCAGACAACACCCACCGGTTCCTGCACAGCGCATGCGGTGAATGGAGTGACACAGGCCGTATCCAGGATTTGCATCCTGACAGTGGCTAACAAAACGTCGCCAGTGGCTGTCGGGTGAGCGTTGGCGGTTGTGGAGGGCAATCCAATCGCCGATCACGCGCAGGACATACACCTGACTTTCGAAGCGATGCCGGTGACGCACTGTTCCTCAAGTGGACGCATCACCCGTTCCACCATGCCGTTGCGATGCGGGCAGTGCGTGGGGCGCTACTCAGCATCGGGCGGACGTCGCTCCACCACCACGTCGATCAGATCGCCGATACGGCAATGCGCTTCCAACGGGTGCCTGAGCGGCACCCCGCGCACGATGCGGTAGGTGTTTTGGCGTCCGTCGCGCTGGCGCTGCAGTACCCCGGCCGCTTCGAGTTCAGCCACGATGCGCTGGACGGCCCGCTCGGTAATGCCGACCTTGGTCGCGACTTCCCGCAATGTCTGCTGCGGGTCTGCAGCTAGACAAAAGAGCACATGGCTGTGGTTGCTGAAGAAGGTCCAGCCGCTGGAGTCCATACCGTTCGTCCCGGGTACACTATGATCAAAGCCTAGCCTATTGACGCGAACCATGTAACGCGATCTATAATGCACGACACACATGTCGTGTATAGGAGATCGTATGTCAGCACTGCTCAATCCAGCCGCCGTTCGCCTGCCCGCCCGGACCATTGCCGTGGCCGAAGGAGACGGCATCGGCCCGGAAATCACCCGTGCGGTGCTGAAGATCCTGACGGCAGCAGACCCAGGGCTGTCGTTCACGCCACTCACCGTCGGGCTTGAGGCGTACCGGGCAGGGCATGCGGCAGGGTTTGATCGCAGCGTCATCGACGCGGTCACCGAGCACGGCGTGCTGCTCAAGGGGCCGATCACCACGCCTCAGGGCGGCGGCTACAAGAGCGTGAATGTCTCGCTGCGAAAGACCTTCGGTCTGTACGCGAACCTGCGCCCCTGCGTGGCCTACCATCCTTTCGTCGCCACGCATCATCCGGGCATGGACGTTGTCATCGTGCGCGAGAACGAGGAAGACACCTACGCCGGTATTGAACACCAGCAGACCGACGAAGTCGTGCAGTGCCTGAAGCTGGTGTCCCGCCCGGGCTGCGAGCGGATCGTGCGCTATGCCTTCGAGTATGCGCGCGCGCATGGTCGCCGCAAGGTCACCTGCATGACCAAAGACAACATCATGAAGTTGACCGACGGCCTGTTCCATCGCGTGTTCGATGAGATCGCGAAGGAATATCCAGAGATCGCCAATGACCACATGATCATCGATATCGGAACGGCGAAGATGGCGGTGGATCCGCGCCGTTTCGACGTGGTGGTCACGCCAAACCTCTACGGCGATATTCTGTCGGATGTCGCGGCTGAGGTGGCGGGATCCATTGGCTTGGCTCCTTCGTCCAATATCGGCCGCCAGTGCGCGATGTTCGAAGCAGTCCACGGTTCGGCGCCGGATATTGCCGGGCGCGATCTTGCCAACCCATCCGGGCTGCTGCTCAGCGCAGTGATGATGCTGGTCCATCTGCAACGTCCGGCGGCGGCCACCGCGATCCACAATGCTTGGTTGCGCACGCTCGAAGAGGGGCTGCACACCGCCGACATTTTCGGTTCGCACAGTCAACGGCAAGTCGGCACGCAGGAATTTGCCGACGCGGTCATCGCGCGTCTTGGCCAAAAGCCACAGCAAATCCCATCCGTCGATTACCCAGAGCAGCCCACAGCGTCAGCCGCTGCTCCGGTCATTGAATCGGCACGTGCGAAGGTCGCCAAAACCCTGGAAGGCATGGATGTCTTCGTGCATTGGGATCATCCAGGACGCGATGCCGACACGCTGGGCAACCAATTGCAGGCACTGGCCGGTCCGGAGCTTCGACTGGCTCTGATCACCAATCGTGGGGTGAAGGTGTACCCGAGCGGCTTGCAACAGACCACGCGCACTGATCATTGGCGCTGCCGGTTCCTGGCCGCGGACGGAACCACGCTGAAGCCTGCTCATCTGTGTTCGTTGCTGCTGCGTCTGTCCGAGGCCGGCTTTGAAACTGTCAAGACCGAGAACCTCTACGCATTCGACGGCGTCAGGGGTTACTCGCAGGCGCAAGGCGAGTAAGCGCATCGCCCAGCGCTTGCATCCGCTTCGATCGACGCTGGCCGTTCGGTGGCGGTGTCGACGGATTACGGCAAGGACGCCGTGATGGGCGCATGTTTGGAAAAAAGGCCTAGACTGCTATGTTGTCCACGTCGGGTGGAGAAGCTATATCTCAGCCGAGCAAGCTTCGACGCCACTGATAATCAGACTCATACACCCTGTTATGCTGGGATAGATGACCGGATGAGTGATGTGAATGCTTGAATATCACAAGCAAACGATATTGTTGCATTGAAAACGCGTCATTCATGCACGCCTTACACCGCATCTGCATGGCTGTGCGGTGTTCTTAGGGGGATAAGTCTGCCATTTGGCAGGCAGCTTTCTAGGTGACGTTCTATGGCTTCTTGTGGAACTGTGCTTCGAACTTTGGTTTGAACTCCGCAAGGTTCTGACCGATACAATTTTTATTAGGACATGATTTTAACAGTATCAAACCAGTGGAGAACGCCCATTCCATTGGATCGCCATCGTAAGGTGGCATCAGCACTTCGAGGTCGCATGTTCCATTCTTTTTAAGCCTCACTCGCATACGGCCCCATGAACGGCCCTTCCAAGTGAAGCCATTCTCATAACTCAAAAAATCGAATGCATCGGAGTAACCCACCCTACATCCATTCGATTCCAACACGACAAGTTTCGATTCGGGATTGGACCAATCGCTAAGCGTCCAAACACGGTCATGGACAGAATCTTCAGCAATTCGATCGACAATCTCCGTCGATCCTTCCTGTATGCACCAGACGGCTTGTTTAATTTCGCATCGCCGCGGAGGTGAAGCCGGAGCTTGGGAAAAATCCACCAACCTGCAACCACTCAAAAAGAGTAAGCAGACGCCAATAAGAAGGAAAGATAGAAATCTCATCAACAACCTCCAGAAGCCGCAGAAATACCCTTCGCGCATGTATTGACGTTCGTTGGTGCCTTGATGATTTCGCCGAGGGTTTGCGAGTTTGCGTTAGAACCTGTCAAATCTTTCATTATATTAGCTCTCCCTGGAACATCTGCTGGCAAAGATTTTCCATTGATATCAATGCCACCTTTGTATTGATCGCCAGCCCCAAGTCCATGTCCAATTTCATGAGACGCGGTCAATTGGTTTGCAGCATCAACGCCGGTAGCTCCCAACGTAATTTTATTGCCACCAATCGCATTAGTTTCTGAACGCCCGCTTTTCGTAACGCCAGCTGTGTCTTTAACAACATTAATCGTATTAATGCTTTTTCCAGGAGTGGTGACCTGAACAGCCTGAGCCTTGACGGTGACGTTAACACCATTAACCGTTACGGTCCCGGAGTAGTTTTTAGCGACTTGGTCTTCCAATTGAGTAGGAGTAAACGAAGGACTCACTCCGCTCATAATGTATTTGAAAGTCACAGTAACTTGGTCAGACGCCGCCCAGAACAATTCCCCATCTCGTCCATCTCGATCATTAAATTTGTATGGATTGTTGAAAACATAGTCATAGAGATTGAAGTGTCTCAGATCACCCCCATACGCTGTCACTGCATCAACACTTAAGAATCTACCTAGTATCGGATCGTAATACCGTTGCTGCATATACGTCAGTCCAGTCGCAGCATCCATCACATGACCCGTGTAACCGGGGCCATCCGTTACTGGACGATTCAGCAGACTGCCATACGGCTCATACTCGCTACGCTCAACAACGTTATGATCCTTGTCCGTCACCAACACGACAGACCCCAGCCCATCCGTGTGGATGTAGCGGACCGTCTGCGCCGAGGCGGCAAACACGACGAGCAATGAAACTGCGGCTACACCCATCAAGCGGATTGCCGCGCGAATTCCGTGAAATTTTGACATCACTCGTCCTTGCGAGTTTGAGCCTTAGATACGCGCTGCAGAAAGTGGCTCTCTCGTGTAAATCACTCTACCTCATTTTGTTGGTGGCCTGACGTCAGTTCATCCCGTGTAGCCTTATCCAGTTTCAACTTGCTTGCTCCTCTCATAGGCCGGGGCCAGTAGCTTCTCAAACGGCAGTTACACAGTTCAAATTATAGACTCTAATCTCTAATGAGAGACTGAAAATTTATGTATCAATTGAGAAATTCTCTCTCTATCTTTTGATTTTAGCACACAAATCTTGCCTATATTCGAGTCGTAGAAATGAAATGGAGAAGATTTCCAAGTCATCTCTTGCTTATTTGGACCATGGCCCTTTATCAATAAGTATAGATCCATTTGCTCTTCTTTCATATCGCTAGCTACATCACATGCTTTGGAAAGGTTCTTAATAAGTTCAATAATCTCATTCTTGCTGCTCAATAAAACTTTAAAATTGTCATTTCTCTCAATGTCATTTTCTGAAAATGTAAAAAGAGAAGTTTGATCAAATTCTTTAAAAAATAAATCAATCCTCTCAGCACTTTCCCACTTGCTCTCACTCTGAGTGACCATGTCAGGAGAGCAACCTGTCATAGTAAAAAATATGCTGTAATCAACAGAGAGATTCCGCAGGAAAAAATAATGGAATATTTCATTTGCACTCCGGAGTAGAACACTTGAATATTATAGATTTCATTTGCACTCCGGAGTAGAACACTTGAATATTATAGATTTCCCACTGTGATCCCCAGGCTCACCCTCTCCAAGCTTCTTCGCGGCAGGCCGCTCGTAGCCTTGAGGGAGATTCTGAGCGATTCAGTTTTATCTAGACACGCCGTTGCCTATCTATCATTCGATGTATTCGTAAGCGCAGAGCTACCGCTCCTTCCGCCAATTCAACGAGCCACGGTTCTCCACCGTGGTCGATTCCACTTCTGCATCGAAGCCGTGGCCCAGCAAATATTTCAGTGTCAGTACCGAGCCGCTGCCGATTAACGAGACGCCATAACTCACATAAAGTTTCGGTGAGAGATATTTGCCGAATCCGACCACCGAACCACCGAGCGCACGCGACTGGCTGACACCCGCATCGTCGAAGCCGAGTCTGCCGCCGAGCTGCGAGGCGAGCAGGCCGCTGCCGGCCGACAACGCACTTGCGGCGGCGGTCACTTGGTTGGCTTCGTCGCTGCTGGTGTTACCGAGGCTGCGGCCCAGCACCAAATAAGACATCGCTTCGGATTGCGACATCGATGGGTCCGACCACACTTGCGCACGCGGCGCGGTGGCGCGGCCGGTCACGTCGATCCCGGCGGTGACGTCGGCCACTTGGCGTTCGGCGCGAATATTGATGCGCGGGTCGGACACGATGTTGTTGCTCCAGGCCAATTGGCCGCGTGTGATCGTCAGGTCCTGGCCGTAGGCCTTGTACTTGCCGCTGACATCCAGGCCGCCGGTGGCGGTCATCTCGCGGCCCGGGCGCGAGCGCACTTGCATGGCGCCGGTCAGTGCGCCCTTGAGGCCGAAGCCGGCCATCTTGACCTGATCGCCGAGGGTCACCCGCAAGTCCATTTCCAGCGGCGAACTCGCTGTTGCTTGCGGATCGACCGGATCCAGCACCACGACGTCCTCGGACAGCGAGGTGCCGCGATCCAGGCGTTCCAGATTGATATCGGCCGAGGGCACGGTGACCTGGCCGCTCAACGACATGGTGTTGTTGGCGATGCCGAACTGCAGGTCGGGATTGATCACCGCACGCAACTCGGCGGTGTTGGAGGCCAGCACGTTGTTGCCGTGGATGTTCAATTGCAACGGGGTGCTGTCGCCGTACCAGGATAATCCACCGTCGACGTTGAGCGTGCCCTGGCCGGATTTTACCGAGGCGACGATGCGCGCCGAGCCGTCCGGCTGTGCGTCGAAGCGGCCCTGGCCTTCGCTCAGGGTCAGGCCCAATGCGGGCAGTTCGCCGGTGAAATTGCTGAGTGTGGCCTGGCCGCCCATCGCCGGTTGCGCGCGGGTGCCGCGCAGGCTGACATGGCCTGCGACCAGTCCCTTGGGTTGGACCAGATCGGGCGAGAACAATTCCATCCAGTACAGCCGTGCGATGTTCATGTAAATCTCGCCGGTCAGCGGCGCGGAGGCGTCCCATCCGGTGTCGACGGTGGCATCGATGAAGCCGTCGCCCTGGAAGCCGATGCCGAGTTTGGAATGGATGTGCTGTGCGGTTAAATCGGTGACGAAACTAAATTGGTCGTAGCGCAGTAACTCGTCATGCGCTTTGTCGCCCAGGCGCAGGCCGCCAGTGCGCGAGGCCAGGCGCAGTGCGCCTTCCCAGGCGTTACCCGCAGGTTTGATATTGCCGTCGATGGAGAGATCGCCACGCAGGTATATCTGCCGACCGCTGTTGGGCGGTAGCCACGGTTGCACCAATGCCAGTGGCAGCGCGTCGCCTTGCAGCGTCAGCCCCTGCTTGGGCCAGTCGGCCCAGACGCACAACGTGCCACCGCCACTGTTCGGCGCCAGGCAACTACGCGACAACGTGAAGGTGCTGCCGGCCACGGCAACGTCGGCGGCTTGCTGCAACTGCCACGGCTCACCCTTGGATGGCGCGATGCGTAGCGTGTTCAACGTGCCCTGCCAGCGCGCGCCGTCGTGGCGGATTTGTCCGGCCAAGGCCAGTGCGCCCATGGCATTGTGGATGTCCGCATCCAGTTGCAGGTTCTCCACCGCGCCACGCGCATCCACGCGCAGTGTCTGCAGCAGGATGCCGGCGTTGATCGCACTGCCACGCAAGGCCAATGCGCCGCCGCTGCCGCGCCACGGCAGGTGTCCGTGCAGGCTGATGTTGTCGGCGCTGTTGCCGTCCCACTTCAGGCCGCTGCCGTTGAGGTCGGCGGTGAGGTCGGGCGCTTCGGGACGGCCTTTCAGTTGTACGCGCCCGCGCAGGCTGCCGGCCGCGCCGGGCAGCAGGTCGGCCAGTTGCAAGGGTTGCAGTTGCGCGTCGAGGTCGAGTTGGTCGCCGATCTTGCCCTGCGCCTGCACTTGGCTATCGCCCAAGTGCAATTGCAAGGTGCCTTCGCCCTGTTTGCCCTGCAACGCCAGCGTGGCCTTGGCGTCGAGCGGGCGGCTGCGCAGACGCCCGCTCAAGCGCGGCACCGTCAGTGTGGCTTGGTAGCCGGCAGCGCTGCCATCGGCGTGGCTCGGCAATTGCTTGCCCTGCGAGGCGAATGTGCCGGACAGCGTGCCGTCCCAGCCGGGTGCGAAATAGCCCGGATCGAATCCCGCCAGCGTGCCATGCACATCCCAGTGCAGGTCTGGCGCCCAGGCGATGTGGCCGCCGAGGTCGAGCGTGCCGCTGGACATGCGCGCTCGCACTTGCGCCAACTGCGCTTGGTGATCGTCCCCGCGTACATCCAGGTGCAGTGTGGCGCTTTCTTTCCCGCGGGCGACGGTGGCTTCGCCGTAGGTGGCCCATTGGCGCACGCTGCCCGCCAGGCCCAGGTGGGCGTCGACCAGGGTGATCGGGATCGCCGGAGCATGCGGGGTGGATGGATCCGGTGCTGGGGTAAAACGCATGCCGCTGGCGTTGATCGAAAAGGACAGGCGCGCATTGGCCGGATCGCGCAGATCCGCGTTGCCGCGCAGCCGCATCTGTCCGTCGAAGGCGTGCAGTTGCAGCAATGCGACGGTGAGGACCTGGTTGTCCAGGCGCAACCGGGATGGATCCAGCACCACCTTGTTTCCATCGCGCGATACCTCGCCTTGCAGCGTGGCGTCGCCGCCTTTGCCCGCGGCCCGTAGATCCAACGCCAACGGCACGCCAGCGGCACCGGCATTGGTGTCCGGTGGCAAGAACAAGGAGGGGTCCAGGGACGCGCTGTGCGCGGCGAATGTCCAGGTGGGATCGCGACGATCGGTGAATACCAGGGTGGCGCGCAGCGGTGCCGGTGCGTTGCCGGCGATGGCGATCTCCATCTTGTCCAGGTCGCCGCGCGCGACCAGTCCCAGGCGCGCTGGCGTGCGCCCGCGCGCGGCCGGCAGCACCGCACTGGCGGTGAGGTCGGTCTGGTAGTCCTGCGCGGGCAGGTAGTGGCCGTCGACACGGAAATCGCCACGGTCGCTGTTCATGACCAACTGAGTGGCGCGCAATTCGCCGTTGGCCACTTCCACCGCGCCACGCAGCCGCTGGATCGCGATCAGCGGTTGTTGGGCCTGGGTGATGCGCAGACCATCGATGGCGATGCGGTCGGCTTGCAATGCCAGCGGCATGTCGATCTGCGGCAGCGACTGCGGCCAGCGCGGCAGTTCGAAGGGGGTGTCGCTCTTGGCCAGGTTGAGCGTGGCGTTGCGCAGTTGCAGCGCATTCAATTGCAGCTTGCGTCCCAACAACGGACGGATATCCGGATCCAGAAACGCACGCTCTGCGGTGAAGTGAATCTTGTCGTAGCGAAAATCCAGGTTGTACAGGGTCAACGGTCCGGCCAGCGGTCCGTCGGCGCGTTCCCAGGTGAGGGTCGAGCCGGTCGGTAGCCGCGCTACCAACTGCGCCAGCAGCACGTCGCGCCCGGCCACGGTTTGCAGCAGCCAGTACAAAGCGATCACCACCAGCAGGCCCAGGCCGGCAATACTCAGTGCCGATCCCCACCAGAAGCGCTTGCGCCTGTAGAAGCGCGGCCGACGTGGCGGCAGCGTTGTGGGCGTGGACAGACCGGCTGACGCGCTCACAGGTTGGCTCCGATGTTG
This sequence comes from Xanthomonas sp. MUS 060, assembly GCF_000963215.1. Taxonomy (NCBI): domain Bacteria; kingdom Pseudomonadati; phylum Pseudomonadota; class Gammaproteobacteria; order Lysobacterales; family Lysobacteraceae; genus Xanthomonas; species Xanthomonas sp. MUS 060. The sequence goes on from NZ_JZIM01000009.1 coordinate 102,924, forward strand.
AGATAGAGCTGTAACTGAGAGTCGGGCCTGTTCAAGCCGTGGGCGATATCCACGCGCACCGGACCGATCGGCGAACGCCAGCGCAGGCCCACGCCCACGCCGGTGTGCCAGTCGGGTGTCGTGTCGAAGGCACTGCCGCTGTCCACGAACACCGCTCCACCCCATGGCCCGCCATTGAAGTAGTGCTCGTACTCGGCACTGCCGGTGAGGATGTATTTGGCGCCGAGTGCGAAGCGATCCGGTTGCGGCGGCGTGCGCGGGCCGACTTCGCGGAACGCATAGCCGCGGATGCTGTTGTCGCCGCCAGCGAAGAAACGCAGGCTCGGTGGCATTGCCATCAGCGCATCGGTCCAGGTGCTGCCTGCTTCGCCGCGCAGGATCAGCCGATCGTTCTCGCCGAACCCATGGAACCAGTTCAGCCGTATTTGCGCTTGGGCGAAGCTGGCGTTGGAGCCCAACGCTTTGGTGCCGCCACGCAGGCTGACGTTGCCGCTGAAGCCTCTGCGCGGGAATACCTTGTCGTCCACGCCCACGTAGTTGGCTTCGATCTGCGGGTAGAGCAGAGTCGCGGTCTCGTATAGCGCGCCATCGAATACCTTGTCGGTGGCGTAGCGCCAGCGTTCGCGCAGCGCATTGAGCGAGGCGATGGCGATCCAGTGCGCGTTGATCTGGCCGCTGCGGCTGCCGGTCAACTTGATGTTGCGCAGGTCGATATAGTCGGTCTGTTCGTCGTAGGCACGAAACGACGCGGTGTACCACCCGTCGAGCCAGCGAAATGCGGGAATCCGGTAGCTGGTGATGAAGCTTTTGCGCTTTTGCGCGTAATCCAATTGCGCGCTGAGCTTGTGCCCGCGTGCGTTGACATAACGGCGGTCCACACCCAGGCGCACGCCGGCACCGCTCTCGCTCCCATAGCTCAGGCCACTGGTGTAGATGCTGCGTTTGGCGAGGGTGAGCTTGACATCCACCGGTACGTCGGCGTTGGCGTTGGCCTGTTCCGGTTTGGATTGGATGTCGATGGCGCTGAAATAATCGAGCTTCAGCAGCGACTCGCGTAGGCGATCAAGCTTGCCTTCGTGGTAGTAGCTGCCTTCTTTCCAGTACACCAGTTGGTCGAGCAGGTGCGGGTTGAAGTAGTCCTGATGAAAGCGGACCGGCCCCATGTTGTAGCGACGGCCGCTGTCCCAGCGCAAATCGATGTCGGCGGCGTGGTCGGCACGGGTGATCTCGACCTTGCGTTGAGTGAAGTCCGCATCGAAGTAGCCGCGCTCGGCCAGGCGCCGGCTGATGGCGACCTTGCTGGTTTCGTAGTCATTGCTGACGAAGATATCGTGCGACTGCGGGCGAAAGTTCTTCAGGTCTTCGCCCAGGTAGTGATCGTCCTCGCCCGGGCCGGTGATGGCGACGTCGAAGTGACGCACCCGCACCGGCTCGCCCTTGTCTACGTGGATCACCACGGTCAGCTTGTCGCCTTGACGCGGGGCATCGACGCGGATGGTCGGAGTGAAGTAGCCGAACGGTTCCAATGCCTGGCGGGTTTGCCGCTGGGCCTGGCTCAGCAGGTACTCCAGGCGCGACTCGCCCTGGACCTTGCCGATCGTCTCGTACAGCGAGAGCGACACCTGGATGTTCTGGATCATCGCCGCGTCTGCGCGCTTCTCCAGGCCCTGGATCTGCACGTTCTCGATGGTGCCGTTGGCCTGGGCGAAGCCGGCCAGCAGGAGCAAGGACACAAGCAGGGCGAGTCGGAAAAAGGCGCGCATGGGCGCCAGAATACCGACACATTGGGTGAAGCGGTGAACCAGGAAGCGGTGAACCAGTTCGGATTGCATCTGGACACCGCTGCCGTCTCTACAGCGGATGAGGTGAGCGCCAAACAACCAGGCACAGATCGCTGACACGCCCGCGCAGCATGGCTGGACCGCCACGACCATCCGGCGACGCGCTCGTGTGCATGCAACGCGCAGCATCCCAAGCGCTACGGTATGACCCGTGATGCCTGCAACTGCGCCACGCTCTCGCGCAACGCGGCCACCTCGGCTTCCAGCGCTTGCACGCGTCCTTCCAATTCATCGTGTGCCGATGCTGTCGCTGTCGCGTGGGATTTGAACGTCGTGGCGAGCGTCTGTGCATCTACTGGCCCGCCGAGCAGATGCATGTAGCGATCCTCCCGTTGTCCACTGGCACGCGGCAAATGCACGGCCAACTGACGTTGCGCCAAGCGTTCCAGCGAATGACGCACATCCTCGGCATCAGCAAAACGTGCCATGCGTTCGGCTCGTGTCAGTAACTCATTGACCGTCTGCGGACCACGCAGCAACAACAGTCCGAGCAACACCACCTGTTGCTGAGTCAAGTCCAGTGCTGTGGTCACTCGATGTTCGTAGCGTTCCGCACGCGAGGAGAATTGTTGTCGGACCAAGCCACGCGCTTCCAATTGGCGTAGCGCGTGCTGCACATCGCCTGAATTCAGTGCCATCACGGGTTCGCGCGAGTTCTTCTGATTGGCCGCCATCACCGTCGCATTGACCGTGAGTGGATACGTATCCGGTGTGGTTGCCTCTTTCTCTATCAGACAGCCGAGCGCACGTGCTTCGATGGCGGAAAGAACGGGGATGGTAGGCGTGTCGGTCATTGCGGCTGTTTCCAATATGGCGAAGGTCGTTCTCAAGATTCAAATGCAAGAGGCAATTTGAAGGCTGTGATCGCGTTTTCCATCGCACTTCATCAGGTGTCCCCCGACGGGCGTGCCGTGGGGGCTGGGTGGGCAGTGTAATGGAGCCAAGTTTGCTTGGTGTCGGAGATCTTGGTAAAGCATCGTCGGACAGGCCGCACGCACGCGGAGCGGGCGCAAGCGTTGGCATGGATCGGCAGGATGCTTTGCATCGGTCTGCTGAAGCGATCACCGCCACAACACCTGACGATCAGGCATGCGCGGCTGAAGTCTAACTGTCTCGATCAACCTTCACGGTTACGCATCGAGACGAGGACGCGACCGAGACGGCGCATCGGTGGCAGTGACCGAGTACATGCTCTGGTCTTAACCTCAAGAGCCCATCGCTCAGCGTTGAGGCACGGTGGCTCAGACGCGTGGAGATCGAGCGCGAACGTTGCACACGACGCCTCTCGATTGGATCACGATAAGCCTTCGAGCACTCGCACGACAGTCGCGTTTCGACATCCAGACACCTCGCCTTTAGCGGCAAGACGTTGGATCAGAAATGGAGTCGGCGCGGTTGGGCGGCTAGGTGAGTTGGCTGAGCTTGACTGTCGGCTTTCAGAATACGTGCCTTGCGACGGGTTGACCGCCTGATGCCGGTGCGGGTAGTTCGCGTTGTCGGCATCCTGACTTACGCGCTGCCGCGCCGATCGGGCGCGGCAGCGTTCACTTGCCGATGATGATCGCAGGAGCGGGGGGAGGCGACGCTCCTGCGATCTTTCGCCGCTGACTCAGCGGAACTTATCGAACAAGCTCTGACGCACGGCGATGGTGCATTCGTCTTCAGTTACCAAGTGCTCAAGTGCGCTGTTGTCCTTCGGATCACCGGAGCCCAGGTCGAGCATGGACACCTGATTGCTGCCGTGGGCCTTGAACGCGGCGATGGCCGTCTTGGCATTCTTCAGCGGCACGGTGGCGTCGTTGTCGGAGCCGCACAGCAGGGTCGGGGTACGCGGCGCCCAGTCGATCACGTTGTTGCGGGTCAAGTCGCGCAGGAACGGATTATTGATGTTATTGGCGAAGTCGTTGTAGAAACTAGGCTGGAAGTAGCTGCGGACTTTGTCGATACTGGGCAGGATGTCATTGAGGAACAGGTCGGTTTCACTGTATTTGCCTGGGAACAGCGGCTCGACCTTATCCGCCCACGGATCCTGGAACACCTGCGACGGGTTGTTGTACACATTGTGGTAGGTGTGTTGCATGCCGACGATGGCGTAGCTGGCCAGCAGGATGCCGAAGGTGTTCTCACCCACGGCGTTGCGACCGCTCCAGCTGTCACGGAAGGTCTGGCTAAGTGCATACGGGCCGGAGATGGGAGCGCTGGCGACCAGGTTGAACTCGCTTGACAGGTTCGCTTCGATCTCGCGCTGTGTGGCCATCGCCGCATGGCCGCCCTGCGAGAAACCGCTCAGCATGACCTTGCCCGATAGTGGCGTTTTCAGCTTCTGCAACACCTGCCGTGCGGCGCGCATTGCGTCGATGGTGGCGCTGGCTTCCGAGCGCGCGTGCAGGTAAGGGTGGAACGAATAGTTGGATTGACCGATGCCCAGATAATCGCTGCTTACCACCACGTAACCTTGGGTGGCGAGGTGGGTGAGCATGGTGTCGTCGCCCTTCTCGTCTTCGACAATTTCCTTGGCCTGCTCGGCGGAGCGCTTCGTCTCGGTACCCTGGTCATAGCTCACCAGCGGGAAAGGACCGCGGCACTGGTTGCCGCCGGGGATCAGCAGCACCGCCGAAGCAGTGGCCGGCTCGCCATTGACGCCGATCGTGGCATAGGTGAACTTGGCGACGCGCACGTCGCACTTGGCCTTGTCGTTGGTTCCACCGTTGGCCAGCAGGGTGGCGATCGCCTCGTGGGTATAATTGGTCAGGACCGAGCTACTGAGCACGGTGCCGCGCGCCGGGGATGCCGATGCGGCCAGGGGCAGCAGCGCTCCGGCGATCATGACGGCAAAGAGCACTCAATGCCAGACGGTTTTGTAGCTTTGCCATGGGGAATCTCCTCGTGCTTGAAATCCCCATCCGTGGGGTGGGGTGGTTTGGGCGGCAAATGCTACTATGGCGACATGGTGGTTTCTAAGACAATCCAGTCAGGTGTTTATCTGCCGTATCGATTCACTCTTGTTGATAGATCGTGGCGAATGAACGGCAACAAAAGAAAAGGTATTTCTGTACGTTGACAGGACGGCAATGGTTTGCAAGAGAGGCGCAGTGTTTGCTGGTGTGTTGGGACATGCCTTGTGCGTCAGGGCTCGGCGGTGCTTGTACAACACCGTAGTGTCAGGCGTGGATTCGGACCCCAACACGGTGCTTGGTCTTCGCTGCGTGCCCCTGGCGGACACACCGTAGTTGTCCGGCGAGCACGGTGATGGGGGGCGCTGTCAGCCACGATGACACGTACCGAGTTTTGCCATCTCGCTATTACGATGGCAACCCAGGTCTCGAGGGCGTGGGAGGCCGTTCTTGCCTTGCCGCTCAGCGATACGGGCCGGGTCCGCGCCAGACCAATTCGCCGTGATGGTAGACCTGCAACATGGTGATGACCTGACGTGCATCGCCGATCGTCTTCAGTTCCGGCGAGTCCTGCGGCAGCGCGCGACATTTGCCGGAGCCACGGGTGAGCGCGATGTCCAGTGGGCAGACCATGCGGTACTCGGTTCCCGGCAGCAGGATGAACAGTTCCTTCATGCCCTGCCGTTGCCAGGCGCGCAACTGCGTTTCGCTGCCCAGGTCGTAGTAGACGAGGTAGCCGCCGACTTCCAGGCTGGGCTGGGAGGCGTCCAGGTCGTGTCGGTTGCCACGGTTGCCTGGGCCCTCGGTCAGGCCGCTGTTGTCTGGGGCGGTGTCGGTGTCGAGCGCGCCTGGTGGGCGTCCGGTCCAGGTCTGAGGCCGGCGCTCGGTGGGCGGTGGCGGCGTGCTGGCGGTGGTCTGGCTCGGCGTCGGCGCGTCCTGGGCCGGGGAGGGAGCGTGTGCCGTGACGGCTGTCGGCTCCTCGGAGGGGGGTGTCCGGGCGTTTTCGGTTGATTGGGTGGCGGTGTCGGTTGGCGGCACCGGATCGTCCGCGTGTGCGACCAGAGTGGACTGCACCGGGCTGGCCGCTCGCGCCGCACGTCGGTGAGCTGGCGCTTGCGCGGGCGGTGGTGTCGGTCGCGGTGGCACCGGGTGATCGGGGCGCTTGGTCTCGCCGATGAAGTCGACTTTGATCCGGCTGCCACCAGCCGCGCCTTGCGCTGTGGACATGGTCGGCTTGGCGGCATACAGCAGCAGCACTGCCATCAGCAGATGCAGCAAGGCGCTGATCAGCAAGGCGATCCAGTGCTGCCAGCGTTCCTTGCGGGATTGTGCCCTGGCGGGCTCGCGGTTCGACGCGCGGCTCATGCCATCGTGGCTGCGTCGGGGGTGCGGGCCTTCACTGAAATCTGCGCAAGGGGCGGATATGGGAAGGCGCCATCCTAACCTGTGTGCAGGCGTATGCCGTGGTTCGGCAGGCACCGCCGGTCATCGCCCGACACCTTGCGTTCACCCATTGCCGCCACCGGTTGCCGCCGAGACCAGGCGGCAACGCTGGCTGCGCTCTGCGCTCAGACGTAGGCGCCGACCTTGAACACTTCCACCGCCTGGGTGAGCTGTGCCGACTGTTCCTCCAGCGAGCGCGCTGCGGTGCTGGCCTCTTCCACCAGGGTCACGTTCTGTTGGGTGGCTTCGTCCATCTTGGCGATGGTTTGGTTCACCTGCTCGATGCCCTGTGCTTGCTCGCGTGAGGCCGCCGAGATGTGGCCCATGATGTCGGTGACGTGCTGCACGCTGGTGACCAACTGGCCCATGGTGGCGCCGGCCTTGTTGACCAGTGCGGCACCATGCGTCACGCGCTGTACCGAGTCGTCGATCAGCGTCTTGATCTCCTTCGCGGCGTTGGAGGCGCGGTGGGCGAGGGTGCCGACTTCCGCGGCGACCACCGCGAAACCCTTGCCTTGCTCGCCGGCGCGCGCGGCTTCCACCGAGGCGTTGAGCGCCAGGATATTGGTCTGGAAGGCGATGCCATCGATCACCGAGATGATGGCGGCGATGCGCTTGGACGCTGCCTCGATGCCGCTCATGGTTTCCACCGCCTGACTCACCACGTCGCGTCCGTTCGTCGCCACGCTGGCTGCGCCCAGCGCAAGTTGGTTGGCACGCTGGGCGTGTTCGGCGTTCTGCTTCACTGTGGAGGTCAGCTCCTCCATCGCGGCGGCGGTTTCTTCCAGGTTGGACGCTTGTTGTTCGCTACGCTGCGCCAGCTCCTGATTGCCGCTGGCGATATCCTCGGCGGCGAAGCCGATATTGTTGGTGGTGCGCTGGATGTGGGCGACGATGTCGGTAAGACGGTGCACGGTGCTGTTGGCATCGTCGCGCATGGTGGCGAACACGCCATGGAAGTTGCCGGACATGCGCACAGTGAGATCGCCCTCGGCGATGCCACGCAACAGTGCCGAGAACTTGCCCAGGTTGGTATCGGCTGTCGCCATCATGGTGTTGAGGTTCTCGACCATGGTGCGGAAGGCATGCTCGAATTTCTCCGGTTGCCCGCGGTGAGCGAAGTCGCCGGCGCAGGCGGCTTCGGCCAGCGTCTGGATCTGCACGTTGATCGCATGCAGGTTTTGTTTGACATGCCGCATCGTGGCGGTGATCGCGGCCTTTTCGCCGGGGTAGTCCGCGATTTCCTGACGCAGGTCGCCGATAGCGTAGCGGCCCATGACCTCGGTGATGCGCAATTGCGTCTGCACATGGGCATCGACCAGGGCGTTGGTGCCGGCGACCATCTGTCCGTATTCGCCGGGGAAGCGTTGCGCATCCATGCGGTAGCTGATCGCACCGGCATCGTGGCGCGTGGCCATTTCGCGTTGCGCCGAGATGACTTCATGCAGGCGCCGCTGCATTTGCTGCATCGCCCGCAGTAATTGCCCGGATTCGTCGTTGGCGGTGGAGGTGTCGGGGCTGCTCAGATCGCCAGCGCCGATGCGCTCGGCCAGACGGAGCGACTGCCGCAGCGGCAATACCACCTGCCGGGTGAGCAGAAAGGCGATGCCGGAGCCCAATAGCAAGGCCAGCACGGTGCAGCCGACCATGAGCACGGCGAAGTCATGCGCGGTGGTCATCGCTTCCTTGGCGGCCTGGCGGTTCTTGGCTTCCTGCAGGTCGATGAAGGCATTGATGCTGGCCAGCCAGTCGACGAAGGCCGGACGCGCTTGCTGCAGCAGCAGCGTTTGCGCCTGGTCTTTGTCGCCGCTGTCGCGCAGGCTGCGCACTTGCACGATCAGCGGCATGGTGCGCTGCTCGATTGCCTGAATCCGCTGCAGGATGGCCTGTTCTTTGGGGTCGTTGGAGGCCGCCAGCATGTCGTCGAGCGGCTGCGCCGAGCGCGCATAGTCTGCGGCCAGTTTGTCGATCAAGTCCTTGGTGGTTTGACGGCTGGCCGGATCGTCCAGCAGCACCACGTCGCGCAGTGCGATCGCGCGATCATGGACGCTGCCGCGGAAATTGATCGCGTAGCGTTGCTTGACGCTATTGACCGCGTTGATGGCGGTCAGGCGTTGGTCGATGCTGTGGACGCGCTCGATGCCGACGACCGTGAGCAGGACCATCAGCACGATGATCGAGAGAAAGCCCAGGGCCAGGCGTTGGCCGATACGCAGATTCGAGAAGACGTGCATGGAGGTGGATTTCGCCGACGTGGGGTGGGAAGCGGGGATAACAGACATGGTGGGGGAGCGAATTGTCGACGGTCGCGCGACTGCGCTTGGCCAAGTGAACATAGGAATAGCGGCGTGCCGCAGGTGAACTGAAGTACATCGCTGCCGCATGGCGATGCCATGATCGAGGCTGGACAGTAAATTCATGTGATAAATATCGCGCAAATACGCCAGAGTACGGTGGCTACTCCCGTGGAAGCCTCTCTGCGGCAACGCGGCGTCCTGTTGTCAATTCCACAATCCACGATGTCACCTTGATCGGCGGTCGCCTGCTCGCCCAGGCTGTACTGCTGAAGCTGCGCGATCGGCGCGTAGAGCGAGGGGATTGGCGGGCAGCCTGCGCGCGGTACCGAAACGGCGTCCTCCAGGCGACTCGGGTACCATGCAGCCCCTCTTACGGGTGTTTCTTCTCGATGGCCGATTCCAAACACACTCCTGTTTCTTCCGTGACCCAGGCCCAGGCCGAGGAGGCGGTGCGTACCCTGCTGCGCTGGGCCGGCGACGACCCGACCCGCGAAGGCTTGCTGGATACCCCGCGGCGGGTCGCCGAGGCTTACAGCGATTGGTTCAGCGGCTACCGCGAGGATCCGCGCGAATATATGTTGCGTACCTTCGAAGAAGTGGCTGGCTACGATGAGCTGATCGTGCTGCGCGACATCGAATACGAAAGCCACTGCGAGCACCACATGGCCCCGATCATCGGCAAGGTCCATGTCGGTTACCTGCCGCGCGGCAAGGTGGTGGGCATCAGCAAGCTGGCGCGGGTGGTCGATGCCTACGCGTGTCGCTTCCAGGTACAGGAAAAGATGACCGCGCAGATTGCGCAATGCATCCAGGACGCGCTGCAACCGCTGGGTGTGGGTGTGGTGGTGGAGGGTTCGCACGAATGCATGACCACCCGCGGCGTGCACAAGCGTGGCGTGAGCATGGTCACCTCGAAGATGCTCGGTACCTTCCGCGAAGATGCGCGTACGCGCGCCGAATTCCTGCGTTTCATCGATTGCGGCGCGCGTTGAGCGTGCCGCATGCGGTGCTGGGTTAGCATGTCCGCGTCGTTGCAACCTTGTCGTTGCTTGCGCTTGGCACACACCCGATGAAACACCGCGCCCGTATCGCCCGCTATCGCGCGCTGCGCGAGCAGCCGTTGTGGAAGCTGATCGCGGCCGATCAGGCACCGGAAATCATCGGTTTGCTGCAAACCTTGCTGCTGGAGAACGAGCGTCGCTTGCCGACGGCGGTCTTGCACGAGCGGCTGCAGCGCATGCTCGACGATCTCAATGCCGATCAACTGGCGCGCGACCTACCGCGCACCGCGCAGGCCTACCTGGCTCACTGGCTGGCCCAGGGCTGGCTGGAGCGCCGGCTGCCGGAGGGCGCGCAGCAGGAAGACTATGAGGTGTCGACCCAGGCCTTGCAGGCGATCCGCTTCGTCGATGGACTGGAACATACGCGCGGCGCCGCCACCGAGAGCCGCCTGGCGCTGGTGATGCAGCAATTGGCGCAGTTGGCGGCGTTGACCGAAACCAATCCGGATGCGCGCTTGTCCGCGTTGCGCGACGAACGTGACCGGATCGATGCGGAAATCGCGCGGGTTTCCGCCGGCAAAGTCGCCTCGCTGGATGGCAAGCGCGCGCTGGAACGCACGCGCCAGGTGATCGCTCTGGCCGACGAGTTGACCGAAGATTTCCGCCGCGTCCGCGACGATTTCGAGCAACTCAACCGCAGCTTCCGCGAACGCATCATCGATGACGATGGCGAGCGTGGCGAGATTCTGGGCAAGCTGTTCGAAGGCGTGGACGTGATCGGTGACAGCGATGCCGGCCGCAGTTTTCAGGCGTTCTGGGCGTTGCTCAACGATGCCGAACAAAGCGCGCAGTTGGATGCGGCGCTGGAGACGTTGTTGTCGCGTGGTTTCGCGCGCAAGCTCGATCGGCGCGAACGCGGCTTCCTGCGCGGGCTGACCGCCACCATGCTCGAACGCGGCGGCCAGGTCCACGATGTGATGCAGCATTTCGCGCGCAGTCTGCGTGGCTTCGTCCAGAGCCGCGGTTATCTCGAACAGCGTCGCCTCAATCAGTTCCTCAAGCAGGCACAGGCCGAAGCGCTGGCACTGCGTGATCGCATTCCCGCGCAGCGCAGCATCGGCCGCGACCTGAAATTGACCAGCAGTCGCCTGCGCTCGTTGTCGCAGTGGCGCTTGCACGATCCGCGTCAGCAACAGATCGATGGCAGCATCCAGCGCAACGCGGCGGCGGCGATCTGCCTGGACAGCGTTGGCGATCTGGTCGCGCAATCGGAGATCGATTTCCGCAGCTTGCGCCGCGATCTGTTCGAGTTGCTCGCCGCGCATCGGCAGTTGTCCATCGCCCAGGTGCTGGCACAGCGTGAGGCCAGCCAGGGTTTGGGCAGCGTGATCGGCTATCTGTCGCTGGGCACGCGCCATGGCGTGGTCCTGCCCGAACAGCACGAACACGCGCACTGGCGTGGTGGCGACGGTCAGTGGCGCAGTGCGCGCATTCCGCTGGTGTGGTTCACCCAGGAGAAACGCCATGAATTGGCATGACCATGCGGATGCGTCCGATGCGGCAGGCGATGTGGATACCGCGACCGCAGCAGATCCCGGCAGCGGATTATTCGCAGGCGACAGTGGTGGTCTGCCGCTGGATGCACGTCGCGCGCTGTGCCAGTTGCTCAGCGGTCCGAGCGTAGACGCGCAGCGGCATAGCACGCTGTGGCCAGCGCTGCTGCGCAACGAGGCGGCGATTCGCAGCGCGCTGTCGGAATTGTTCCTGGAGTTGGTGCTGGATCGCGAAACCGGCATCGCGTTCACCCGCCAGGCCGACACCGGCGAATTGGAAACGCCGGTATTGCTGCGCTCGGCGCCGCTGACCTTCATCGACTCGGTGTTGCTTTTGCACCTGCGTCAACAGTTGGCCGAAGCCGATGCGCGTGGGGTGCGCGCGGTGGTCGAAGAGGCGCAGTTGAGCGACGCGTTGGCTGTCTATGAGAAAAATGTGTCCACCGACCGCGCCGGCTTCCTGCGTCGCGTTGGCAATGCCGTGCAGAAAATGAAGGACAACCATGTCCTGACCCGTTTGCGCGGTGAAGAGCAGCGATACGAAGTTTCGCCCGCGCTCAAACTGTTGTTCTCCGCCGAGGATGTGGCCGCACTGGCCCAGGTCTACCGCGAACTACGCGATGCGCCGGAATCTGCGCAAAACAGTGATGCGGTTGTGGAGGTGTCTGGTGACGGCTAGCCTTTGCCACGCCTCATCACCTTCGTAACGCTGACGACCAACGCAACTCAATTCCAAGTGCATACACGCTCTAGACTGTGCCGATGAAATCCTCCGCGTCTTCCGGTTTGTTCGCCGCCGATTTGCCCGATCCGCGCCTGCAGCAGTTCCGCATGCGGCGCCTGCAGGTCTACAACTGGGGCACGTTTTCCGGCTTGACCGAGGTGCCGATCGCCGCGCGTGGCTTCCTGTTCGTCGGCCGTTCCGGTTCCGGTAAATCCACCTTGCTGGATGCGATGTCGGCATTGCTGACGCCGCCGAGCATCGTCGATTTCAACGCCGCCGCGCGCGAGGCAGAACGCAGTGGCCGCGACCGCAACCTGGTGTCTTACGTGCGCGGCGCCTGGGCCGATCAACAGGACAGTGCCTCCGGCGAAATCGCCACCCAGTACCTGCGCAAGGGCGCAACCTGGACCGCGCTGGTGCTGGAGTATCACGACGACGAGGAGCGCGTGGTCAGCCTGGTACGGCTGTTCTGGATTGCCGGCAGCGGCGCTGCGCCGGGCGATGTGCGCAAGCACTACATGGTGGCTGAGCGTGCGTTCGATATTGCCACCGAGCTGGCCGGCTTCGACCTGGACCTGCGCAAGCTCAAGCAACGTCTGCCTGATGTGCATCACTTCGACAGTTTTGCTGGCTATGCCGAGCGTTTCCGTCACCAGCTTGGTATCGGCAACGAAACGGCGCTGCGCTTGCTGCACAAAACCCAGTCGGCGAAGAACCTGGGCGATCTCAATGCCTTCCTGCGTGGTTTCATGCTCGAAGCGCCCAAGACTTTCGATGCCGCCGAACGGCTGCTTGGTGATTTTGCCGAATTGGATGGCGCGCATCAGGCGGTGGTCACCGCGCGCCGCCAGGTCGAAACCCTGGGCCCGGCACGCGGCTATCACACCGAGCTGATGGCCTTGCGCCGCCAGCGCAGCGAACTGGAGGAACTCAAGCTCGGCCTGGATCCTTATCGCGAGCAGCGCCGTCTGGCCTTGCTGGATGCACGCTTGCAAGCGCTGGACACCCAGGATCGCGGGCTGGCCGGCGAAGAAGGCCAGCGGCGTGCCGCATTGGAAAATCACCAGTGTCGTCTCGATGATCTGGAAGCGCAGCGGCGCGCACAGGGTGGCGAGCGCATCGATGCGCTGGAGCGCGAACACACCCAAGTCCAGGCCGAGCGCGACCGCCGTGCGGCCAAGCGGACCCACGCCGAACAGGCTTGTCGTGTGCTGGAGCAGGTGCTGGCCGGCAGTGCGCATGGTTTCGCCGAACAGGCCGCGCAGGCGCGCGCGGCGCTGGAGGATGGCCAGCGGATGGCCGCCGAATTGGACGAAGCGATCCTCCAACGCATGGCCGGCAAGGCCGAGGACGAAAAACGCTTCGCCGAGGTGCGCGCCGAGATCGAAGCGCTCACGCGTCATCCCTCCAACATTCCGGCGCCGATGCAGGCGCTGCGCGCGCGGCTGAGTGCCGATACCGGCGTGCCGGAGGCGGCGCTGCCGTTCGTCGGCGAGTTGATCCAGGTCCGTGACGATCAAGCCGCCTGGCGCGGCGCCATCGAGCGCGTTTTGCATGGGTTCGCGCAATCGCTGTTGGTGGATGAGCGCCATTACGCCGACGTGGCCGATTGGGTCAACCGCACCCACTTGGGAATTCGCCTGGTCTACTACCGGGTACGCGACAACGCGCAAGCGCTGTCCTCTGCCAACGGGCCTGGATCGGCGTCGCTGCTGCACAAGCTGGAACTGCGCGAACATGCCTTCGCCGGTTGGCTGCGCCGCGAACTGGGCAAGCGTTTCGATTACGACTGCGTGGACAGTGCCAAGGCATTGCGGCATGCCGAACGCGCCATCACCCGCGAAGGCCAGGTCAAACATCCCGGCGAGCGTTACGAAAAGGACGACCGCCATGCCATCGGCGACCGTCGGCGCTGGCTGTTGGGTTTCGACAATCGCGACAAACTGGCTTTGTTTGAGCGCGAAGGCCAGGAACTGGCCGCGCGCATCGCCGCCTGCGATGCCGACGTGGCGACGCTGCGCACGCGCCGCGAACGCGCGGGCACGCAACGCCTGGCCTGGCACACCCTGGCCAATCTGGGCTGGGACGAGATCGACGTGGCCGCGCCCTTGCAGCGCCTGGACGACATCGCGCAGGCACTGCGCCAATTGCGCGAAGGCGACGCCAACCTGCGCGCCCTGGGCGAAGCGATCGATCGCGCACGGGCGGACATCCAACAGGCCGACCGCACGTATCAGGATCTCCGCAGCGAGCGGATGGCGCTCGGCAAAGAGTGCGCACGCCTGGAAAAGCAGCGTCTGGAATGTGCCGATGCCGACGCGCGCGTCCTCACGCCGCTGCAACGCCAGGGCCTGGGCGAGCGCCTGGAGGCGCTCGGCATGTTGAGCCTGGACAACCTGGCCGATCTGTTCCGCAACCTGGAGCGCGGTATCCAAGCCCAGCTCGGCGCCAGCCAGCAGGAATACCATCGCTTGGAGCAGTTGCTGCTCGGCTGCTTTCGCCGCTACTGCCAGCAATGGCCGCAGGACAGTGGCGATTTCAGTGTCACCCTTTCTGGCGCCGATGATTTCCTCGCTCGCTTGCAGCGCTTGGAACGCGATGGCTTGCCGCAGCACGAGGCGCGCTTTTTCGAGCTGTTGCAGAGTCAGAGCAAAAACAATTTGCTGGCGTTGCAACGGCATGCCGCCGAGGCGCGCAAGTCCATCGCCCAGCGCCTGGATGAAGTCAACGCCAGCCTGGAGCAGGTGCCGTTCAATCGCGGCACCTTGCTGACCATCGAATTGAGCGACCGCCGTTTGCCCGAGGTGATCGAATTCCAGCAGTGCCTGCGCGAAGTGCTCGGTCATTACCAGACCGAACAGCGCGAACTGGCCGAGCAGCAATTCGCGGTACTGCGTGCGCTGGTCCACCGGCTCGGTTCGCAGGAGGGCGAGGACAAGCGCTGGCGGGAACTGGTGCTGGACGTGCGTTTGCACGTGGAGTTCGTCGGTGTGGAACTGGATGCCGCCACGCGCCAGCAGGTGGAGATTTATCGCAGCGGCGCTGGTAAATCCGGCGGCCAGCGGCAGAAGCTGGCCACCACCTGCCTGGCCGCGGCGTTGCGCTACCAGCTCGGCGGCGAGGACGGCGAACTGCCGCGTTATTGCGCCGTGGTGCTGGACGAAGCGTTCGATAAGGCCGATAACGAATTCACCGCGCTGGCGATGAATATCTTCGAGAATTTCGGCTTTCAGATGGTGGTGGCCACGCCGTTGAAATCGGTGATGACGCTGGAGCCGTTCATTGGCGGCGCCTGTTTCGTGGAAATCAGTGGCCGTCATGATTCGGGCGTGTTGCTGATCGAATACGACGAGCAGGCCAAGCGATTGAAGCTGCCCGAACGTGCCCGCGCGACAGACGCGGCTGCGGCTGCGCCGGTCGAAATCGCAGCGCCAACCGGTAGCAGGTCGCGCCGACGCGTCACCGCCGACGCACCACCCAAGACCTGATCCGGATGACGCGCGCGCTGAGACGGTGCGCCGAACCGGCGCGCCTCAATGCAGCACATCCCACCCCATCTTGCCGATCAGCACCACCACCAACATCAGGAACAATCGCCGGATCAGCGGTGTGCCACCGCGCAGCGCCAGCCGCGTGCCAGTTACCGCGCCGGCCACGTTGGCCGCCGCCATCGGCAGCGCGGCGGCCAGCAGCACTTTCCCACTGGGCACGAAGAAGCACAGGGCGGCCAGGTTGGTCGCCAGATTGACCACCTTCGCCGCGGCCGAGGCGCGCAGAAAATCCAGGCCGAAGAAACGGATGAACAGGAAGATCAGGAAACTGCCAGTGCCCGGGCCGAAGAAGCCGTCGTAGAAGCCGATTGCCGCGCCCATCATCAGCGCGATCGCCAATTCGCGACGGCCGATGCGGCGTGGTCGGTGCAAGGCGCCGAAGTCCTTCTTGAGCAGGGTGTACCCCAGCATCGCGATCAGCAGCACCAGGATCAGCGGACGCACCGCCGATTTCGGCAACAGGCTGACCGCCGTGGCGCCGAGGAAAGAGAACGCGAACGCCGCCGCCGTCGCATACAGCACGGGTCTCCATGGCAAGCGCACATGGCGCGTGTAGCGCCAGGTGGCTGAGCCGGTGCCGGCCATCGAACTGAACTTGTTGGTCCCCAACAGCAGGGCCGGTGCCTGCTGCGGCAGGGTCGCAAATAGCCCCGGCAACTGGATCAAGCCGCCGCCGCCCACCGCCGCGTCCACCAGTCCGGCGCTGAAGGCGATGCACAGCAGCCATGGCAGTTCGGTGGGTAGCGATTCCAGCACGCGAAGGCTCCGCGCAAAAGGGTGGCCAGCATAGCGGTGTGCGCTAGGCATGATGCGTGTGGCGTGCAGGGCGTCGCCTTAGCCGGCACAATCGGTGGATGTCCCGGTCCGCCCCGCGCCTTACCGATCCCTGTCCCTGCGGCCGCTCGCGCGAATACGCGCAGTGCTGCGTGCCGTACCATGCCGGTGCCGCCGCGCCGGATGCCGAGTCGCTGATGCGTGCGCGCTACAGCGCCTATGTGCGCGGCGATGCTGATTACCTGCGCGCTAGTTGGCATCCGTCCACGCGCCCGGCGCAGGTGGAGATCGATCCGCGCACCGTCTGGCTCGGCCTCACCGTGCAGCGGGTCGTCAACATCGCCGAGGAGCGTGCAGAAGTCGTATTTCTGGCGCGTTATCGCATCGGTGGCGGCAGTGCGGTGCGCATGATCGAACACAGCCGTTTCGTGAGCGAGGACGGGTGTTGGTACTACCTCGATGCGCTGGATTGAGCGCCGCGTCGGCGTTGTGGCATGAATGGTGCGTGCGATGCGGTTGTTATGATGTTCGGCCTGCTGTCGGCGAGGAAGTTTCGATGATGCGTTTCGCTTGGGTCTTGCTGTGTGTGGTGCCGTGCGCTATCGCGCAAACGCCTTCCGCAGCACCGGCCACCGCATCCGTATCCGCAGCGGACCCGGCCTTCGCCACCTGCGTCGCCGGCCTGCGCACCGCCGCCGGCAAAAGTGGGGTGACGGCGGCGGCCTTCGATCGCTTCACCGCTGGTCTGCAAGCGGACATGAGCGTGTTGCCGTTGCTCGATGCCCAACCCGAGTTCACCACGCCGATCTGGGATTATCTGGCCGGCCTGGTCGATACCCAACGTATCGACGATGGTCGCGCGATGCTGAGCACGCATCGTGATCTGCTCGCGCACGTGGCGCAGCAATACGGTGTGGATGCAGCGACGGTGGTTGCGGTGTGGGGCGTGGAGAGCGACTACGGCCGCAGCACGGGCAAACGTCCATTGTTGGTGTCGCTGCTGACCTTGGCGTGCAACGGTCGCCGTCAGCCCTTCTTTCGTGGCGAACTGTTCGCGCTGCTCAAGCTGCTGCAAGCCGGCGATCTAAAGCCCGCGGGCCTGACCGGCTCGTGGGCCGGCGCGTTCGGCCATACCCAGTTCATGCCCAGCACCTACGCGCGTGTCGCGGTGGACGGCGATGGCGATGGTCGCCGCGACTTGGTCGCCAGTCTTCCCGACGCACTGGCCTCCACCGCGCACTACCTCGAGTTGTCCGGTTGGCGGAACGGACAGCCATGGGGGCTGGAGGTGAAGTTGCCGGACGGTTTCGATGCGACGCTGGCCGGACGCACGCAACGCCGTGCGCTGGCGGACTGGCGCGCACGCGGTGTGAGCGCCGCCGATGGCAGCGCCTTGCCCGCGCTGGAGGGGCAAATGCCGGCAGCGTTGCTGCTGCCCGCAGGTGTGCATGGTCCTGCGTTTCTGGTGTTCCGTAATTACGACGCCATCTATGCCTACAACGCCGCCGAAAGCTATGCGCTGGCGATTGCGTTGTTGTCCGACCGCCTCCGTGGCAAGCCCGGGTTGGTCGCCGCCTGGCCGACCGACGATCCCGGCCTGGGCCGTGCGCAGCGGCGCGAACTACAGACCCTGCTACTGGCACGCGGGTATGCAATCGGCCAGGCCGACGGCATGATCGGCACCGTCACTCGTCGCGCGATCCAGGCCGAGCAGCAACGGCTGGGCTTGCAGCCGGCCGATGGCCGCGCCGGGCAGCGCATCCTCGATGCGTTGCGCCGTGAGGCACCGGCGCCGCCTGCCAACAACGTGCCTTCCGCACCCGCCCGTTCGCCATCGCCATCCGTCGGCAAAGCGACCACACCGCACCGTCGCTCGCTCGCGCGTCTGGCGTTGTCCACAACATCCACCTGCCACGGAGCATGCGGCCCATGTCCGACGTCCCCGGTCTGAGCGTAGGTGATTTCCACGGTTATCCCGCGCTGTTGGTGGACACTGCGCAGTCCACCGCCGCGATCAGCCTGTTCGGCGGGCAGGTTCTCTCGTTCGTGCCCAAGGGCAATACCGACGTTTTGTGGCTGTCGCCGAGTGCGCAGCCGACCCCGACCCCGATCCGCGGTGGCACCCCGGTATGCTGGCCGTACTTCGGTCGCCAAGGCCAGACCGACGCCGTGCCCGCGCACGGTGTCGTGCGCACGGTGCTGTGGCAGCGACAGCAGGCGCAACGCGAGGCCGACGGCAGCCTGGTCTTGACCATGGCGCCGCTCGACGTCGGCGCGCTTTCATTGCGTTTGCGCCTGCATCTGCGGATCGGCGCCACCTTGGAGCAGCGGCTGATCACCGAGAACATCGGCACGGCGCCGGCACGCATCACCCAAGCCCTGCACAATTATTTCCGGGTCGCCGACGCCACCCAGGTGCGAGTGCAGGGCCTGGACGGGCTCCACTACCTGGACAAGTTCGACGGCTATGCCACGGTGCATCGCCAGCAGGACGATTGGACCTTGCAGGATCCGCGCGATCCAGGCCGTAGCGACCGTATCTACATCGATGCCGGCGGCCGCTACACCCTGCTCGATCCGGGCCTGCGCCGCTGCATTCAGATCGTCACCAGCGGCAGCCGCACCCTGGTGGCATGGAATCCGGGCGAAGCCGGCGCCCACGCGATGGTCGATGTGGGACCCCACTGGCGTCAGTTCGTCTGCCTGGAGCCGGCCAACGCCGGACCCGAGGTGATCGAACTGGCCCCCGGAGCCTGTCACGTGCTGCAGCAGACGATCGCCGTCGCGCCACTGTGAGGCGCCTGCACGGCGGCCGGTGTCGGGCGGTGTCTGCTGCGGTCTTACACCGTCCGTGGATGGTCTGATAACTGCTTGCACATCGCCTATGGCATGAACCGCTCAGTTTGTGTCGGTGGCGACGCGCTGGCTGTCTGGCAACTGACCATTGGCATTGCTACGCTGTGCTTTCTCTTCATCGCGGCCAATCGTGCTGCTGTTGCCAGCCGCCTCCATGATGCCGCCTCCCGATGGAATCGCCCTGCCGTTCACCGCATCGCGTCTGCTGCGCGAAGCCACCGCATCGCAGCACGAGGCTGTCGAACGCTTGCCAATGATGCGCGCCTTGATGAGTGGCGTCTTGTCCTTGTGCGATTACGCACAGCTATTGCGCCGCCACTATGCCGTGTTGGCCAGTTGGGAGCAGCGCGAGGCGGCTTGGCTACGCGATTGCGGCGATGCTCGATGGCGCTATCAACCGCGCAGCCCGTTGTTGGCTCAGGATCTGCTTGCGTTGCAGGTGCCGCCACCGACGCTGCTGCCGGCTCCCCCCGTGCACGCTGCCGGCAGCGGATGGGGCATGCTTTATGTGGTCGAGGGTTCGCGGTTGGGTGGGCGAGTGATTGCTCGGCAACTGCGCCAGCGTCTGCCCAGCGTTGCATCGGCCGTGCACTATTTCGAACTGGGCGACGCCGATCCAGATGCCTGGCGACATTTCCAGCAGCGGCTCGAACACGTCCTGACCACACCGACACAGCAGCAGGCCGCAGTTGACGGCGCGCGGGCCATGTTCGCGCATTTCCATACTCATATTGCCCTGGAGACTGTCGCATGAGCGATCCCGTCGCGCCTTTGGACATGGACGCGTGCGCGCGTGAGCCGATCCATATTCCCGGGTCGGTGCAGCCGTATGGTGTGTTGTTGGTGATCGAGCCGGACGATGGCCGCATCGTGCAGGCCAGCGCCACCGCCGCAGATCTATTCGGCCAGCCGCTGGATGAACTGCTTGGGCAGCGCTACGACAGCATCCTTGTGCTGGAGGATCCGCGCACGCGGCTGCTGCCTGATGCGACCGAGTCCAGTCACCTCGCCTATGTCGACATCGCCTTTCGGCGCGACACGGCCATGTCGGCACAACGCTGGGTTGGCGCTTGGCATCTGTATCCAGAGCAATGGCTACTGGAACTGGAACGACGCGATGCGCCACTGGCCGATGCCACCTTGCGCGAGGCGTTGCCGGTGCTGCGCCGGCTTGAGGCCGACACCAGCATCGAAGATGCCTGCCAGCGCGCCGCCAAGAGCTTGCGTGCTTTGATCGGCTACGACCGGGTGATGATCTACCGCTTCGATGAAGAGTGGAATGGCGATGTCGTGGCCGAGGCGCGCGCGGCGGAACTGGAGCCGTACCTCGGCCTGCACTACCCGGCCACCGATATCCCGGCACAGGCGCGCGCGCTGTATCTGCGTAATCGCGTGCGCCAGATCGTCGACGTCGGCTATGTTCCCACGCCCATCCAGCCGACCTTGCACCCGCGTCTGCACGCGCCGTTGGACCTTAGCGATGTCAGCCTGCGCAGCGTCTCACCGGTGCATTTGGAATACCTGGCCAACATGGGCGTCACCGCGACTTTGGTGACTTCCATCGTGGTCAACGATGCGCTATGGGGGTTGGTGGCCTGTCATCACTATCGCCCGTATTTCTGCAATCACGAGATGCGCGACGTCGCCGATGCGGTCAGCCGCGCGCTGGCCGGTCGGATCGGTGCGCTGACCGCGGTGGCGCGGGCACGCACCGAGTCGGTACTGCTGACCTTGCGCGAAAAACTGATCACCAATTTCAACGATGCCGAGATGCTGACCGCCAGCATGCTCGATGAGATGGCTTCGGATTTGCTTGATGTCGTGGATGCCGATGGTGTGGCGGTTTTCCACGGCGATCACGTCACCCGCCACGGCATGATGCCGGTGATCGCGGATCTGACCCGCATCCGCGAACAGATCGAGCATACCCACCACGAAGCCTTGCGGCACGATGCCGTCGGCGCACTGCACACCGATCAGATCGGCCAGACCTTTCCGGCGCTGGCCGATCTGGCCCCGCTCGCGGCTGGTTTCATCTTCGTGCCGTTGATGCCGCAGGCGCGCAGCGCCCTGCTATGGACCCGCCGCGAGCAGGTACGCACGGTTAACTGGGCCGGTAACCCACAGTTGGCCAAGTTGCAGGACATCCCCGACTCGCGCCTGTCGCCACGCAAGAGTTTCGACCTCTGGCAGGAAACCGTGCGCGGTCGTGCACAGCCCTGGTCGCCGCTGAGCTTGGAATCTGCGCGCAGTTTGCGCGTGCTGATCGAACTGATGGAGCGCAAGCGGTTCCAGCAGGATTTCGTGTTGCTGGAGGCCTCGCTGTCACGCTTGCGCGAGCCGGTGGCGATCGTCGAGCGCGGCAGCGAACACCGGCCTAGTTGTCTGGTGTTCGTCAACGATGCCTTCGCCTCGCTGTACCAGCGCGAGGTCGCCGAATTGATCGGTTGCGAGCTGGATCGGCTCTATGCCAGCAATGCCGTGCCAGAGGAAACGCAACGCATCGCCACCTTGTTGCGGCAGGGACGTGCGGCCTATGTCACCCTGCCGCTGCGTGTGGATGGCGCCGTCGCGATGCATCGTCAGTTTGATTTCGAACCGTTGCCCAATCCTTCCGGAATCCCCACGCATTGGCTGCTGCAACTGCGTGACCCGCGCTGAGTCGCAAGCTGGCGCATGCTCAGCGCTTGTATCGCCACAGCGCCATTGATCCTGCTCCGGCCAGTAGCCCCCACAGCGCCGCGCCGATGCCGAATAACGACAATCCCGATGCAGTCACCAGGAATGCGATCAGCGCTGGCTCGCGTTCGCGCTCCTCCCTCAGTGCCGAGGCCAGACTATTGCCGATGGTGCCGAACAGCGCGATGCCAGCGATTGCCATGATCAACTCTCTGGGAAGTGCGGCCAATAGCGCCGGACCGTGGCGCCGAAGACTCCGATGAAAAAATAGAACAGGCCAGCGGACACCGCGGCCATGTAGCGCCGCTGCGGATCTGCCTGTGCCTCGCGGCACAGGCAGATGGACGCGGTGATCGCCGCAAGATTCAGCGTAAAGGCACCGAACGGCGCCAGCAATACATTGATCACGCCGATCCAGCCCAGCGTCGGTGAGATCGGCACCGCGTAACCGGATGCGCGAATCGCCACCACGCCTGGCAGGTTCTGCGATGTCATCGTTACCACGAAAAGAGGCAATGCGATACCGAATAGCGCCTGCCAAGATAGCGTCGGCCACACCAGTGCCGGTCGCGTCAGACGCAACTGCACTGCCTCCAGATGCAGTGCGCCATTGCCGGTGGCGAACGCGATGCCGACCAGCAGCGTCGCGATCACCACATAGCGTGGGAACGCGCGGCGCCCGAGCAGATACACCGCGAACATCGTCAGTGCCATGCCGAGTTGATGCTGTATGGCCACGAACACATCCAGTCCGAAACGCAGCAGCACGCCTGCTAGCATCGCCGAGGCCAGCGATAGTGGAATGCGTCGCAACGCCCGTTCGAACAATCCGGAAAATCCGGCCACCGTCGTCAGTGCCGCTGCCAGTACGAAGCCGCCAATCGCATCGGACAACGGCAGCCCGCCGCCGCTAGCAATGAGCAACGCTGCGCCTGGCGTAGACCACGCGGTCAGCACCGGCATTCGGTAGCGCAGCGACAACCCGATGGAGGTCACCGAAATACCGAACCCCAGCGCCAACATCCAGGAGGCGATCTGCGCCTGCGAGGCGCCGAAAGTACGCGCGGCCTCGAACACGATCCCTGCCGAACTGGTGAAGCCGACCAATACCGTGACGAAGCCGGCGATCAGCGCGGAGAGAGAGGCGTCGCGCCAAGCGTCGCGTACTGCAGCAGACATACCGGGCCTCGCGGAAGAGCATGAGCGTTTCAACCGAGCCAGCATCGTGCGTCACAGGCGCAGCGCTTTGCATTGTCGGTATAGCGCATGGGATTGATAGGGCATCACGATACAGTCATGCGTGGGAGTCAGAAAAATGTTGACCTTTTTGCGCATCCCGTTAGACTGCGCGGCCCGCTTCGCAACTGCCTGGCTTCGGCCTGACAGAGGTAGGCGCGGAAGCGGAAACACTCGATGCACATTGGGTATTGACGCTAGAGAAAAAGCCGCTAAGATGACCGGCTCGCTTCAGCAAACGCCCAGGTGGTGGTGGCTGAGGCAACGTTAGCCACCTCGAATT
>NZ_JZIM01000010.1:0-102701 GCF_000963215.1 Xanthomonas sp. MUS 060
ACCGCGTGCTGGCTACGACGGCTACAAGCGCAAGAAGGGCAGCAAGGTGCACATGGCGGTGGACACGCTCGGCCACTTGCTAGCAGTGCAGGTCACGCCAGCCGACGAGCAGGAACGAGCTCAGGTGCGATCGCTGGCACAGGAAGTTCAGCATGTCACGGGCGAGACGGTGAAACTGGCATTCGTCGATCAAGGCTACACAGGCGAAGGGCCGGCTGAGGCCGCGCAGGAGGAAGGCATCGAACTACATGTCGTAAAACTGCCGGAGGCCAAGAAAGGTTTTGTATTGCTGCCGCGCCGCTGGGTCGTGGAGCACAGGAAGTTCAGCATGTCACGGGCGAGACGGTGAAACTGGCATTCGTCGATCAAGGCTACACAGGCGAAGGGCCGGCTGAGGCCGCGCAGGAGGAAGGCATCGAACTACATGTCGTAAAACTGCCGGAGGCCAAGAAAGGTTTTGTATTGCTGCCGCGCCGCTGGGTCGTGGAGCGCGCGCAGTTTCGGTTGGGTCAATCGGTTCCGACGCCTGGCCCGTGATTACGAACGTCTTCCGGAAACCCTGGCTGGACTCCACTTCGTCGTCTTCTCCATCCTCATGCTTGGAAATGCCACGTCTCTAAGTTTCGGTTGGGTCAATCGGTTCCGACGCCTGGCCCGTGATTACGAACGTCTTCCGGAAACCCTGGCTGGACTCCACTTCGTCGTCTTCTCCATCCTCATGCTTGGAAATGCCACGTCTCTAATCCAAAGTTCATAACACGCTCTAAGCACAGCGCAAGCGCTGCGCCCCCAATGCTTACGCTCCCATCGCGGCGGTGCGTCTGCCGACAAAAAAGGGCGCACCACACCGGCTCATCGACAGAGTACGCGTTACAGATGGATGCTCTGCGCAGAGGCACGCAATTGCTCAGCGCTTGGACGGCTTCAAGCGCTGCGCCCCCAATGCTTACGCTCCCATCGCGGCGGTGCGTCTGCCGACAAAAAAGGGCGCACCACACCGGCTCATCGACAGAGTACGCGTTACAGATGGATGCTCTGCGCAGAGGCACGCAATTGCTCAGCGCTTGGACGGCTTACTCGATGGACATTTTGCGGCCTTGGCCGGCACGCGCGTGGCCACTTTCCCAACCAGTGCAACCGAGGCAGCGACGCTGGGCGCGACTGCCCGAGCCTGGCTCGAGAACGGACACGCTGCATTCCTGGCACGGCTGCGCGAGGCACTCAACAGACAAGAGCGTTAGTCGAGCACGGCACGCAGGCACTCACGGCCTCCACACTGACACGCAAGCTCAAGGATGGCCGTCCAGACGTCCATCCATGGCGAACTCGGCGATATGGCTGTCGATGCCATGCTCGCAACGTACGATGCGCTCCGTGCGCGTGACGTGGAACAGGCGGTTGTTCGGCAGGCTCATGTCGTCAACGTCGGGCTGGGCGCGCGAGGAGTGCCACAGGTGCACGGCCAGCGCAGCCCATTTCAGCGCTCGTCTGCGTAGGGCAGCGTTTTCCAGGCGCGCGACCAGCTCGCGATCCTCAGCGCCATAACCTTTCATGCGTTCGTCGAAGCCATTGACTCGGAGCAAATCGTCGCGCCAAAAGCTCATATTGCAGCTCATCACCCGTCCACCGTTGCGCGCGCGCGATTTCCAGCGCGCCAGCGCCGGCTGGCGAAACGCATAGAGCCGTTTACTGCAGTCGAATTCGTGGAAGTCCGCACGTGCCCACGGCGCGAACACCGGTTTACCGCCCGCTAAGAGCCTTGCGGTTTCCTCGCGCTTGGCCTTGATTCGGCCGCCCTGCAAGAAGAAGCCAGGCTCAGCTAGCATCAGATGATCAGCCACGAAATGCGGGTGGAGCAGCATGTCGCCGTCGAGCAGGATCACGTATTCGCCGCAGCTGGCGGCGATACCGCGGTTGCGCGCGTGCGCGGCGCGGAAACCGCGATCCTCCTGCCAGACATGGCGCAGCGGCACGGGGAAGTCGCGCCCCATGCGCTCGACCAGCGCGCGCGTCGTCTCACCCGAACCATCGTCTGCCACGATCACCTCGTCTGGCAACCGCGTCTGCGCCGCGAGGCTGGCCAACAGGCGTTCCAGCGCTGCGGGCCAGTTGTAGGTCAGCACTACGACGCTGATCTTCACCTGGAGTCAGCTCCCTGCAACGATAAACTCAGCGCCAACGGCAACCAGATGATAAGCCAGGTCGGCCGCGGGCTATCGATCAGATGCGGCAGATCGAACTGCACAATGACCGTGGCCAAGACCCAGATGGAGAGGACCAGGCGCCCCAGAGTTTCCCGACGATGCCGCCAGCCCTGCCAGCCCAGCAATGTCCAGGCAATCAGGCCCATCAGCAGACCCGGTGCGCCCAGCTCGATGGCCAACTGGCTAAACAAATTGTGCGAGTGGGTAAGCACCACATCGCCCACCACGATGTGGAAGGCGGCACCTTGCCCCATGCCGAGCCATGGATGCTGTTGGAAAAGCTGCCATGAAAGTCTCATGATTTGCGGTCGAAGCGACCAGCCCCGCTGCAACAGGTTCGGCAACTCGATCATCGCGATCGCAACGCCAAGGGCGAGCAGCGCAGCCATGTGCCAGTGGGCTCTGCGCCGATGCTGGCACAATACGAGCACCAACAGCGCCGCAGACAGGCCCACCCAGGCGCTGCGCGTGAAGGTCAAGAAGACGAACAACAGCAGCACAGCCACAATCAGCGCCTGCACGATACGGTAGCGCTGCGTCTCCGCCGGCCAGGTACACAACCACAGGACGGCCACCGCCATCGCAGCGGCAGCAAGGTTGGCGTTGGCCATGACGCCAAAGCCGACGATGCGTCCGTCGCCCCATCCGTGCACGAGGCACAGCAGCATCGCGGCCAGCGCCGTCAGAGCCATAACCACACCGGCACAACTGAGCAGCTTGCGGATGCGCTCTTCTCGGCCCTCGATGGCCTGCGTCCACCCGTACAGGAACAGCAGAATGCTCGCGCTGTGTCCCAATTCGTTGGACGGGTGGGTCGTCATACTCCAGGCCAGCGACAGCACGCCCCACAGCAGCAGCAGCAGCACCCATTTCATCGGTGTTGGACGCCACAGGGGAGCGAAGCTGCCCGGCCGCAGCACCAGCATCAGCAGCGCAGGCAAGTACAGGGTCAGGCCGAGTACGTACTGATACAGGTGCCCCGGATTGTAGGAGACTCCCGCAGGCAGCACAGCCATGCCGATGAACAGCCACAGCAGCCCCACCCGCAACAAACGGCGCAACCAAGGTTCGAGGGCTGCTCGCGCGCCCATTGCGTGGACAGCCAGGCGCGTGATCATGCCAGCCGGCTCACGGCTTGACGGAGGTCGGGGGGAGGGCTGACGAAGTCGCCCAGGTGAACGTCCAGCCCCTGCGGGGAGCGGATCCTGCGTTCTTCGCCGCTGGCGTAGAGCAGTTTGTTGTTGGGAAGCTCGGGATCGCTGGGGTCAGCCGACGACACGCTGCGATGCTCCAGATGCAGTGCCAACGCTGCGAATTTGATCTGGCAGCGTCGCAGGCCCGCGTTGCGTAGACGGATGTCCAGCTCTAGGTCTTCGCTGCCGTAGCCGTGCATGCGCTCATCGTAACCGTTGACGCGCAGCAGATCTTTCCGCCAGAAACTGACGTTGCAGCCCATGGGATGGCCAGTGGCACGCGACTTGAGCTGCGCCAGCCATGGCAGCCGCAAGGTGTGTTGGCGCCTGCCATAGTGATAGGTGGCGCGATCCGCGTCGTCCCGGAAATAGGCATCGGTAAACCAGCCGAAGCGGGGCTTGCCGCCGGCGAGCAGTCTGGCGGTTTCCGCCTCGGTGGTGCGGATGCGGGTACCCTGCAAAAATCGCCCCGGTCGCGCCAACCTCAGGTGGTCGGCCACGAAATGACGATGCAGGAGCATGTCGCCGTCCGCTTGGATGACGTAATCCGCTCGCATGACAGCGATTCCGCAGTTCAATATGCGCGCCTTGCGAAAACCCTCATCCGGCTGCCAGACGTGCCGCAACGTCACCGGGAAATCCCTGGCAACAGCCTCCAGCAGCGCCGCAGTATCCGCCCGCGAACCATCGTCCGCGACCACCACCTCATCCGGCAGGCGACTCTGCCTGGCCACGCTCCGCAGGACGAGCGCCAGCGCCTCTCTCCAGTTGTAGGTGGAGATCAGCAGGGAAACCGTGGCGACAGGAGACTTGTGCTGCAACATTGGTCAACATTATGCCTGCGTGTGACGCCGTCAGAAGAGAGGGCATCGAAAATTATCCGGATTTGTATCTATTGAAAAAGTGAACTAGTCAATCAATCAAAAATTGACATCGGCGAGAAGTAAGGTGGTATCCGAGATCTAAACGACCAATTTATCATCTGCGCGATACAAGGAAAGGACTGAACAAGCCCATATTCCGGTTTTTTATGCACGCAATTCATTAGGTTTTAAATACCACAGATATAGAAGGCCTGACTTTCTCAACCCCCCAAACAAATCATCATTGACTTTAATAGAATATCCCTTTCCGCAGGAAAATGAACCGCGCCGCATCAGAAGCAAGTGCCACTGAGGCATATGAAGTTAAGAAAAATAAAAATAAGAAAAATAAGTAAAAATCTAAATTTTAAGAAAATAAGCCCTGTCTTCGTCAGTGTAGAAATCCGCGATGAACAATTGCAAACGCAAAGAATCGCACTAAGCAGCCTCAACTTGCAAGGGGTCTGTCAAGCGAACTGTCTGACTAGGTTTTTCATAGCGTACTCAGCGTCAGTCAAACCAACCGGGTAAGCTTGCGCATGACCATGTTCAACTGCTGCGCATTCGGCACAGCACTTGAGTCGGGGTTTGCGACCATCCCCCCACATGCAAACGCAATCCTTCCGAGCGCATCAGCCGATGCACGCGATGAAGACTGCAACGCTCCGTCATATCGCGCAGACCCCGGGTAATCTTATAGACACCGTCACTGGCCAGACATTATTCGTTGATCAGCGCTCGTCTTCCTTGGCGCTCTCACTCTTGGACGATTTTAGCGAGGCGTCGTAATCCCCCGGTTTACCCGCAACACCCGGCACATCGCGCACAACCTGAATTCCCCGCGATGGGCGTGAATGAAAGGGTACTTTGCCTTTACTTCTTGGCAAAATACGCAGCGGCTTTTTTAGGATGTCGCGCTCATCGGTGACTCAGCGAAACTTGGTCTTCAAGCGCCGAAGCTCGTCGCTCTGGTCCAGCTCAGCGCGCTGCAACACACCAGGCTTGCCGAACTTGCACAGCCAGACATAAAGACTGTGCGTAGTGACGCCTAGCCGCTCAGCGACCTGCGCTATTTTGAATTAGCATTTTCCATGGCCTTGAGATGTCCAGGAAACCCTGGCGTATCAGTTGGCACCGCGTCGCAGCAAGAAACGCTTCAGCGCGTTTCGCGCAGAAACCGGGCCATCGAGGACACGCCCGGTAAGGCGGGCTGGAATTGACCGGCAACATCGACGAAGCCACGCATCACCGCGATTTCGCGCGGAGTGCGATTCAAGGTGTCGCGTAGATCCGGATCGGCGCCGGCGCGCAACAGGCGCTGCACCAACAACGGCAAACCATGCAACGCCGCCAAATGCAGCGGGCCGAAGCCGTGCGCGTCCTGCACGTCGAGGCTCACCTCCTCATCGAGCAGTCGCTCAACACCAGCTAACACCACCAATTCTTCGCAAGCGGTGCCAGGTTCGGCCTGCGCACCCAGCAGCGACAACAGCGGCGTCACCCCGTCGGCGGAACCAAGATCGGCTTCGGCGCCGGCTAGCAGCAGGGTGTCCAGCAGGGCCAGCAGGCGCGACTTGTCACGTGCGCTGAAGCCATACAACGTCGCGCAGTGCAATGGCGTGCGTTGCTGTGCATCGCCGGCATGCACATCGGCACCAGCAGCTAGCAGGCGCGCGGCGATATCCGGCAGACCCAGCGCGCAGGCCAGCATCAGCACGGTGACGCCGCCAGGCAGACGATGCTCGATCTGGGCGCCGGCTTGCAGCAATGCCGAGACGATGCCGACCTGACGCATGCTCACCGCCGCGGACAACGGGGTAACGCCACTGGCCGCAGCATGGTGCAGATTGGCACCGCGCGCCAGCAGCAGATCCACCGCTGCGGCATGGCCACCGCCGGCAGCGCGCAGCAGTGCGGTACAGCCCTGTGCGTCCACTGCGTCCACCGGCAGACCCAGGTCGATCAAGCGCCGGATCGCGTCGGCATCGCCGACCATCGCCGCTGCGGGCACATCGGCTTCGCGCAGCGGGCGCAGTGGCAACGGCCAGATCCGCCAGTCCAGCCAATCGGCCAGATCGCGCCGGCCACTGGCCAGGGCCACGCCCAGGGGAGTCTGGCCATCGGCGGCGCGCGCCTCCGGCCAAGCACCCTGTTGAATCAGCAATTTCAGCGAGGCCTCACGTCCCAGCGCGGCAGCCAAGTGCAGCGCGGTCATGCCATGACTATCGCGCGCCTCACGATCGGCACCACGCTCAAGCAAGTGCAACTGCAGTCGCAACCAACCCAGACGCACGGCCAGGGACAACGGCGGATCACCGGCCGGCGACGGCGCGAACGGATCGGCGCCGCGTTCGAGCAACTCCAACGCAAACTGCTCCAACGCACGCGAAGCGTGATCATGCTGGGCGCACGCAGCGAGAAGGCGGGTCAAGCCACCAGCACCGGCCGGCGATACGCCATGACGCAGCAACACCTGCAGACTGGGCACGGCTTCCACGCCACGCGTAAGCAACGCGAACATCGGCGTATCACCGTCGGCATCGAGCACCTCCGGCGCAGCGCCATGCGTCAGCAGCCAATCCACCGCGCGCGGTTTCAGCGCCACATCTTTATCGTGCAGCAGGGTGCCCAACTCCGCCGCCGCACACAGCCGCGCCAGCGCAGCCAGCCCGCTGGGTGGCTGGCCCAGTTGCAGGCCTTCGCGCAGCAGTTCCAGCGGCGCTCGGTCGGGCAAACCGGCGCTGCCGATCTCGCCCTGACCATCGCTGACCGCAGCCGGCAATGGATAATCCGGGTCCAACGCGGAGACGATCGCCCAGCGTCCGGCCTCGGCGGCCACATCCACCGCACGACGACCGGCGTGGTCGGGCTGCGCAGCCGATACGCCCAGCTCGCGCAGGCGTCGGATCAAATCCGGCGACACCTGGTCGGCGCTGCAAGCCAATAACAGCGCGTTGCGGCCGTCACCATCGATCGCGTGCACATCGGGCTTGTGCGGCAGCAGTCGCTCCAGCACCGCCACGCGGCCGTGACGTGCGGCTTCCAGCCACGGGGTACGGGCCAGCGCATCGCGCGCTTCCAGGTTGGCCCCCGCGCCGAGCAGCGCCTGGACGATTTCCACATGCCCGGCCTGCGCCGCCTCGTGCAGTGCACTGCGGCGCTGCTGGTGATCACGCGCGTCCACCCGCGCCTTGTGTTTGAGCAACAGTTGCACGCCGGCCGGATCGTCCTCCTCGGTTCCGGCTGCGGCCAACAACACCGGGCTGGCGTCGGGCGGCTCGGGCTTGGCGCCACGCTCGAGCAGGAATTTGCCCATCCGCCAATTGCCAACCTGACAGGCCACCGCCAGCGGGGTCAGGCCATCGCGATTGGGCACATCCAGTTCGGCGGCGGCATCGCGCAACAACGCGGCCACGCCAGGGTCGGAACTACGCGCGGCGTGATGCAACGGCGTATTGCCATCGCTGTCGCTGGCACGTGGGTCGGCACCATTGGCGAGCAGGGTCATCACCGCTTCGGGCCGACCGTGCCAGCTATCGCGGGTGGCGGCCAACAGCGGCGTCATGCCCAGGTGCGGACGATTGACGTCTACCCCGCGCACGATCAGATCCCGCAGCAGGCGCAGGTCCGGCAACACCGCGGCCAGCACCGGCAGGCTACGCTGATCGCGCCAGTTCGAAGCCGGCAGCGCATGCGGATCGGCCCCGGCCTGCAACAGCTGCAACGCACGGTCCACCCGACCGCTGCGCGCCGCATCGTACAGCGCCATGTGCAATTCCTCCTGCGGCGGCGCTGGTTCGTCCATGCGCGGCACGGCGGCACTGAACTCGGCGAACAGGTCGGCCGAGGACGGCACTGACACCAGCGCCTGTGGCGGCGCCACCCGCTGCAGAGCAGCGTGCAGCAGTGGCGACAACAACGCGTAGGCCAGCGCCAGCGACCAACGCGTGGTGGTGGCAAGTAAGCCGGGCCACGCCAGCAGTACGCCGAGGCCGGCCAATGCCAACACCAACCCGGCCACCTCCAGACCGCGCCAAGCCTGCACATCCTGTTGCGCCAGGGCATGCCAGCGAGGCCGCAGAGGGCCGTCAGCGCATTCGCTACCGTGCCACAGCGGCCAGGTGCGCCATAGTCCGAGCAAGACCGCACTGGCAGCCACGCTGAGCGCCAAGGTCGCAGTCAAACTGCCGCTATCGCGCAATGCGGCCAGTGGCCAGGCCAGCAACAACGCGACCACGGCCAGACCGCCGGCCCATAGCACCAGCAATGGCCTCACGGTCGCGGCCAGCGCCTTCAGGCCAGTCGGGCGCGGACGGCTGCCGCGCTGCCAGGACACCGCCAGTGCGAAGGCCGGTTGCGCCAGCCATACGCTCAGCAAGGCGGCGAACGCGCCAACCCCGGCAGCCAGGGCCAGCAGGGCGCCCAGCGCGGCGGCAAGGATCGGCGCGCGCGTGCGGAAAAAGGATTCAGTCATCGTGTCGATCGATCAGGCCGTCGGGACGCGGCGGCAA
Organism: Xanthomonas sp. MUS 060; assembly: GCF_000963215.1. Lineage (NCBI taxonomy): Bacteria > Pseudomonadati > Pseudomonadota > Gammaproteobacteria > Lysobacterales > Lysobacteraceae > Xanthomonas > Xanthomonas sp. MUS 060. Next base: position 8,772 of record NZ_JZIM01000010.1, read on the forward strand.
TTGCAGATGGAAGCCGCAACCGGAGAGGTTCGCGCGCACCGTGACCGGATCGGCGCGGGCCAGCGTGCGCTCGGCAGTGAGTGCCACTTCGAGCACGAACGCCAGTGGGTGCAGCGTGGCCAGCAGTGTGGGCGGCAGACAACCGAAGTCGTCGCGCGCGGCGAGATAAAGGTAGGTGTCTGGTTTACGTTGGCTTTTATAGACGTAGGCTTGCATGCCCGTGGCGTGCGCCCGGCGTGGAAATGCGAGTGATTGTGGAGGAAATGTGCCAGCGGCGAAAGCGCACGCCGGCGCGTCACTGAACAGATTCAATGCGGGTGCCTATTCACCTTCGCCTGGACGGCGCACCGCAACGATGGCGTCGGCAGCGCCGATATAGGCCATACTTGGGCGCTTGAACTTCATTTCCGGATGATCGCGTGACCGAAGCGCACCAGTGGCCCCGCATGGCTCCCGTCGCCATCCGCGCGTACACCGCGACCACCGCGCTCGGCAGCGGACTTCAGGCACAGGCCAGCGCCTTGCGCGAGGGCCACAGTGGTCTGCGCCGCAACGATTTCGGCACGCAGCCACTGCCATGCTGGATCGGTCGGGTGGATGCGCTGGAACGCGCCGCGCTGCCGTCGGCCCTCGCCGACGCGGAAAGCCGCAACAACCGCCTGGCTTGGTTGGCTCTCCAACAAGACGATATGGCCGCAGCGGTGGCCGATGCCACGCAGCGCCACGGCACCGAGCGCGTTGCGGTGGTGATGGGCACGTCCACCTCCAGCATCGCCGCCAGCGAAGAAGCCTACACCCGGCTGGAGTACGACGCGCAAGGCCCACGCTTTCCCGACGACCTGAATCGGCCGATCGTGCACACCACGCATTCGCTGGGCGATTTCGTGCGTCGCGCCACCGGCCTGCGCGGCCCATGCGTCACCGTGGCCACGGCCTGCTCCTCCAGCGCCAAGGTGTTCGCCCAGGCCGCGCGGCTGATCGCCAACGGCGTGGTCGATGCGGCCCTGGTCGGCGGCGTGGACACGCTGTGCGGCAGCGTGCTGTTCGGTTTCAACGCACTGCAATTGGTGTCGCCGGAACCATGTCGGCCATTCGACGTGCGTCGGGTCGGTTTGTCGCTGGGCGAGGCCGGTGGCTACGCATTGCTGGAACGCAACGACGCCCTCGACGCACCACCGGCCCTGGCGTTGTTCTGCGGCTACGGCGAATCCAGCGACGCGCACCACATGTCCACCCCGCATCCGCAGGGGCTGGGCGCGCGTCTGGCGATGCGCGGCGCCCTCCAGCGTGCTGGCGTGGATGCGGACGAGGTCGGCTATCTCAACCTGCACGGCACCGCGACCCAGGCCAACGATAGCGTCGAGGCGGCAGCGGTGGCAGCGGTGTTCCCCGCCACCCTGCACGCCAGTTCCACCAAGGGATGGACCGGGCATACGCTGGGCGCCGCCGGCATCGTGGACTCGGTCTTCGCGCTACTGGCGCTGCGCGACGGCCTGCTTCCCGGCACCCTCAACAGCGCCATGCCCGATCCCGTGTGCGGCCCGCAGATTCGCTTCGATACCGCCCACGCACAGGTCCGTTACGCGATGAACAACTCCTTCGGCTTCGGCGGCAACAACTGTTCACTGCTGTTTGGTCGCGCATGAAAACGCCCATGTTGACCGCGACAATCGAAGGCATCGGCTTCTGGGCGCCCGGCCTGCCCTCGTGGGCGGCGGCCCGGGCATTCGCGCGCGGCGTCGGGGCGCTGCTGGAGACGCCAGCGCGCCCATCGCCGCAACTGCTGGCGCCGAACGAGCGACGGCGCGCGCCGGACACTGTGGCGGTCTCGCTGGAGGTGGCCCTGGCCGCGTGCCAGGACGCCCGTCGCGACCCGGCCACCTTGCCATCGATATTCGCCTCCACGCATGGCGACATGATCATCGCCGATTACATGTGCGCCACCTTGGCCAGCGACCCACTGTCGGTCTCGCCGACCAAATTCCATAACTCGGTGCACAACGCGACCGCGGGCTACTGGACTATCGGCGCCGGCGCGACCGCGGCGACCACCGCGCTCAGCGCACACTGCGGCAGCTTCGCCCAGGGCTTGCTGGAGGCATTGTCGCAATTGGCGGCGGGAGATGAAGCCGTCCTGCTGGTCGGCTACGACGGCCGTTCGGTCGGCGCGCTCGGGCGCATCTGGAACAGCGAGGGCCTGCTCGGCGGCGCGCTGGTGCTCAGCACCGCGACCCGCTCCGATCTACCGCAACTGCAAGTGCACTTGCGCGACGGCGTCGCCGTGCCTGACGATGGCGCACTGGCACGACATGCCGGGGGCAACTCCATGGCACCGATGCTGCCCCTGTTCGACGCGTTGGCCATTGGCGCCACCGGCTGCATGCTCGATGCGGGCGGCGGCCGCTGCCTGCAAGTGGAGTTACCAACATGAGCAGGACGCCATTGAGCGCCACCGATACCGCCATCCTGATCCCGGCGCTGAACGAAGCATTGCGCATCCGCGAGGTGGTCAGTGACGCACTGGCGCATTGCCCGCGCGTGATCGTGGTCGATGACGGCTCCGACGATGGCACCAGTGACTGCCTCGCCGGCCTGCCGGTGACGTTGATCCGCCATCCGCAGCGCCTCGGCAAGGGCGCGGCCCTGCGCAGCGGTTTCGCCGAGGCGCAGCGTCAGGGCGTGCGCGCGGTGATGACCATGGACGGCGATGGTCAGCACAGCGCCAGCGACTTCCCTCGCCTATTGGCCGCGGCCAACCGCCATCCCGGCTGCGTGATCGTCGGCGCACGTCTGCGCAAACGCGCCAGCCAACCAACCATTCGGCGTATCGGCAACGATTTCGGCGACTGGGGCATCGCCTGGGGCTGCGGCTTCCGCCTGGTCGACAGCCAGAGCGGTCAGCGTCTCTACCCGCAGTCGGTCTACACCCTGCGCGATGTGCCCGGCGAGGGTTTCGTGTTCGAGGCGCAACTGTTGATCTCCGCCGCACGCCAAACCGGCGCGCGGGTGGTGGCGGTGCCGATCGAAACGCGCTACGCCAAGCAAACTCCAGGCACCTTCCGTAAGAGCCATTTCCGCCTGGTGCGCGATCTGTGGAAGATCACCTCGCACGTGGTCGTGCAGGTGTGGAACTACGGCCACGTGGTGCGCGAATACCGGCGCGTCCGCGCCAACCCGGTGGTCATCGACGACGCGGATGGCAGCGGTACCGGTCTATCCATGGCTTGCGCAAAGGAATCGACGACATGAACGAACGACGCGCGGACGTGGTGATCGTCGGTGGCGGACTGGCCGGGCTGACCCTGGCCTTGCAACTACGCCAGCGCTTACCGGAGCTGCGCATCACTGTGCTGGAACGGCGCGCGCATCCGGTGCGCGAAGCCGCGTTCAAGGTCGGCGAGTCCTCGGTGGAGATCGGCGCGCACTACTTCGCCGAGGTACTTGGCCTGCGCGAACACCTTGATGTCGAGCAGATCCGCAAGTTCGGCTTCCGTTTCTTTTTCTCCGACCGGCGCGAGGATCTGGACCGCTGCACCGAACTGGGCGTGAGCCAGTTGCTGCCGACGCCATCGTGGCAGATCGACCGCGGCCGCTTCGCTCCGACCGGCGCGAGGATCTGGACCGCTGCACCGAACTGGGCGTGAGCCAGTTGCTGCCGACGCCATCGTGGCAGATCGACCGCGGCCGCTTCGAAAACTTCCTCGGTACGCGCACGCGCGCGCTGGGCGTGGAGTTCCTCGACGCCAGCACCGTGCGCGGGATCGCGCTGGCCGACGACGACGGCAATCACTGCGTGCGCTACACGCGCGATGGTGCCGAAACCTCACTGCACACACGCTGGGTGGTGGACGCCAGCGGCCGTGCCGGCCTGCTCAAACGCAAACTTGGCCTGGCGCAGGACAACGCACACCGCGCCAATGCCGTGTGGTGGCGGGTGGACGGACACATCGACCCCAATGGCTGGTCGCAGGACAACGCCTGGCTGCAACGCTGTACACCACCGGACCGCTGGCGCTCGACCAACCACATGTGCGGCCCAGGCTACTGGCTGTGGCTGATCCCGCTGTCTTCCGGCGCGCATTCGCTGGGTATCGTCTGCGACGCCACCCTGCATCCGCTGGAAACGATGAATACTCACGACAAGGCCATGGCCTGGCTGCGCACGCACCAACCGCAGATCGCGCGCACACTGGAACACAGCGCATACGCGGTGCAGGATTTCATGTTCCTGCGCGACTTTTCCTACGGCTGCAAACAGGTATTTTCGGCCCAGCGTTGGGCGCTGACCGGCGAGGCCGGTGTGTTCCTGGATCCGTTCTACTCGCCGGGCAACGACTTCATCGCCATCTCCAACACCTACATCTGCGAACTGATCGCGCTGGAACGCGACGGGGGCAACATCGCGCCCTACGCCGCGCTGTATCAGCAACTGTATTTTTCGTTTTACGAGAACACACTGACCCTATACCAAGACCAGTACCCGCTGTTCGGCGACGCGCAGGTCATGCCGCTCAAGGTGATCTGGGACTACACCTACTACTGGTCGCTGCTGGCCCCGTTGTACTGCTCCGGTCGCACCACCAACGTGGCCGTGTTGAGCCAACTGCGCCCGGCGTTCGAGCACGCCAGCGCGCTCAATCTTGGCATGCAGGCATTGCTGCGCGATTGGGGCGCGGCCAACCGCGCGCAAGACGCCACGGTGATCGACGGACGCTTGCTGGACCAATACCTGATCGACTGGTTCCATGAACTCAACCGCGCTCTGCACGATCAGGTGGACGATGCGACCTTCGTCGCGCGCCTTCGCGGTCATGTCGCACACATGGCAACGCTGGCAAGCGAGATTCTCGAGCGCGCACACGAGCGGCATCCCTCACTTGCCGACCATGGGCTGGCCGGGTGCAACAGCGTGTCGGCGGCGACACCGGTACTGTCGGCCGACTGGTACGCCGACGCCGCCTGAGTCGACGCAGCGGCTTGTTGCAGGGCAACAAGGGCGTGCATCGTAGCCGATCAGTAATGCAATCTTTGGCATTGTGATAATGCAGATCAAATCACATTATTTATCTCAACACGCACCGCCATCTTGACCCGATCTTCAAAAAGCATTCAGACAAGCTCAAGTTGCGCATTCCCGACGCAAACCCACGAAAGGAAGATCTCATGTCGCCCACGTTGTCCACGTTAACGCTTGCATTGACAGGTCTTGCCATGTCGTCCACCGCGATAGCACAGAAGGGTCCGGCGGTGCCGGCGCGACTGCAACAATCCTGCGAGGCGTTGGCCAGCAACCCCAATCTCAGTTATCCGGGCACAACCTTCACCGGCGTCAGGACCATTCCGGCCGGCGCTCTGAGCGTGGCAGGCAAACCCATCGACGCGCATTGCCAAATCACCGGCACGATGCACAGCCGGGTCAGCCCGGTCGATGGTCAAACGTATGCGATCGGCTTCGAGATGCGGCTGCCCACCGCATGGAACGGCCGTTTCTTCTACCAGGCCAACGGCGGATTGGACGGCTACGTCAACACCGCGGTCGGTGACATCGGTGGCAGCGCACAGCAGGACAATCCCTTGCACATGGGCTTTGCCGTCATCAGTTCCGATGCCGGGCACAACGGCGACAGGAACCGATTTTTCGGGATGGATCCCCAGGCACGCCTGGACTATGGCTATCAGGCGGTGCAGGCACTGACCCCAATGGCCAAGCACACCATCCAGACCGCCTACGGCAAGCCACCGGATGTGAGCTATTTCGGCGGCTGTTCCAACGGGGGCCGCCACGCGATGGTGGCCGCCGCGCGTGATGCGCAGGACTACGATGGCATCCTGGCCGGCGACCCTGGATTCCACCTGCCCAAGGCCGCGATCGCGGAAATGGCCGCCGCACAACAACTGGCCGCGCTTACCGACGGCAACGATGTCCAGAGCGGGCTCAACGGTGCCGAACGTGCGTTCGTCGCCAGTCGCATCGTCGCCACCTGCGATGCGCTGGACGGCGTCAGCGATGGCATGGTGCAGAACGTCAGCGCCTGCCAAACCCAGTTCAGCCTGGCAAACAACGTTCCCACCTGCGGCAGCGCCGGGCGCACCGGACAGTGCCTGACTCAAGCGCAGAAGCAAGCGCTCACCGCCATCCATGCCGGCCCCCATGACAGCGCCGGCACCGCGCTGTACGCCCCTTTTGTCTACGATCCTGGTATCGGCAGTGGCGACTGGGCCGGCTGGCGGCAGTACAACTCGATGACCTTGGTGCCGAACTCGGTAGCCTTCGTGTTCGTTAGCTCGCCGGAAAACACATCGGTAAGCCAGAATCTGGGCCAGTACGCGCTGCATTTCAATATGGATCGCGACGCACCGAAGATCTTCGCCACGTCCGGTACGTACGCCGAGTCGTCGTGGTCCTTCATGGGCCCACCGGACGAAACCCACTTGACCACACTCAAGGCCGGCGGTGGCAAGCTGCTGGTCTATCATGGTACCGGCGACAGCATCTTCTCCTTCGCCGATACCGCCGACTGGTACCAGCGTCTGACCACTGCCGACCCGAATGCCGCCAGTTACGCGCGCCTGTTCCCGGTGCCGGGCATGATGCATTGCGGCGGCGGCCCGTCCACCGACCAATTCGACGCACTGACGCCATTGATCGCCTGGGTCGAACAAGGTCAGGCGCCGACGGCGATTACCGCGACCGCACGCGGTCCCGGCAGCGCCTCCCCCAACGGCGAGGTACCGGCCAACTGGAGCAGTCAACGCAGCCGGCCGCTGTGCCCCTATCCGCAAGTGGCCCAGTACGTCGCGGGCAATGTGGAGTCGGCCAGCAGCTTCACCTGCCAGTGAGCGCACGCTGGGCGGAAATTGGCACGCGGCGAGCTGCGCAGCCAGCCCTATGCAGCGTTCGCCGCTCGTCACGGCAGCCAGCGGACGTTGCACGGTGTTGCCGGATGCCATCACCCGCATCCGGGGTCGCGCCCGCAATCGGGCTCAGGCCATCCCGCCGTTGATACCGATGACCTGCGCGTTGATATAGCCCGCCGCATCCGTGCAGAGAAAACCCACCAACGCGGCCACTTCCTCGGGCCGACCAGCGCGGCGGGCAGGGACCATTTGCTTGATCATTTCCGGCGCGAACGCCGCGCCGGCCATCGCGCTGTCGATCGATGATCCCAGGCGCAACCACGTTGACGCTGATACCACGGCTGGCCATTTCCAGCGCCAGCGACTTACTGGCGCTGTGCAGCGCGCCCTTGGCAGCAGCATAGTTGGCCTGACCGCGATTGCCCATTACCGCCGACACCGAGGACACACTGACGATGCGTCCCCAGCGCGTGCGCGCCATCGGCAGCAACAGCGGCTGGGTGACGTGAAAGAACCCGTGCAACGAAACATCGATGACGCGATGCCATTGCTCCGCGCTCATCCCCGCCAGTGGGGCGTCATCGTGAATGCCTGCGTTATTGACCAGCACTTGGATCGGTCCGGCCTCCAGCAACGCCGCCAGCGCATCCGCACTGGCATGAGCATCGCTCACGTCGAACGCAACCGCTTCGGCGCTGCCACCGGCCGCAATGATCGCCTCCACCACTGCCGCAGCACGCACAAGACCAGCGTTGGCATGCACGATGACATGCAGACCCTGCGCGGCAAGCGTGCGGCAGATCGCACCACCGAGATCGCCGCTGCCGCCGGTGACCAGCGCGCGACGCGAAACAGCAGATGGGGACATCGAAGCTCCTCTGTGAAATGCGGACAGGACCGCCATCCTAGCGATTGACAGGCGTGCCGATGTTGCCCGAATGGCGCTTGTCCACGTCATAGGGATCGGTCGCGACCGACCATGCCTAGTCGCGGCGCCGCCACATCCGCTATGCGCTGCCCAGCATGACCGTGGCGCGGCCTTCGGCCAGCGGTTGCCCGGCGTGGACGATGCGGAAGGCGTATTGCTGACTATTCTCCATCTGCAGCAACACCTCGGCCTCGCACTCGATGGCCTGCGGCAGATCGTGCAGATCGGTGACATGCAACTGCACACCCCGCAACGCGACCAACATGCCTAGCCGCACCGGAATAGCTGGCGATATCGGCATGCTTGCGGCGGCGCGACCGAGCAGGCCACCATGCACCGCCATCGCCTGCGCACCGTATTCGCACAGATGCAGCGCGCGCAACCGCTGACCGCAGCGCAACGGATGCTCGACACTGCGATGTGCCTGACTGCGTAGCACGATCCGCTGTGCATCCCAGGTCACTACCTGCTCCCACAGGCACATCAGGCCCTGATGCGGAATCAACGCCGCGATTGTATCGCGTCCGTCCAACCCGTCAGTGTGCGTGTGCATGCCCCGTCTCCTGCGTCGCTTCGCTGGCGGTCTCACGCGACACCAGCAGGGCCAATACAAAATTGAACAACACGCCCAGCGCCACGGTACTGCCGATCGCGCGCAACACCGGAATACTGGACGCAGCCAACAACGCGAACACCAGCAGCGTCATCAAGCTGCACACGATCAAGGCATGCAGGGTACGCAACTGATCGGCACGGTCATCGCCGGCGTGATCGAAGAACAGCGCGTAATCCAGCCCCAAGCCAGCGGCCAGAATCAACGCGATGAGATGGAACAGATTCAATTCGACCCCGCAGCCGCGCAAAATCGCCAGAATCAGCAACGTGGTCAGTGCCATCGGCAACAGCACCCGCGCGATGCGACGTGGCGTGCGCAGTGCGATCGCCACGGTCAGTACCAGCAACACCGCCGCCACCCCCAACGCCCCCAGCACACGCCCACGGTAAGCGGCCACCAGCGATTCGGAAGCGTCCTTGAGGTCCAGCAACTGTGCGCCGCTGCCCTGCACCACACTGGCCAGCCGCGCCGGATCGCGCAGCCCGGTCAGCGAAACCAGCGCGGTCGCGTGGTCGGAACGCTCCAGCAACAGACCGCCAACACTGGTCGCCAGCGGGGTACCACGCAAATCGTGCGGGGTGAGCGGCGTTGCGCTGCGCGCGTGCTGCAGGTCAGCCAAAAATGGAGCGAAGGCATCGACCCGGAATGGCGTGGCGGCGACCGCTGTGGCGGTAAGCGCCTGCGCCCGTGTCGGATCGGGCAAGGCTGCTTGGCGACGGCGCTGCGTCGCCACGCTCGGCAGGTAGCGGGCCGCCATGTCGTAGCCGGCGAGTTCACCCTGCGCAACCAGCGCATCCAAGCGTGGCCGCAGTCGCTCGGATGCCGCCAACGCCGCGTCCACGGACACCGCCGGCAACGCCAGCACGTAGCGCACGTCCGGCGCCCCCAGCTCCTGACGCAGATGCGCGTCGCGTGCCAGGTCCGCGGGCGGCACCGGGGTCAGCTTGGACAGATCGTTCTGCCAGAACGGCCCGGGCGCGAAGACGATGATCGCCACTGCGGCCAGCGCCAGCGCTAGCAACGACCAACGCGGCCGCGGCAATCGTGCAATGCCGCGCCACAGCCGTGCCAGCGCCGGCGAGTCGGCGTGGTCGCGCGGCGATGGATCGATCAACGCCGGCAACAACAGGCGCGTGGTCAATGCCGCCACCAGCAACCCGGCGATCGTGAACACGGCCAGTTGACGCAGCCCATCCACGCCGGAAAACAAAAAGGTGACGTAGGCGATACAGGTGGAAACCACGCCGGTGGCCAGCGTCGGCCACAGATGGCGCGCATTTTCTCGCGGATCCAGGCCCGGATCCCAGGCGCAACCACGTTGACGCTGATACCACGGCTGGCCATTTCCAGCGCCAGCGACTTACTGGCGCTGTGCAGCGCGCCCTTGGCAGCAGCATAGTTGGCCTGACCGCGATTGCCCATTACCGCCGACACCGAGGACACACTGACGATGCGTCCCCAGCGCGTGCGCGCCATCGGCAGCAACAGCGGCTGGGTGACGTGAAAGAACCCGTGCAACGAAACATCGATGACGCGATGCCATTGCTCCGCGCTCATCCCCGCCAGTGGGGCGTCATCGTGAATGCCTGCGTTATTGACCAGCACTTGGATCGGTCCGGCCTCCAGCAACGCCGCCAGCGCATCCGCACTGGCATGAGCATCGCTCACGTCGAACGCAACCGCTTCGGCGCTGCCACCGGCCGCAATGATCGCCTCCACCACTGCCGCAGCACGCACAAGACCAGCGTTGGCATGCACGATGACATGCAGACCCTGCGCGGCAAGCGTGCGGCAGATCGCACCACCGAGATCGCCGCTGCCGCCGGTGACCAGCGCGCGACGCGAAACAGCAGATGGGGACATCGAAGCTCCTCTGTGAAATGCGGACAGGACCGCCATCCTAGCGATTGACAGGCGTGCCGATGTTGCCCGAATGGCGCTTGTCCACGTCATAGGGATCGGTCGCGACCGACCATGCCTAGTCGCGGCGCCGCCACATCCGCTATGCGCTGCCCAGCATGACCGTGGCGCGGCCTTCGGCCAGCGGTTGCCCGGCGTGGACGATGCGGAAGGCGTATTGCTGACTATTCTCCATCTGCAGCAACACCTCGGCCTCGCACTCGATGGCCTGCGGCAGATCGTGCAGATCGGTGACATGCAACTGCACACCCCGCAACGCGACCAACATGCCTAGCCGCACCGGAATAGCTGGCGATATCGGCATGCTTGCGGCGGCGCGACCGAGCAGGCCACCATGCACCGCCATCGCCTGCGCACCGTATTCGCACAGATGCAGCGCGCGCAACCGCTGACCGCAGCGCAACGGATGCTCGACACTGCGATGTGCCTGACTGCGTAGCACGATCCGCTGTGCATCCCAGGTCACTACCTGCTCCCACAGGCACATCAGGCCCTGATGCGGAATCAACGCCGCGATTGTATCGCGTCCGTCCAACCCGTCAGTGTGCGTGTGCATGCCCCGTCTCCTGCGTCGCTTCGCTGGCGGTCTCACGCGACACCAGCAGGGCCAATACAAAATTGAACAACACGCCCAGCGCCACGGTACTGCCGATCGCGCGCAACACCGGAATACTGGACGCAGCCAACAACGCGAACACCAGCAGCGTCATCAAGCTGCACACGATCAAGGCATGCAGGGTACGCAACTGATCGGCACGGTCATCGCCGGCGTGATCGAAGAACAGCGCGTAATCCAGCCCCAAGCCAGCGGCCAGAATCAACGCGATGAGATGGAACAGATTCAATTCGACCCCGCAGCCGCGCAAAATCGCCAGAATCAGCAACGTGGTCAGTGCCATCGGCAACAGCACCCGCGCGATGCGACGTGGCGTGCGCAGTGCGATCGCCACGGTCAGTACCAGCAACACCGCCGCCACCCCCAACGCCCCCAGCACACGCCCACGGTAAGCGGCCACCAGCGATTCGGAAGCGTCCTTGAGGTCCAGCAACTGTGCGCCGCTGCCCTGCACCACACTGGCCAGCCGCGCCGGATCGCGCAGCCCGGTCAGCGAAACCAGCGCGGTCGCGTGGTCGGAACGCTCCAGCAACAGACCGCCAACACTGGTCGCCAGCGGGGTACCACGCAAATCGTGCGGGGTGAGCGGCGTTGCGCTGCGCGCGTGCTGCAGGTCAGCCAAAAATGGAGCGAAGGCATCGACCCGGAATGGCGTGGCGGCGACCGCTGTGGCGGTAAGCGCCTGCGCCCGTGTCGGATCGGGCAAGGCTGCTTGGCGACGGCGCTGCGTCGCCACGCTCGGCAGGTAGCGGGCCGCCATGTCGTAGCCGGCGAGTTCACCCTGCGCAACCAGCGCATCCAAGCGTGGCCGCAGTCGCTCGGATGCCGCCAACGCCGCGTCCACGGACACCGCCGGCAACGCCAGCACGTAGCGCACGTCCGGCGCCCCCAGCTCCTGACGCAGATGCGCGTCGCGTGCCAGGTCCGCGGGCGGCACCGGGGTCAGCTTGGACAGATCGTTCTGCCAGAACGGCCCGGGCGCGAAGACGATGATCGCCACTGCGGCCAGCGCCAGCGCTAGCAACGACCAACGCGGCCGCGGCAATCGTGCAATGCCGCGCCACAGCCGTGCCAGCGCCGGCGAGTCGGCGTGGTCGCGCGGCGATGGATCGATCAACGCCGGCAACAACAGGCGCGTGGTCAATGCCGCCACCAGCAACCCGGCGATCGTGAACACGGCCAGTTGACGCAGCCCATCCACGCCGGAAAACAAAAAGGTGACGTAGGCGATACAGGTGGAAACCACGCCGGTGGCCAGCGTCGGCCACAGATGGCGCGCATTTTCTCGCGGATCCAGGCCCGGACGCTGATGGCTGAACAAGTGGATCGGATAGTCCTGCACCACACCGATCAAGGTGAAGCCGAACGCCACGGTGATGCCATGCACGCCATCGAACAGCAACGCCACCGCAGCCAACCCGGCCAACCCGGCACTGGCCAACGGCAGCACGCCCAACACCGGAATCTTCCAACTGCGGTAGGCGACCAGCAACAACACGATCAGGCCCACGGTATCCAGGGTACCGATCCACTGTGCCTCGGTCTGAGTACGCCCGCCGATCTCCACCGAAAATGCACCGGGGCCGGTGAGGGTCAAACGACTGGTACTGCCTGCGGCGACCTTGGCGAACGCGCGATGGATCGCATCCACCGCCTGCTGCTGGCCGGTGGGATCGAAACCGGCGGCGTGGGTTTGCGCCACTAGCAGCGCTTGCTTGCCGGTGCGATCGAACCACACGCCGTCGCGTGGCTGCGGAGCGCCGGCCGGCTGCAACGACTCGGCCAGATGCAGCACTTCCATCGTCGGGTCACGCGGCAGCAGCGGCTCGACCATGCTCGCCGCTGGCGAGCCCAAGTCTTGCAGCCGCGCCTGCAGCGCATCGGCCAGGGTCTGCGCATCCAGGGGCTTGGCATCGAAGCTGTCGCTGAGCAGATAACGATACGGCAGCAGGCGCTCTGGGATCGCGTCCAAACCAGCATCGGCACCATTGGCGACCAATTCGAACACGTCGCGCTGCGCGGCCAATTGCGCACGCAACGCCTGCGACTGTCGCGCCAATGTGGCCGGCTCGGCCCCCGACAGCGACATCAGCAATAGTCGCGAACCGGGACCTTCGCCAAGTTCGTCCAGCAGCAGTTTCTGTGCGGGGGTACGGGCTTCCGGCATGAATTTGCGCAGATCTCCCGACAGCTGCAAGGCATTGCCCAGCCACATGCCCGCCACGGTCAGCAACGCCAGCCACAGCAGGGCCAGCGCGATCCGCATCTTCGAACCCAGCGCGCGCGTCATCGCCGCTCCCCCATCGTCGCCCTGCGCAGAGGTGGCATCAGCTCGCCTCGCCGTGGCACAGCGCGGTCAGCGCGGCGGTCTCGGCGATGTCGGTGGCGGCGTGGGCCGCGCCGGCCAGCAGGGTGCGCTGCACCTCGCCCCTGGCCGGGGTCGTTTCGATGCAGCGCAACTCCGCGCCGCGACCGTACAAGCGCAGGCTGCGCACGCGCGCGGCCAGCGCCGCTTGCCTGGGTTGCAACTGCAATTGCCAGTGCTCGCGCGTGCCGGCACTGCTCAAGGTGTACTGCTGCTGCAATTGTGCGCGCTCACCCGACAGCAACGCACCGAAGCCGCTCTGCAATCCGGCCAGTTCGGGAACCCGTGCCAGCGAAAAACGCTTGGGTGGTTTGCCGTCGCGCTCCAAGATGGCCTCACCGCCGCGCAGGGTGGTGATCTCGTGGTAAGGCGCGGTGACCTCGCGCACCAGCGTCTGCGCGTCGGGACGGCGGTATTCGCCCTGCACCCGCAACGGCGCCTTCAGCAGCGTCGAACCGCGCAATTCCACGAACGCGGTGCTGACCGGTACCGGCCGCACCAGTTGCTGCAGAATCCAATCCGGGTCCAGCGGCTCAGGCGACGCGGCGCATAGCGGTGCGGCGCTGCACAGCAGTATCAGCATCGATAACAAGGTGCGACGCATCGGCATGGGGGTCGTTCCAGAAATCGTAGAAGTTGAACCAGTTGTAGGGCGCCGAGCGGGTGTAATGTTCCAGCCTGACGGCGTAATCGCGGATGAGCCCGGCCAGCGCCGGCGCGCGTTGACGACGCGGCAGGTCCAGGCACTCGCTGAAGGTCTCGAACACCAACTCGTAGCGGTTGCCGCCACGGTACAAGCCGAAGGCCAACACCACCGGCACCTTCAGCGCGGCGGCGATCAGCCACGGCGAGGTTGGGAACCGCGCCTGCTCGCCGAGGAAGGCAACCGGCAGGGCGGGGTCCTGCGGCTGCGGGCGATCCACCAGCAATGCAATCAGCGCTCCCTCGTCGGCCGCCTGCTTGATCGCCATGACCACCGCGGTACTGTCCATGCCGGCATCGATGATGTTGGCCGCCAGTGACGGATTCAGCGCGGCCAGCAACCCCGTCAGCGCCGGATTGTGCGCCTTGTCCAACACCACCTTGACCTGCAGGTCCGGGGCTCGGGTGGCCAACACCCGCAACGCGTCGAAGCTGCCCAGGTGCGAGCCGAAGATCAGTACACCGCGACCGCGGTCCATCTGCACACGCAGTTGCTCCAGGCCACGGATCTGGATCCGGAAGCGGTGCATCTGCCCGCACAGCATGAACACGCGATCGAGAATGGTGGCGGCGAAGGTATGAATGTGCCGGGCCACCTCCAACAAGGTGGCCGGACGACCGAAAACGCGGCCCAGGTAACCTCGCGAATCGCGGCGTTCGTGGCCACGCACCAGCAGAAAATACAGGGTGATCGGATACAGCAATGCACGCCCGATGCTGCGACCGCCATAACGGGCGATGCTACGGATCAACCACAATGCAAAGTGACCACCGCCTTCCGGACGCTGTTTCCAGACGACGCTCACGCCACGGCCTCCGCGCTCAATTCGCCGCTGACCAGCACCTCATCGCCACACAGCACGCGGAAACGCCAACGCGGCGCGACGCCGTCCAGTTCCACCCGCGCCGTCTGACCTGGCAGCAGCGGCTGCAGAAACTTCACTTGCGGCAAGCGCAGCGGCGCGCGGGCACCGTGCACGGCCTCGACGGCCTGCAGCACGTGATCCAGCACCACAACGCCCGGCACCACCGGACGACCGGGGAAATGCCCCGGCAGACTGGGATGATTATGCGGGACGACAAAATACATACGAGCGATTCATATTCTGGGTTCGAGCATGGCGCGCACGGACTGGTGCGCCCGCTGGGTCAACATCCGCCGGGTCAGCGGGCCATTATCGCCCTGGACCCGGATCGGCGCACCGATCCGCACCCGGATGATTCCGGGCCTGACACGAAACAGGCTGTCCGGCGGCAACACCTTGCCGGCTCCATCCAATGCCACCGGGATCACGTCCACGCCAGCGTCGATGGCGGCCTGCAGCAACCCGGCTTTGAACTCGGCCAGTTCTCCGCTGCGGCTACGTGTACCCTCCGGGAACAAACACAAGTCTTCGCCACGACGCAGCAATGCCGCAGCCTCGCGGCGCACGATCGCCCCGGCGTGGCGGCTGTTACGGTCCAAGAACAACATGCCGGTGTAGCGCGCATACCAATTCACGAACGGCACCTTGAGCATCTCGTCCTTGAGCAGGAATCGCAACGGGACAGGCAAGGCCATGAACAACGCGCAGATGTCGATAATCGACTGATGGTTGCTGACGAACAGGTGATTGCGCGACCAGTCCACCCGCTCCCGGCCCTCCACCTGCAGGCGCACCCCGGCACCGAACAACAGCCCGGGCGCCCAGATCCGCGCGGCCATGCGCAGCGGCAGGCGTGGCCCGGTGAGCGCTCGCAGTGCCAACGCAAGCAGGATTCCCAGCGCCGTATAGACCATGGTGAATAGCAATTGCAGCGCGTTCCACACCGCGCAGGCCATGCGCAACGGCATCCTTGTATGGGGCATCTTCCGTTGTTCCTTGATAATCCGACCCCTCTGGCATCCACGGTGATGCGTGCCTCGGCGCAACAGGTCGCGCCAAAAAACCGGCCCCCAATCACGCCAACCGGTGCAGGAGAGCGGACAGGTTACGGTAGGGACGCTGCGGAAACCAGCGTCCACGCAACAGGGACTCCTCGACCCGGAGCACGGTCAGCCGGCGCGTGTAGCGCCGCTGTTCGGGGCTGATTGGCATGGTCGCGCCGTTAACAGCACCTCGACGATGCGGGTAATCACCGGTGTGCACCCGCGCCGCCGGCTGCGACCGAAGAACCCGACGACCCAGGCGGCCGGCAACACCAGCGATATGCTGAGCAACAAAAACGCATTGGGCGAGCGCCACAGCGGCACCAAGACCGCGATTGAACCATCCCCAGCCACCACGGCCAAAACCGACACCGCCGCATCCGCTCCAACAGCAGCAATCAAAGCAGGACCACGTCGGCAGGCAGCGCCAAATGCGTGCGGTGCACCGCATTGGAATGGGCAAGCGCGGGGTACAGCCGCGCCGATAACACGCCTAACGCAGCACCCAGGACCTAACGGGTTGGATCAGTTGATCTTGTTCGCTTGGACATGCGCCGACAGGGCGCGCAACGAGGCAAAGATGCGGCGGTTCTCGTCGTTATCCGAGCGTAACTGGAAGCCATAGTGCTTGCTGATCGCCAACGCCAACTCCAGGGCGTCGATCGAGTCCAGCCCCAAACCGGTGTTGAACAGTGCCGCCTCCGGATCGATATCGCCGGGCTGCACGTCCTCCAGGTTCAGGCTCTCGACCAGCAGCTCGGCCAGTTCACGTTCGGCGGGGGTTTGCGAAGACATCCTAGGCTTCCGGACTTAAAGAGGGTGGCACAAGATGGTGCATCGGACGCGATGACGCAACCATGCCAACGCAAGCGACGCGCTATTATGCACGTCGCTTCACTGCTCCGCTGGAGATTCTTTCAGGATGGAACCCCGCATTCATTCACGCACAAGCGCCGCAGCACCACCGACCATCGTCGACACGCCCGACGTGTTGGTCATCGGGGGCGGGCCGGCAGGCTGCGCCGTGGCCATCGCGCTGGCACAACAGGGTTGGCAGGTGACGGTGTTGGAAAAAGACCGTCATCCACGTTTCCACATCGGCGAATCGCTACTGCCAATGAACATGCCGATCCTGCAGCGGCTGGGAGTACTGGAGCAGGTCCGCGCCATCGGTGTGCTCAAACTCGGCGCGGATTTTCCGAACGATGCGGGCGGCTACAACACCTTTCGCTTTGCCCATGCGCTCAACGCTCAATCCGACTATGCCTTCCAGGTGCCGCGCGCCGATTTCGACCGGATCCTGGCCGAGCGGGTCCGCGCCGTCGGCGCGACCCTGCACGAGGGTACCGGGGTCGAGACGGTGCAACTGGACGGCGACAGGCCGGTGGTACAGGCGCGCAGCGCCGAGGAGGGCCTGCGCCACTACCGCCCACGCTACCTGATCGACGCCAGCGGTCGCGATACCTTCCTGGGCAACAAGCTCAAACTCAAACGCGCCAATGCGCGGCACGCCTCGGCGGCGCTGTTCAGCCATTTCCGCGGGGTAACGCGGCGTCCGGGCGAGGATGCCGGCAACATCAGCATCTACCGCCACGCCCACGGTTGGATGTGGCTGATCCCACTGCCCGACGGCGTGATGAGCGTCGGCGCAGTCTGCGATCCGTCGTACATGAAGACCCGCCAGGGCGACAGCGAGGGTTTGTTGATGCGAACCCTGGCATTGAACCCGGACGTCGCCGCCCGCATGATCGACGCGCAGCGCATCGCGCCGGTGCATGCCACCGGCAACTACGCCTACGAATGCACGCGGATGAGCGGGCCACGCTGGCTGATGCTGGGCGACGCCTATACGTTCGTGGACCCGATGTTTTCCTCCGGCGTCTACCTGGCGATGCACAGCGCCGAACGCGGCGCTGCAATGGTCGATGCAGCGCTGCGCGACCCAGCCAGCGAGGCACGGTTGCAGCGAGGCCTGGAAAAACACCTGCGCGGCGGCCTGGATCAGTTCAAATGGTTCATCTACCGCTTCACCTCGCCCACCATGCGCGAGCTATTCGCACAGCCACGCAACGTGCTGCAAGTCGAGCAGGCGGTCTTGGCGATGCTGGCCGGCGACGTGTTCGACAACCGCGCGGCGCTGCGTCGCCTGCGCGTGTTCCGCATCATCTACACCATCTCCGCCCTGGCGATGTTGCCACGGGCCTGGAGCGCCTGGCGGCATCGCCGCCGTCAGGCGCGCGAAGAGTTTCATGGCGACACGCTACATCGAGAACCATCATGAACCCGCGATATCCGCAATTCCAAGAGCACGCACAACACCACCCGCAACTGCAGGTGGAATACGTCGCTGAAACCGATCCGAGCCAAGTGCTGGGCGAGGACAACGTGTTGGCCGTGTTCGGCTTCGGCGAGACGGCGCCGCATCACGACGATCCGCGCTACCTACGGGTGCCGTTGCAGCCGTACGGCCCGCGCATGCTCGAAATCTGGCGCACGGACGCACCGGTGCGCAGCGGCCGCGATGGTGCCATTGCCTGGGCCAGCGATGGCCGGCTGCAGTTCGCCGCCATCGAGATCGACGAGCGCACACTGGATCTGGAGATCGAAGAAGCAGCAGCCCAGGCCTATGCACAGATCAGCGCCTTCGTTGCCAAAAGCGCCACGCCCTGTCTGCTGCGCATCTGGAACCATCTGGACGCGATCACCCTGGGGAGCGGCGATCGTGAGCGTTACCGCCGTTTCTGCGTCGGCCGTGCCCGTGGTCTAGGCGACTTCGATGCCAGCCGACTGCCAGCAGCGACCGCCGTCGGTCGCTGCGACGACGCTCCCGTGATGCAGATCTATTGGCTGGCGGCGGCACGGGCGGGCACGCCGCTGGAAAATCCGCGCCAGGTCAGTGCCTACCATTACCCGCGACAATACGGCCCACAGTCACCGAGCTTCGCCCGCGCGATGCTGCCACCGGCCGGGAGCGATATGCCGCTGTTGCTGTCAGGCACCGCCAGCGTGGTCGGCCACGCGTCGATGCACCGCGGACAATTGCTGGCGCAATTGGAAGAAACCTTCGCCAATTTCGACGCCTTGCTGGGCGCCGCACGCACCCACGTGCCGGAGCTGCCGGCGCAGTTCGGCGACGGTACCCGGTTGAAGGTCTACGTCCGCGAAAAAACCGACCTGCCGTTGGTCGCCGCGGCGCTCGATGCCCGTTTCGGCGAGCGGATCCCGCGCCTGTTGCTCCATGCGGTGATCTGCCGCGACGAACTGGCGGTGGAGATCGACGGCGTGCATGGCTGATCCTGGCGCGGCAACGCGCCGGATGTCCATTGACTGAAGTGCGACATCGCTATCTCACTGCACGCCCCGCCAGCAGCGCGTCGAAGCGCTGCTGACCTGATCCGCTCAACCCTCGCGCACGCCCGCCAGCAATGCCAGCATGCGCTCGCGCGGCAGCTTGCCGGTTTCGTTGCGCGGCAACGCGTCGAGCAGGCGCAGGCGGCGCGGCAGGAACAGCGGATCCAGTTCGCGGCGCAATGCGTCCAGGATCGCGTCTTCATTCAATGTGGGTGCGACCACCACCGCCGCGATGCGGCCCACCGCCTGTCCCGGCTCCGGGTCCAGTTGCAGCATCGCACCGTCCAGCACGCCAGGCAGCGCGAGCAGGCGGCGGGTCAGGTCGGCCAAGGACGCGCGCTTGCCCCCGATCTCCAGCAGATCGGCCTGGCGTCCGCGCACTTGGAAACGCCCGTCGGCATCGACCTCCATCAAGTCGGCCAGCAACACTGGCTGGGCCAGATGCGGCGCATGA
Source organism: Xanthomonas sp. MUS 060 (assembly GCF_000963215.1). Classification (NCBI taxonomy): domain Bacteria; kingdom Pseudomonadati; phylum Pseudomonadota; class Gammaproteobacteria; order Lysobacterales; family Lysobacteraceae; genus Xanthomonas; species Xanthomonas sp. MUS 060. The sequence goes on from NZ_JZIM01000010.1 coordinate 28,491, forward strand.
ACCAGGGTGCCGTCCGGCTGTGGCACCACCCGCACGCCCGGTAACGGCGTCCATGACACCTCTTGCACGGTACGCCGGCTGGCGAAGATGCAGGTTTCGGTGGAGCCGAACATCTCGCGCACTTCGCCACCGAAACGCGCCTGCGCCGCCTCCGCCAATTCCTGCGCCAGCGGCGCGGTCGCCGAGACGATGCCGGCCAACGGCGGCAGCGCGACACCGGATTCGACCAGGGCGCGCAGATGCACCGGCGTGGTCACCAGCAAACGCGGCACCGGCAACTGGGCCAAGGCACGGGCCACGTCCTCGGGAAAGAACGGCCGGGCGGCATGCACCGCCAGCGGCGTCACCAGCGGCAGCAGCACCGACAACTCCATGCCATACATGTGCTGCGGCGGCACCGTCGCCACCACCTGCGGCACCGCGTCGGCGGGCCACAAGCCCGCCAACGCCAGTAGATCCTGGCGGGTGCTGGTCAGAAAGCTACCCCAGGTCTTGGGATTGGGTTGAGGCGCGCCGGTGCTGCCGGAAGTGAAGCCGATCGCCACCAGCGCATCCTCGGCCAATTGCGGCATCGGTCCATCCAGCGTTGGCAGCGGCACCGGCAACTGCCAATAGCCCGGCGGCGCGTCGACCATGGACAGATCGCCCAGGCAATAACAATCGGGATGACTACGATGTACTTCGGCGACCACCGCCGGAGCCCGCGAGGACGGTAGCAGCGAGATCTGTCCACGTAACGCCACGGCACAGAACGCCACCATGAACTGGTAACGGTCCTCGCACAGATTCAGCGCATAGCGACCGTCCGGCAACAGTGCGGCCAGACCGCGCACATGACCGAGAAAGGTCGCTAGATCGATCTGTTCGCCATGGGTATAGGCCAGCGGGCGCTGCGCATCGCCGACGGCGAGGGGATGCAGCGGGACGGAAACGGGGTGGATGCAGGAAACAGCAGACATGCGTGGTGGCGGCTCGGACGGGACAATCTCCCGCAACGCACGCGGGGGACTCCTAGCTTGGCCGGCGACGCTGGACCTGGCAAGCCAGTCGGCGCGGCAGCGAGCGGCGCCCACCCCAGTGTCATTCAGCGACTGCTACGCTTACCGTTTGCTGTTTGTTCGGAACCCCGATGCGCCATCTGGCCCTGAGTGCTGTTGTATTGCTATCCCTGTCCTGCTCACCGTCATTGGTTGCGGCTCAGGATGTGACCACGCTGACCATCGAACAAACGATGGCGGATCCGGACTGGATCGGGCCATCTGTCGAGGACGCCTGGTGGGCCTGGGACGGGCGCCAAGTGCAATACAAACTCAAGCGCAACGGCAGCCCGGTGCGCGACACCTACCGCCAGGGGATCGACGGCAGTCCCGCGCAGCGGATCGAGGATACGCAACGCAGCACACTGGATGCGGCCAACCCAGTCTACGACGCAGCCCACCAACGCATGCTGTTCGTGCGCAATGGCGATGTCTTCCTGCGCGATCTGCGCAGCGGCGCGCTGACCCAGCTGACCCGCAGCAATCAAGCGGCCGCACGGCCGCAGTTCACCAGCGACGGCGGCGCACTGTGGCGGGTCGGCAACGACTGGTACCGCTGGAATCCCGGCAGCGGCATCGCGCAGGCGGCGCTACTCAAGGCCGAGCGCGATCCCGATACCGCACCCAAATTAGACACGCTGCGTGCGCAGCAACTGCGTACATTGGAGACACTGGCTCGTGATCGCGCGCAGCGCGAGTTGCTGCGTCAACAAGAGCAGGCTTGGCGGCGTGCCGATGGCAGCCGCGCGCCGGCACCGGTGTATCTGGGCGAGGACGTCGTCATCGACGACAGCGCGCTATCGCCGGACGCTCGCCATCTACTGGCGGTGACCCACGCCAGGGGTGCCGACGAAGGTCGCGAAGGCAAGATGCCCAGGTATGTGACCGAGTCGGGTTACGAAGAATTCCAGGAAGTGCGCACGCGCGTCGGTCGCAACCCACCGCTGGCGCAGAGCCTGTGGCTGGTCGATATCGCTGCGGGCAGCGCACGCAAACTCGACTTCGCCATCCTGCCCGGCATCCACAACGATCCACTGGCCGCACTACGCAAGGCGGCCAAGCAGGAACCGCTGCATGGGCCGCGCGCGGTCCGGGTGGAGACCGACGGCGATGGCAGCGGCGCGGCGATGCACTGGAGCGAGGATGGCCGCAACGTCGCGGTGATGTTGCGCGCGGTGGACAACAAGGACCGTTGGATCGCCAGCGTCGACCTGGACAAGGCCGTGCTGCAGCCACGCCACCGGCTCACCGACCCGGCCTGGATCAACTGGAACTTCAACGATTTCGGCTGGATGCCAGACAACCAAACGCTGTGGCTGCTATCGGAACAATCCGGTCATGCGCACCTGTACACCCAGCGTGGCGCCGATAAACCGCGCCAACGCACCTCCGGCAAATGGGAAGTGTCCGCGCCGGTGGTCAGCGCCGATGGCCAGGGCTTCTTGTTCCTGTGCAACCGCAAGTGGCCAGGCGACTACGAGGTGTGCAAGCTGGATCTGCGCGACGATAGCGTTGTCGAGCTGACCTCACTGGAAGGTGTCGAGGACTTCGCACTATCGCCAGACGGCCACCAGCTACTGGTGCACTACTCCGGCCCCTACCTGCCGCCGCAACTGGCGGTGCTGCCGGTCAGCGGCGGCAGCGCGCGCGTGCTGACCGATACCCGCAGCGCCGCATTCAAGGCACGTGCATGGATCCAGCCGCAATTCGTGCAGATACCGTCCACGCATGGCGCCGGCACGATCTGGGGCAAGTACTACGGCCCGCCGCATCCCGAGCCCGGCAAGCATTATCCGGTAGTGATGTTCGTGCACGGCGCCGGCTACCTGCAGAATGTCTCGGCACACTACACCTCGTATTTTCGCGAGCAGATGTTCCACAACCTGCTGGTGCACAAGGGCTACATCGTGCTCGACCTGGATTACCGCGCCAGCGCCGGCTACGGCCGCGACTGGCGCACCGCGATCTACCGCAACATGGGGCATCCGGAACTAGAGGACTATCTGGACGGCCTGGATTGGCTGGTCGCCACCAAGCAAGGCGACCGTCACCGCGCCGGCATTTACGGCGGCTCCTACGGCGGCTTCATGACTTACATGGCGCTGTTCCGTCGCCCCGGCACGTTCAAGGCCGGCGCCGCGCTGCGCCCGGTGGCCGACTGGAGCCAGTACAACCACGAATACAGCGCCGACATCCTCAACACGCCCGATCTGGATCCACAGGCCTACCGCACCTCTTCGGCGATCGAGTACGCAAGTGGACTGCGCGATCACCTGTTGATCGCCCACGGCATGGTCGATGACAACGTGTTTTTCAAGGACTCGATCGACATGACCCAGAAGCTGATCGAACTGCACAAGGACAATTGGGAGATCGCACCGTATCCGCTGGAGCGACATGGCTTTACCCGCGCCGATTCCTGGCTGGACGAATACAAGCGGATCCTGAAATTGTTCGAGCAGGAACTGAAGTAGGCGATGCGTCTGTCGCGGTCGCGGCGTGGTGACGCCGATGACCGCGCCGCCCCGTCTGCGATGGCAAGCGATGACGACCATCGGAGCATGTGCCGTGTTTGCGCATGACGCACACGCGCACGCCACTTGCACCTGTGCAAGCAGGCTCTATCTTTGCCGATGCGTGGCAGCACGCCAGACCTGCACCCAACCGAGGGATCGCCCATGTCACCACCACCGCTGCCCGCCGCAGAACACCAGATGATCGATGCGATGGGCAAGTTCGCACTCTTGCTTGGCGTGCTGTCGCTGCTGTTGGCACTGGTACCGGCACTGACGCTGATGGTGCTACCCGAGGGCAACATCGAAACAATACTGCAGCCGTTTAGACTACCGTTGCCGCCGTGGCTGCACTGGTGCATGGCCCATGCGAGCGCACTGTCCTGGCTAACGGCAGCGCTAGCGCTGGGGTTATGTGCGACCTCATGGGCCTTGTTACAACGGCGCGAATGGGCCCGGCGCGTATTCGTGGCATTCCTGGTCGTCACCGCCGTGGCTAATTTCGCGGTATTGCCGCTGCTGTGGCAGTTGTTCGACATGCTGCAAGCATGGGCGCCGCAACACGGCTTGGATGCGCAAATGCAGCAGCAGTTGCACTCCGGCGGCATCACCATCATCTTCGGCGCACTGCTCACCGCGCTGGTTTTCGCCGTTCTGCATGGCTGGCTGGCGTACCAGCTCTCGCGCCCAGCGCTGCGCAGCAGCTTCCGCCGCTGAGCAGCACCACGCACACACGGACAGCGTTCACCCGGATTGGCGCGACGCAGCGCCGGCTGAATCCAATGCGTACTCGGCAACGGACCGCGCATCATCACGCACACGCCCAGGCGGCAAACTTCTAGAATAGGGACATGCAAACCTTCGACCGTGTCCGCGACTATCTCACTGGTCTGCAAGACCGTATCTGTGCCGCCGTCGAGGCTGCCGACGGCCAGGCCCGTTTCGCCGAAGACGTGTGGCAACGCACCGAGGGCGGTGGCGGCCGCACCCGCATTCTGCGCGATGGCGCGGTATTCGAGCAGGCCGGGGTCGGCTTCTCCGACGTGTCCGGCACGCGCCTGCCCCCCTCGGCCAGCGCCAACCGCCCGGAACTGGCCGGCGCTTCCTGGCGCGCGGTCGGGGTGTCGCTGGTGTTCCATCCACTCAGTCCATATATCCCCACCACCCACACCAACGTGCGTTACTTCGAGGCCGAGCGCGAGGGGACGACCGTCGCCTGGTGGTTCGGTGGCGGTTTCGACCTGACGCCTTACTACCCGTTCGACGAAGACGCGCGCCACTGGCACCAGACCGCGCACGATTTATGTGCGCCATTCGGCGCCGAGCGGTACCCCGCGCATAAGCGCTGGTGCGACGAGTATTTTTATCTCAAACACCGCAACGAAACGCGCGGCGTCGGCGGTCTGTTCTTCGACGATCTGCATGCCGATTTCGAACGCGATTTCGCCTACCAACGCGCGGTGGGCGATGGTTTTCTGGATGCCTATCTGCCGATTGTGGCGCGCCGCCGCGCCCTGCCCTGGGGCGAGCGCGAGCGCGAGTTTCAGCTCTATCGGCGCGGGCGCTACGTGGAATTCAATCTGGTCTACGACCGCGGCACCCTATTCGGCCTGCAAAGTGGCGGCCGCAGCGAGAGCATCTTGATGAGCCTGCCGCCACGAGTGCGCTGGGAATACGGCTTCCAGCCGGAACCAGGCAGTCCCGAAGCGCGTCTGGCCGAGTATCTGGTGCCACGGGACTGGCTGGCCTGAGCACGCCACGGCGCGCCAAAGCGCGCATGGCGCTCTCGGCGGTGTGACACACGCGCATCTAGGCGTTTGTCGCCGACCATCGACCGCATAGCGATGCGAAAAGTTGCGGCCGCAACTCAACGCATTTCAGGCCCAATGGCTGCGCGCTTTCATCGCCGGAGGCATCGCTGCGCATGACCACAGGTGCGGCCTGCAGGGAGCGCGCATCGTGGCAGCGCGCAGGCATCGTCGCGCTGAACGATGGATCTATCAACTCGAACACAGCGACACGGTAGTCCCTATCCCCTCACTTGCTGGCGGTCGCGGGAGCATGGAGGACATCAAGGCCTAAATAGAAAGGCCCCGCAGACCAAGGGGGGAGGTCGGCGGGGCCAGGGAAAGGAGACTTGGGGAGGAGTCTCCGTTCCTAGATCTGCTCCAGGGGATGGGAGAAGATCCGCGACAAGCGTTGCGCTTGTCGAGGGTTATGAAACCACTTTCCACCTTTCTCATTCGTGAAAATTCTGGTTAAAATTTCGTCATGTTTAGGATGGATTCATTCCAAAATATTCACGCGGAAAACAGCATAAATTCCGCATTCTCTGCACACAGCAGCTGACTGCAGGACGTCGTCGCAGGCCACCGCATTGCGGGTTCCGTAGCTTAATGCGCCTCGTCCCAGTTATCGCCCACACCGCTGTCCACGATCAGCGGCACTTTCAACTCTGCCGCTGCGGTCATGCGCCGAGTCACCTCGGGCAACATTATCTCGATAAAGTCAGCGTCGACTTCGAATACCAGTTCGTCGTGCACCTGCAGAATCATCAGCGCGCGCGCGCGGTGATCCTGCAACCACGTGTCCACACTGACCATGGCGCGCTTGATGATGTCCGCAGCGGTGCCCTGCATCGGCGCGTTGATCGCGGCGCGCTCGGCACCGGCACGCAAGCCTTGCTGTTTGGCGTTGATGTCGTTCAGGTACAGACGGCGACCGAACAGGGTCTCCACGTAGCCCTGCGTGCGCGCCTGCTCGCGCATGCGCTCCATGAAGTCGCGCACCGCCGGGTAGCGGCTGAAGTACAGCGCCACGTAGTCTTGCGCCTCGCCACGGCCGATGCCGAGGTTGCGCGCCAGGCCGAACGCGCTCATGCCGTACATCAGGCCGAAATTGATCGCCTTGGCGGCGCGGCGCTCGTTGGCGCTGACCTGCTCCACCGTGCGCCCGAATACCTCGGCAGCGGTGGCGCGATGCACGTCCACACCTTGACTGAAAGCGCGTAACAGGCCCGGATCCTCGGACAGATGCGCCATGATCCGCAACTCGATCTGCGAGTAATCGCAGGCAATCAGCTTGCGGCCAGGCGGAGCGACGAAGGCGCGACGGATGCGGCGGCCATCCTCGGTGCGGATCGGGATGTTCTGTAGATTCGGATCGGAAGAGGACAGCCGCCCGGTCGCGGCACCAGCTTGGTGGTAGCTGGTGTGTACGCGCCCGGTCTCGGGGTTGACCATCTCCGGCAGTTTGTCGGTGTAAGTGCTGCGTAGCTTGGCCAGGCCGCGATATTCCAGGATCACCCGCGGCAGTTCGTGCTGGTCGGCAATGGCCTCCAGCGCTTCTTCGTTGGTGCTGGGCTGGCCCTTGGGGGTTTTCAACAGGGCGGGCAGCTTCAGTTCGTCGAACAACACCGCCTGTAACTGTTTGGGCGAATCCAGATTGAAACTCCGCCCAGCCAACCCGGTGGCTTTCTGTTGCGCGGTCAGCATGCGCTGGCTCAACACCTGGCTCTGCTTGCGCAACTCGGCGACATCCACGCACACGCCGTTGGCCTCGATGCGGGCCAACACCGGTACCAGTGGCATTTCGATCTCGCGGTACACCCGCGCCAGTGCCGGCTCGGCCTCCAATTGCGCAGACAGCGCACGGTGCAGGCGCAAGGTGATATCGGCGTCTTCGGCGGCATAGCTCGTGGCATCGTCGATGGCCACCTGCGAAAACGCGATCTGCTTTGCGCCCTTGCCGGCCACGTCCTCGTACTTGATCGTGTCGTAACCCAGGTAGCGCTTGGCCAACGAGTCCATGTCGTGGCGGCTGGCGGTGGAGTTGAGCACGAAACTCTCCAGCATGGTGTCGTCGGCATACCCGCGCACCTGCACGCCGTGGCGACGCAGCACATGCAAGTCGTACTTGCCGTGCTGGCCGACCTTGCGCTTGGCCGGATCTTCCAACAGCGGTGCGAGCGCCGCGAGCACCTGCGCGCGGTCCAACTGCGCCGGCACACCTGGATAGTCGTGGCCCAAGGGCAGGTAGTCGGCATGGCCGGGTTCGATGGAGAAACTGAGTCCGACCAGGTTGGCGCGCATCGCGTCCAGCGCATCGGTCTCGGTGTCGAAGGCGAAGCTGTCGGCGGCGCGCAAGCGTGCCAGCAACGCGTCGAACTGCTCGGTGGTGGTGATTGCGGCGTAGTGGCCCTGCGCGGCCAACGCCGGGTCCAGCGCCGCATCGGGCACGGCGGCGGCACGGGCATAGCCAGCCGCGGTACCGCGCAGACTGGGACTGGCCTCGCTGGCGACGTGCGGCGCCGCCACGCCACCGTCCAGATCACGCAGCGCCTGGGTGAAGCCGTAGCGCTGGTACAAGCCGCGCAACTGCTCCGGCTCCGGCTCACGCAGGCCCAGCGTGCGCGGGCCGCCGGGCAGCACCACATCGGTCTTGATCGTAACCAGATCGCGGTTGAGCGGCAGCCGCCCCAGCGCCGCGCGCAGGTTGTCGCCGATCTTGCCCTTGATCGCATCGGCGTTGGCGATCACCGCGTCCAGCGAGCCGTAGTCGGCCAGCCACTTGGCGGCGGTCTTGGGTCCGCACTTCTCCACGCCGGGCACGTTGTCGATGGTGTCGCCCATCAGCGCCAGCAGATCGACGATCTGGCAGGGCAACACACCGAACTTTTCCATCACCGCCGCATCCGAATCCATGCGGCTGCCGCTCATGGTGTTGACCAACTGCACCCCGGGACGCACCAACTGGGCGAAATCCTTGTCGCCAGTGGAGATGGTCACGTCCAGGCCATCGCCCACGCCTTGCAGGGCCAAGGTGCCGATCACATCGTCAGCCTCCACGCCGCTCTCGCGCAACATGGTGATGCCGAGTGCGTGCACGATCTGGCACATCGGCTCGACCTGCGCACGCAGCTCCTCGGGCATCGGTGGGCGGTTGGCCTTGTACTGCGGGTACAGCGCGTCGCGGAAGGTCTTGCCCGGCGCATCCACCACGAAGGCGACGTACTCGGGACGCTCCTTCAGCGTGGCGCGCAGCATGTTGACCACACCGAACAATGCGCCAGTGGGTTCACCGGCGGCATTGGTCAGGGGCGGGAGCGCGTGGAACGCGCGATACAGGTAGCTGGACCCGTCGATCAGGACTAATCGGCTCATTGGCCAATTCTACGCTGCCGCCCTGCGCGCACCGAATACGGTCGCACAGCGCATAATCGGCCACCATCCCCTGCCCGTGGAGAACGTTGCGATGAAAGCCCTGATCCTGACCCCGCTGTTGCTACTGGCCGGCTGCGCCTCCACCGGCACTGGCCCGGACGGCGCGCCGATGGACATGCGCGGCGCGCAAGTGACCCAACACAAGATGGAAAACGGCGACACCGTGGACGAGTACCGCATGGGCGGCCAGTTGCGCATGGTCAAGGTGACCCCGGCGCGCGGCCCGGCCTACTACCTGTACGACCGCAACGGCGACGGCCACATGGACGGCAACAAGGAGAACGTCTCGCCGGTGTACTGGAAGCTGTACAGCTGGTGACGCGTTGACGCCCCGCTGCGCCGATTGGCGCAGCGCACGGCGACTCAGCGAATCACCAGCACCGGCACCTTGCTGTTGGCCAACACTTCCGCCGTCTGGCTGCCAAGCAATATCCGACTCATGCCGCGACGGCCATGCGAGGTCATCACGATCAGGTCGCTGGCACAGGTGATCGCCATGTCGATGATCCCCTCGGCCGCATAACGGTCGAGCAGGTGGCGGCCATGTGCGCTCACCCCGGCGAGCGCAGCCGCGGCCAGCGCTGGTGCCAGAATCGCCTGCGCGCCGGCCTCGCGGTCGCGACGGTATTCGGGGCTGGCCTCATAGCCCACGCCCCAGCCCATGGCATCGTACATGCCCATGGCCCATGGTTCGGACACCGTGAGGATATCCACCTGCGCACCGAGCTTGGCGGCCAGCGCCAGCCCATGCTGCAAGCCTTTGTTGGACAACTCGGAACCATCGATGGCAATCAGGATGCGCTGGTACATGGTGTGCTCCGGTGGCGCCATCAACGGCGACAACAGCAGCATTGCACACCCGCTGTGGACTGCACGCCTTGAACCAAGTCGAGTTCAGTCGCGATGCGGGTTCAGCCGACGCATCGGCTTGCCAAGTCCTTGCATCCCGGGCGACATGCCGCGCACACCTGCACCGCCAACCCGATCGCGACATCCGCGTCGCGGCCCACTCACGGCAGATGAACCGGTCACACCATCGCCTTTGAGAAGCACATCCTCCAGGCAGACCGTGAGCGGCCGGACCGATACATCCGAGACGCCCATGCCTGACCCAGCCGCATCATCCGTGCATATGAATCGCGCCGACACCGAGCCTAGATGCTAACGTCCTGCAGCGCATTTTCCCGATCCCGGAGCCGTTCATGCCCGCCCCCTTCCGTTCTGCCTTTCCTCGCCTCGGCCTGACGTTGTCGCTGAGCATCGCCCTGGCGCTGAGCGGCGCCGCGCATGCGCAGGCCGCCCGCAGCGCCGACGTGCCCGTACCGCAGGACACCTCCTATCCCGGCACCCTGGCGTTGCAGGTGGATGCCGGCGACGTGCGCCAGGGCATCTACCGGGTTCACGAGACCATCCCGGTCAGCGCCGGGCGGCTGACCCTGCAATATCCGCAATGGATCCCCGGCGACCATTCGCCGAGCGGACCGGTGGCGATGCTCGCCGGCCTCACCCTGACCGCCAACGGCGTGCCGCTGCCATGGCGTCGCGACACATTCGACGTCTACAGCTTTCATGTGGAGATACCGGGGGGCGTGCGCGCGATCGAAGCCAGTTTCCAGTACCTGTCGCCCCGCGACGACGGCTTCGAAATGACCGACAAGATGCTGCAGTTGGAATGGAACAAGGTCGCGCTGTATCCGGCCGGCCACGACACGGGTCAGATCACGGTGACGCCAAGCGTGATCCTGCCGGCCGGATGGGAATTCGGCACGGCGCTGGAAACCGCCAGTCACAGCGGCACCACGACTATCTTCAAACCGGTGGACTTCACCACATTGGTCGACTCGCCGATCTACGCCGGACGCTACTTCAAGCGCGTGGACCTGACGCCCCACGGTAGCGCGCCGGTCCACTTGGACGTGGTCGCCGATGCACCCAGATTCCTGGAAATCAGCCCAGAACAACGACAGGCACACCGCAACCTGCCGGTGCAGGCGATCAAGCTGTTCGGATCGCACCACTACGACCACTACGACTTCCTGTTCTCGCTGTCGGACGTGCTCGGCGGCAACGGACTGGAACACCACCAGTCCAGCGAGAATGGACTGAGTGCCGACTATTTCACTGGTTGGACCGACAACCCGTCGGACCGCGACCTGCTGCCACACGAATACACCCACTCGTGGAACGGCAAGTTCCGGCGTCCGGCCGACCTGTGGACGCCGACCTTCAACGTGCCGATGGGCGACTCGCTGCTGTGGGTCTACGAAGGCCAGACCCAATACTGGGGCTACGTGCTGGCCGCGCGCGCCGGCCTGTGGACACCGCAACAGTTCCGCGACGCGCTCGCGATGACCGCGGCCAACTATGATCGCAACCGTTCCGGATTCCGTTGGCGCTCCCTGCAGGACACCACCAACGATCCCACCGCCGCGCATCGCGCGCCGCTGCCGTATCGCAGCTGGCAGATGAGCGAGGACTACTACAGCGGCGGGCAGATGGTCTGGCTGGCGGTGGACGCCAAACTGCATGCGCTCAGCGGTGGACGCAAGTCGCTGGACGATGTGGCCAAAGCGTTCTTCGGCGTCGACGACGGCAGCCATGCGGTCAAGACCTACACCTTCGACGACGTCGTTGCCGCGCTCGATGGCGTCGCCCGCTTCGACTGGACCCCTTACCTCCAGCGCCGCGTGTACGCGGTCGATCCACCGCTGTTGGAAGGCTTACAAGCCAGCGGCTGGAAACTGGTGTACACCGACCAACCCAGCGAATTCGAGAAGCAATACGACGGCAGCCACCCATCGGCGCGACACCGCTACAACTTCGCCTGGTCGATCGGCCTGGTGATGAACGATGACGCCAGCATCAACGATGTGCTGTGGGATGGTCCGGCGTTCAAGGCCGGGATCAGCACCGGCGCCACGCTGCTGGCGGTCAACGGCCAGGACTACTCGCGCGATGCGCTCAAACACGCCATCGCCGAGGCCAAGGGCGGCAGCGCACCGATCGTGCTCACACTGAAATACCAGGGCAGCGTGCGCGACGTCGCGGTGCACTACCACGATGGCTTGCAGTACCCACACTTGGTGCGAGTGAACGGCACGCCGGATTACCTGAGCCAGATCATCGCCGCGCGGCACTGAGCATGAATCGGCCCAGGCGTCATGCATCGCTCACAAGCGCACCCGCCAAGCACCGCGACGGGCAAACCGGCTGCCGGTTCCGTCAACGCACCGTCAGATTCGCGTAGGCCATCACCAGCCACTTGGCGCCGGCCTCGTCGAACTGCACTTGTACGCGCGCGTGCGCGCCGCTGCCTTCGTAGTCGATGACCACGCCACCACCGAACTTGGGATGCTGCACATTGGCGCCGAGCTTGATCGCCGGCGCCTCGATCCGCGAATGCCCTGGGTTGCGCGGCGCACCCAACGAAGCGCTGCGCGAGACCTGCACTTTTGGCCGCACCTCGTGCAATAGCTCGCGTGGGATCTCGCGCAGGAAGCGCGAAGGGACGTTGTAATTATCCTGCCCGTGGATGCGCCGCGACTCGGCATAGCTGAGCACCAATGTGTGGCGAGCACGGGTGATACCGACATAGGCAAGACGCCGCTCCTCCTCCAGGCGTCCGCTTTCCTCCAGCGAACGCGCGCTGGGAAACAAGCCGTCTTCCATGCCGGCCAGAAACACCAGCGGAAATTCCAGGCCTTTGGCCGAATGCAGCGTCATCAATTGCACGCCGTCCTCGCCGGCCTGGGCCTGACCCTCGCCAGCCTCCAGCGCGGCATAGGCCAGGAACGCGACCAATTCGCTCATCGTCTGGCGCGCTTCGTCAGCATCACCCTCGGCGTCGGCACGGACGAAGCGCGAGGCCACTGACACCAGTTCGTCGAGGTTGTCGGTGCGCGACTCCGAATCCAGCCCGCTGCGGCTTTCCTTGCCCCAGTGCTCGCGCAGCGCTGAGCGCGCCAGCACATGATCGATCTGCTCGGGCAGCGATAAGTCGGCCACTTCCACGGCCACTTGTTCGATCAAGCCGAGGAACTGGCCCAGCGCATTGCGCGCGCGCGCGGCCAGTTCGCCACCCTGCTGCGCGGCGTGTTGCGCGGCGGTCCATAGCGACAGCGATTGCGCACGCGCCAGCCGTCGCACTTCGTCCAGGGTCCGGTCGCCGATGCCGCGCGGTGGCGTGTTCACCGCACGCTCGAACGCCGCATCGTCGGCACGGTTGGCGACCAGGCGCAGATAGGCCAGGGTATCTTTGATTTCGGCCCGCTCGAAGAAGCGCATGCCGCCGTACACGCGGTACGGCACCTGCTCGGCGAGCAACGCCTCTTCGAACGCACGCGACTGCGCGTTGCTGCGATAGAGCACGGCGGCTTCGCTATAACTGCCGCCATCGCGCACCCATTGGCGCGCACGCTCGACCACGTAGCGCGCTTCGTCCACTTCGTTGTACGCCGCATACAGATCGATCGGTTCGCCATCGCCCGAATCGGTCCACAATTGCTTGCCGATGCGGTCGGGATTGTGCGCGATCACCGCGTTGGCGGCGTTGAGAATGTTGGCACTGGAACGGTAGTTCTGCTCCAGGCGGATGGTCTGTGCGCCAGGGAAATCCTTGAGGAAACGCTGCACGTTCTCGACCTTGGCGCCGCGCCATCCGTAAATGGCCTGGTCGTCGTCGCCGACCACGAACACACGGCCGCTGTCGCCGGCGAGCACGCGCACGAACGCGTACTGGATGGCGTTGGTGTCCTGAAACTCATCGACCAGGATCTCAGCGAAGCGAGCGCGGTAGTGCGCCAGCAGCGCCGGCGTGTCGCGCAGCAGTTCGTGCGCACGCAGCAGCAACTCGGCGAAATCGACCAGTCCGGCACGGTCGCAGCGCTCCTGGTACAGCGCATAGGCGTTGCGCAGGGTGCTGATCCAGACATCGTGCGGCTCGGGTTGGATGTGCTGCGCGCGGCGGCCTTCGTCCTTCTGCTGGTTGATCCACCACACGATCTGCTTGGGCGGGAACTTGGCTTCGTCCAACTCCAATTGCTGCACCACGCGCTTGACCAGCCGCAGTTGGTCGTCCGCATCCAGCACCTGGAAGCTCTCCGGCAACCGCGCGTCCTGCCAGTGCAGGCGCAACAGACGGTGAGCCAGGCCATGGAACGTACCGATCCACATGCCACGGCTGCCGTTGCGCAACTGCAGGTCGGCGCGATGGCGCATCTCGCCGGCGGCCTTGTTGGTGAAGGTGACCGCGAACATGCCATGCACCGGCACCCCATGCACCTCGTGCAGCCAGGCGATGCGATGGATGAGCACACGCGTCTTGCCGGACCCGGCACCGGCCAGGACCAGATAATGGCCGGGCGGTGCGGAGACGGCCTCGCGCTGGGCGGGGTTCAGATCATCGAGCAAATGAGAGACATCCACCGGGGTATTTTAGCCGGTGCCGCCGTGCATGGGCGGCGATAGATGCCGCGCGATTGGCGACAGCTTTGCGTCACAGCCCTAGCGCTGCCATCGTCGGCAAGCAGGATTGCCTCAGCGCGCGAGCGCCAGCGGCGGTTCCAGGCTCAGCAACGCCTGCGCGGTCGCCTGCGCCTGCATCCGTAGTTCGGGGATCGCCAAACTTTCCCACAGGTCACCAATGCGCAAGCTGCCGAGGACGCGGATCCGTGGATCGGCGCGAGCATGCGCATCGAGCAGCGCACCATCGGCACCGGTCGCCAGGCCGATCCCATGCGGACCCTGCTGCGCGTGACCACTGGCCAGTAACTGGTGTAACAGCGGATTGCGAATGGTCTGCACACGCAACTCCACGCCGGTCGCATTGATCACGCAATCCGCCTGCAATTGCAACGCAACCCCATCGGCCCCCATTCCGTTGACCTGCACGCAGGTGTCGAGCGCAGACACGCTCTCCAACCGCGCGCGGTGCACGCGCAACTGGCCGCTACGGCACATCGCCTGCAACTGCGCGTATACCGGCGCGGCGACGCGATGCCGGTGCACGTCCCAGTAACGTACCGTATGCCGTAGAAAACGGCGTTGCTCGGTCGTCGACAACGATTGCCACAGCGCCTGGCCGAATGGTCGCACCCGATCCATCACGCTCTGCCAGGGGTGTCCGTGCGCCTGCGCGGCAACGGCGTATCCACGCAGCGCGCGCAGCCGCTGACGCAGCGAGAGGGGCAACAGCGCTTGCGGATCGAAGTCGGCCGGGGTGCCGTGCGCGGCATGCGGCAACGGCAACAACGCATGCCGCGAGACCACATGCACCGGACCGCAATGGGCGTTGGTCAGCAGGGTCAGCACGCTGTCGGCCATACTCAGGCCGGAACCGACGATGCACACCGTCGCCTCGCGCGGGATCTCGCATAGCTGCGGGTAATTCCAGGCTTCCACACGCACCGACTCGGGCAGACTGGCGGCACCGCGTGCCGGCAACGGACGCAGGCTGTTGCCCAGCGCCAGCACCGTGGCAGCGGTGCGCAGTCGACGACCATCGTGCAAATGCAGCACGTGGCCGTCGACCGCATCCGGCTGCATCGCCAACACCCGCGCCTGACGCCACTGCAAGCGCGCCGGGCGCGTCGCCTGCGCCTGCGCTAGACGCGCGCGCAGGTAGACGGCGTAATGGCGACGCTGCACATAGGCTTGCGCCAATGCATCACGCGTCAATTGCGGATACAGCGCTTGCTGCTGCAACCAATCGAGAAAATCCTCCGGCGCGTTGGCGAAGGCACTCATCCGCCCGACCGGCACGTTCAGTAGATGCTCCGCGCGGGGTGTCGCATAGGCCACGCCCTGCGCCAGCGCTGGCTGCGACTCGATCAACTGCAAGCGCAACGGCCCGTCAGCCTGGTGCAGCAGATGCAATGCAGCCAGGACACCGGCCGCGCCGCCGCCGATAATGGCGACATCGCAATCGTCCTCGACCAGTTTGCTGGGCAGAAACTCGCTCATATTGACAATTGTAAGCGAAGGCCTGGTATGCCAGGCCGATGAGAACCCAGGCAATCACGACCGCTCGCGCATCCGCGCAACATCATGCGCGCACGCGCGTGCATTTCACATCAGCGCATCGGCCAGGCGCGCGATCCCCTCGCGACTGCGCCGCCACGCCGGCCGCTTGCGCCATGTCTCCAGCGACAGCACCCGCGCATCGGCCAAATACTCCGCCTCCACCACCCGCAGCCGCTGCAGCACATCGGCGCTATAGCAGAGCATGCCGATCTCCGCGTTGAGTGCGAACGAGCGGATGTCCAGATTGATCGAGCCAACCAGAACGATGCCCTCGTCCACGCTCAGGTGCTTGGCATGCAGGAAGTGCGGCCGATACAACGCGATCTTGACCCCGCTGCGCAGCAGTTCGTCGTAGCACGCCTCCTGCGCCCAGGCACTGAGCGGTTGATTGTTGCTCTCGGACAGGATCAGTTGCACCTCCACGCCAGACAGCGCGGCGATGCGCAACGCGCTGAGCGTGGCCTCGTCCGGCACGAAGTACGGCGTCACCATCACGATCCGCCGCCGCGCCTGATGGATCAACGCATTGACCGCATCGCGCGCGTTCTCGAACGGATAAGCCGGACCGCTCGGCAACAGTTGCGCCGGGACACCGGTATCGCGCGCCGGGGTGGCGGCCGCCACACTCAGACGTTGCCCGGTTTCGATGAACCAATCGCTGGCGAACACCGCTTCCAGATGCGCGACCACCGGCCCCTGCACCCGCGCCACCAGTTCGCGGTTGGGATGGCCGGGCACGAAGTCCGGTGCGGCCAGATTCTGCGAACCGATATAACCGACACGGTTGTCGATCACCGCGATCTTGCGGTGGTTGCGCAGGTCCATGCGCCCGCTGCGGCGCCAACGCAGTCCGCCCGGCAACAACGCTTGTACCTCGACCCCGCCGGCATGCAGCACAGCGCGGTAGCGGCGCAGCGCACGACGGCCGCCACGCGCATCCAGCAACAGACGACAACGCACGCCGCGCGCGGCGGCGCGCAGCAGGGCCGCGACCACCGCATCGCCGACCGCATCGTCGAACATCAGGTAGTACAGCAGATGCACACGCTCGAGCGCCTTATCGATGTCCTCGATCAACGCCTGCAACGATGCCGCGTAACGGTCGAGCAACTCCACGGTGTTGCCGTGGGTGGGCATGAAATCGCCCTGACGCTCGACCAAGGGCACCACTTCGGCCACCACGGTATCGGCCGGCGGTGTCCAGCGCAGCGCGGTCAGCGGCCCCTGCTGCTCGCGGATCACATGCGAGGCCAGCGCCTGACGGCGGATGCGTTCGCGCGACAACCAGGGATGGCCGAACAACAGGTACAACGGCAATCCCAACAGCGGCACAAAACCCACCAGCAACAACCAACTGCGCGCGGCGCCTGGAGTGGTGCGGGTGGGGATCCACAGCAACGCCACCAGCCGGATCAGCCAGTCCAGCGCCAACAGCCATGTGCCTTCCAACCAGACCGGCAGCATCGCAATGCTCGTCACCCAGGTCGCCCGATTCTGCGGACTATACGGGCAAACGCAAGCCTCCCCGCCAGACCCTGTGGGCCGTGGGCCGGGCCCAAAAGCACACAACCCGCCAGATGGCGGGTTGTGTGTCGAGCAGCAATGGCGATCCTGCGATCAGCCGATTACTTGATCTTGCCTTCCTTGTACAGGACGTGCTTGCGCACGACCGGATCGTACTTGAGGAATTCCATCTTCCCCGGGGTGTTCTTCTTGTTCTTGTCCGTGGTGTAGAAGTGACCGGTACCGGCCGAGGAAATCATACGGACCTTATCGCGCTTGCCTGCCATGATGGGTTACTCCTCAAACCTTTTCGCCGCGCGCACGCAGCTCAGCCAGAACGGTGTCGATGCCGTTCTTATCGATGGTGCGCAGCGCGTGCGCGGAAACCTTCAGCTTGACCCAGCGGTTCTCGCTGGCAACCCAGAAGCGACGCTCATGCAGGTTAGGCAGGAAGCGACGACGGGTCTTGTTGTTGGCGTGGGAGACGTTGTTACCCGTCTGCACACGCTTGCCGGATACTTGGCATACGCGGGACATTACGCACCTCGATCGTGTTGGAAGTCCGGCCATGGAGCGCCGGGCTCTTGCGGAAGGATCCGCAGATTGGGTCACCCATAGCCTGGGAGACGGCGGCCCCGGTCGCCTTGCGGCCACCACGCGACGTGGGAAATCAAGCGGTTACGCTGGAAAAGGCCGGCCGGAGATCGCGCTTCCAGCCGCCAGCCCGACCAGAACCGGGCACAGCGAGCCGCGTATTATGCAGGGGATCAATGGCTTGCGCAAATTGCCCACACACCGGCCGGTTTGATCGGCTGTGCGGGTCGATGATGGCAAGCCGACCCGACGCGGGATCTGGGCGCCATCCCTAGCCACCGCGACGCAGGCGACACCAGCGTTCAGTGCGACGCGCGGTCGCGACGCCAACCCCGATGCCGGATATCCAGATACAGGCTGTAGAAGGCGGTGAAGGCGGGAAACAGATTCTGCAGGACGCCGACCGAATCCTGCTTGGCCGAGAACAGGAAGTAACTCAGCGTCATCAGGCTGCCGATCACGCTCATGTACCAGAACATGCGCGGGATCACCGGCTTGCCGGCGCGTTTGGAGGCGATGAATTGCAACAGCCAGCGACCGCCGAACATCAGCGCGCCGATGTAGCCGATCAACTTCCAGCCGGTGACGTGGACGCCGGTCCAATACAGCGACTGGATCGGCTGGTCGAGTAGGTGCGGTTGCATCTCAGCGCTCCTGCACAACGGTGCGGCGGCTACGCGCGATCAACCAGGCCACGCCGCGCAGATCGCGAATGCCGACCAGGGCGCGGTTGAGATTGTTGTACTTGGACACGCCTGCGGTACGGTGGCGGTGGTTCACCGGCACGCTCAGGGTCTGCCAGCCAGCCCGCTGCATCAGCGCGGGCAAATAGCGGTGCATGTGATCGAAGTACGGCAGATCCAGGAACGCTTCGCGTTCGAACAATTTGATGCCGCAGCCGGTGTCCGGGGTGTCGTCGCGCAACATGCGCGCGCGAATCGCATTGGCCCACGTCGATGCCCAGCGCTTGCTGCTCGAATCCTGTCGCGAGACGCGCCAGCCGGCGAACAACTTGACCTGCGGCGAGGCCGCAGCGCGTGCGCCCAGCAGCTTGGGAATATCGGCCGGGTCGTTCTGGCCGTCGCCATCGAGGGTGGCGATCCACCGCCCGCGTGCGGCCTTGGCCCCATTGCGGACCGCGGTGCTCTGCCCGCTCTGGCTGACATGGTGCAGTACGCGCAGTTCCGGGGTCGTGGCCTTCAACCCTTCCAGCACCGCCAGGGTGTCGTCGCGCGAATGATCATCCACGTAAACGATCTCGAAATCGATCATGCCGCGCAGCGCGGCGAGGATCTCGGCGACCAGCGGCGGCACATTGTCGCGCTCGTTGAACACCGGGACGACAACGGAAAGGGAAAGCTGATTCATGAGGACGGCAGAGTTCGGCAAGGAGTGCGAAGCGTGAAATGCAGACGCCGCCCATCATGATCCGACGTGCGGGCCGGGCCGTGGGCGCGGCTCAAGCGAATGCGCCGAAATAGTCCCGGCACCACTGCACCACCTGCGGCAAACCGGTTTCGATCGGGGTAGTGGGATCGAAGCCGAAAGCCGTCTGCGCACGCGCAGTATCGGCCATCGTCTCGATCATGTCGCCAGGCTGCATCGGTCGATACAGTTTTTCGACATGGCGGCCAGCGGCGGCTTCGATCACGCCGATGAAGTGCTCCAGTTCGACCGGCGTATGGTTGCCGAGGTTGAACACGCGATGCGGTACCGCCTCGCCGCAAGGATGATCGAGCGCACCGAGCACGCCGGCGATAATGTCAGCGATGAAAGTGAAATCGCGACGCATGCGGCCATGGTTGAACACTTCGATCGGGCGCCCGGCCAGTACCGCGCGGCTGAACAACAGCGGCGCCATATCCGGTCGCCCCCACGGGCCATAGACGGTGAAGAAGCGCAATCCGGTCGCGCGCAGCCCATACAACTGCGCGTAGGTGTGCGCCATCAGTTCGTTGGCGGCCTTGGTCGCCGCGTACAGCGAACGTGGTCGATCGATGCGCTGGTCCTCGGAGAACGGCGCAGTGGCCGAATCGCCGTACACCGAACTACTGGAGGCATAGACCAAGTGCTGTACACCGCGATGCCGACACAGTTCCAGCATGTTGACGAAACCGACCAGATTACTGTCGACGTAAACGTGCGGGTTTTGCAGCGAATAACGCACACCGGCCTGCGCGGCCAAATGCACCACGCGCTCGGGCCGCGTCTGCTCGAACAGCGCCGATAAGCCCTCGCGATCGGTCAGGTCGAGCGTGCGGATGTCGACCTGCGGGCACAGCGCGGCGACGCGATCGCGCTTGAGCTGCGGATCGTAGTAATCGTTGTAGTTGTCCAGACCAATGACCGTCTCGCCACGCTCCGCCAGCGCGCGGCAGGTGTATGCGCCGACGAAGCCAGCCGCGCCTGTCACCAGGACCGTCATTGCGGTCTCCAGCAATCCGCGCAGGCCAAGCAGCCGCATGAAGGCGGCGCATCACCCGTGGCGATGGCAGCGGCGCAAGGCATGGGCCGAATCGGCGCCGGAATCAGGACACTTTGCCGCGCAGCCGTTCCAGCACACCATCGAGGGTGTCCAGATCGGTGTAGTGAATGACCAGCTTGCCCTTGCCGCCAGCGCCATGCGCAATGGCGACCTTGGTCCCGAGTGATTCGGACAACTCGGTCTCCAACGAGGCGATGTCGGCCTGCGGCGCGGTGCGGCCCGGTTTAGGCTTGCGGTTGCTCGGCACCTTGCCGGCGGCGAACTGCTGCGCACGATGCTCGACCTCGCGCACCGACCAACCTTGGTCGGCGGCGTCGGCCGCCAGACGGCTGGCCAGTTCCGGCGACAGCGTCAACAGCGCGCGTGCGTGGCCCATTTCCAGCCGCCGCGCCTCCAGCAGCACGCGAATGGCCGGCGGCAATTCCAACAGTCGCAGCAGATTGGACACCGAGGCACGCGAGCGACCCACCGCTTCGGCAGCCTCGGCATGGGTCAGGGAAAATTCGTCGATCAATCGATGCAGCGCTTGCGCCTCTTCCAGCGGGTTGAGGTCCTCGCGCTGGATGTTCTCGATCAGCGCCATGGCGATGACGGTGCGGTCGTCGAGTTCGCGCACCACCACCGGCACTTCGCTCAGGCCGACCAACTGCGAGGCGCGCCAGCGGCGTTCGCCGGCGACGATCTCGAAGGTTCCCGGCACCAGCTCGCGCGCCACGATCGGCTGGATCACGCCCTGCGCCTTGATCGATTCGGCCAGTTCCTGCAACTTGGCCTGGTCCATCTCTTGGCGTGGTTGGTATTTACCCGGCTGCAATTGCCCCACCGGCAACCGGCGCAGACTATCGCCGGGTTGCAGAGTGTCGGCCGTGGGCGCCGACGCGGCGGTCGGCCCCAGCAGCGCCTCCAGGCCACGGCCAAGACCGCGCTTCTTGGCTCCGAGAGCAGGAGTCTTGGCGCTCATCAAAACGTCTCCATCACCGGCACCGGCCGATTACGTTGATTGCGGCGGCGCACGACCTCACCGGCCAGCCCCAGGTAAGCAACTCCGCCGCGCGAGGTGCGGTCGTAGCCGACGATGCTCTGGCCGTGGCTGGGCGCCTCGGCCAGGCGGACGTTGCGCGGCACGATGGTGCGAAACACCTTGTCGCCGAAGTGATTGGTCAGCTCCGCCGACACCGCGTTGGCGAGGTTGTTGCGCACGTCGAACATGGTGCGCAACACGCCTTCGATCTCCAACCCGGGATTGAGTTCGGCGCGCAGCGCCTCGATGGTTTCCAGCAACGCGGTCAGCCCCTCCAGCGCGTAGTACTCGCATTGCATCGGCACGATCACCGAATCGGCTGCGGTCAACGCGTTCAGGGTCAGTAGCGACAACGCCGGCGGGCAATCGATGAGGATGAAATCGTACTCCGCGCGCAGCGGGGTCAGCGCCGTCTTCAGCCGCTGCTCGCGCGCCGTCTGGTCCATCAGTTGAATCTCGGCAGCGGTGAGATCGATGTTGCCCGGCAGCAGGTCGAAGCCTTCTGGCGCGGTCACTCGGATCTGCGCAGCGGTGTGCTCGCCG
The DNA here is from genome assembly GCF_000963215.1 of Xanthomonas sp. MUS 060. NCBI lineage: Bacteria > Pseudomonadati > Pseudomonadota > Gammaproteobacteria > Lysobacterales > Lysobacteraceae > Xanthomonas > Xanthomonas sp. MUS 060. The sequence continues at coordinate 50,429 of NZ_JZIM01000010.1, forward strand.
AGCAGGACGTCGCAGGTGGAGGCTTCCAGCTCGCGCTTATCGATGCCGCTGCCCATCGTCGCGTTGCCCTGCGCGTCCAAGTCCACCAGCAGCACGCGTTGGGTCTGGCGCGCGAGCGCGGCGGCCAGATTGACCGCAGTCGTGGTCTTGCCGACGCCGCCCTTCTGGTTGGCGATGGCGATGATGCGGGCCATGCGGGAGCCTCGTCGGCGATGGGATATGACCGGGCATTATGCGGTCACATCCCCCAGGGCGGAAATCCGGGCCGGACACCAACACCGCTCAGCCGCGCTCGACCACCACCAGATGGCGGTCCTCGCCCAGACCCGGAACCTGTAGCCGGTGCACCGTCGGCGCCGTCCAGCCTGACGGCAGGGCGGCGATTTCCGCGTCCGGACGCACCCCCTTCATCGCCAGCAGGCGCCCGCCAGGGCGCAGCAGATGTCCACCAATGGCGACGATGCCGGCCAGGGTATCCAGCGCACGCGCGGTCAACAGGTCGTAGCCACCCGGCTCGTCCAGCGCCTCGGCGCGCGACTCGGCTACCCGTGCATTGTCCAGACGCAACTGGCGCACCGCTTCACGCAGAAAGCGCGCCTTCTTGCCGTTGCTCTCGACCAGGGTTACGCGCAAACGTGGCAAGGCGATCGCCAGCGGCAGACCCGGTAGACCCGGACCGGTGCCCAGGTCGGCGAGCGCACCCTCGCCAACGAAGGGCAGCATCGCCAGGGAATCGAGCAGATGACGGGTCACCATGTCATGCGGATCGCGGATGGCGGTGAGATTGTAGGTGCGGTTCCAGCGCGCCAGCAGCGTCAGGTAGGCCAGCAATGGCGGCACCAGCGCGGCGGCGTCCAGGGCCTGCGCGCGCAGGCCCTGTTCGAGTGCAACGCGAACGGATTCGGGAAGGGGGGCGTCGGTCATCGCCGGATTATCGCAGTTGCCGCCAGACATGCTGGCAAGCAACCACCATCATCGTGAGCGACAATACAAAGCTGGCTCCTGTAATCGCGACAATCGACATGTCGAACTCCGGAAACACCCCCGCCAGCGACACGGCCACCGATCCTGGCCGCCGCCGTGTGCTGACGGGACTGGGACTGCTGGCGGCAACGCCACTGCTCAGCCCGTTTGCCCGTGCCAGTGGCGGCGAGGATCCATTCACCCTGGGCGTGGCAGCCGGCGATCCGCTGCCCGATGGCCTGGTGCTATGGACGCGGCTGGCACCGCAGCCGCTGGCCCCGGACGGCCAAGGCGGCTTGCACGCACCGGTACCCGTGCGCTGGAGCATCGCCACCGATGCGGGCATGACGCAGGTGGTCCAACGTGGCGTGGCGACGGCGCATCCGCGCTGGGGCCACTCCGTGCATGTGGAAGTGAACGGGCTGCAACCGGGGCGGCCCTATTGGTATCGGTTCCAAGCGCTGGGCGCGCAGAGCCCGCTCGGCTGCGCGCGCACGGCACCGGCACCCGGCCGCCTGGACAGCGCACGCTTGGGCTTCGTGTCCTGCGCGCACTGGGAACAGGGCTACTTCAGCGCCTACCGCCATCTGGCCGCCGAGCAGCCGGATCTGGTGTTCTTCCTCGGCGATTACATCTACGAGTACAGCCACAAGGGTGCGGCAGCGGCCAACGTGGTGCGCGCGCATGGCAGCGGCGACTGCATGGATCTGGCCGGTTACCGCAACCGCTACGCGCTGTACCGCACCGACCCCGACCTGCAAGCCCTGCACGCTGGCTCCGCCTGCGTGGCGACCTGGGACGACCACGAGGTACAGAACGATTACGCCAACCGCTGGTCGCAGGATCCCTCCATTTCCACAGCCAGCTTCCTGCGCCGCCGCGCCGCCGCCTACCAGGCCATGTACGAACACTTCCCGCTGCGCGCCCGGCATCGCCCACATGGGCCGGACATGCCGCTGTACCGTGCGTTGGACTATGGCGCGTTGGCGCGCTTCTTCGTCCTCGACGGTCGTCAATACCGCAGCAAACAACCCTGCCCGCTGCCCAACGGCTGGCGCGGCGGACACATCGCCGCAAGCGACTGCAAGGACATCGACGACCCGGCCCGCAGCATGCTCGGCGCGGCGCAGGAGCGCTGGCTGTATGCCGGCTTCGCCCGTTCGCAGGCACGCTGGAACGTGATTGCGCAGGACCTGCTGGTCGCCCCGATCCTGCAACGCGACCGCGACAACAGCCAGCCCGGCTACTGGACCGATGGCTGGGATGGCTACCCAGCCACGCGCACGCGCATGCTGCAGGCGGTCGCGCGCAGCGGCATGCGCAATCCGGTGTTCTGGGGCGGGGACATCCATTCCTACTGGGTCACCGACCTCAAAGCCGACGCCAGCGACCCGCACTCGCCAACGCTGGCGACCGAATTCGTCGGCACCTCCATCACCTCCGATGGCCCGTCACCCGCATCGATCGCGCAAATGCTGAAGGACAACCCGGAAGTCCGCTATGCCGAGAGCCGTTACCGCGGCTACGTGTCGGTCTCGCTGAGTGCGACGCAGATGGAAACGCGGCTGCAGACGATCTCCGACCGCAGCGACCGCGAAGCCACGGTCTCCACACTCAAGCGTTTCGTGGTCGAGGATGGCCGCGCCGGTGCGCTGGAGGCGTGATCCCGACGCGCCTCACCCAGTGATCGATCCTACATCACCGGCTTGATGCATCGAGCCGGCGCCAGGCCAGTGCGGCGCGGTAGCCCGGTGCCGCCTGCCATTCGTGTAACTGCCAGCAAGCAGCACTGCCCAGGGCAGGGTCACACCACGCCAAATACAGTCCGCCGGTCGCATCTTCGGCAAAACACAACCGATGCAGGCCGAACGCCAGGCCATGGCCGTGCGCCTTCAGCAGCGCTTCCTTGGCGCACCACAGACGAAAGAACAGCGCCTCGCGCGCTGGCGCCGCCAACGCCAGCAGCGCCGCCGTCTCGTCCGGATGAAAGAACCGTTGCGCCACTTCGAGCAGACGCGGACGCGGACGCTGGCGCTCGATGTCCACGCCCAGCCGCACATCTGCCGCGACCGCCACCAGCAGGTAATCGCCGCTATGACTCCAGCCGGTATCCACATGCGCCAGCGGCGCATGCAGGACGGGTCGTCCGCGCGCATCGCGGTGCAGCGGCAACTGCGCCGCCGGCACTCCCAATTCATCGGCCAGCAGGCACCGCGCGGTCGCCTCACCAGAGGTACGTGGTGGGTGTGGCCGCAGCCATAGCGCCACCGGACCGATACGGCAGTCCTGCCACGCTGCCGAGGTCGGCAATGGAATCGGTACGCTCACCTGGCACCCACAGGACACCAGCGCCCCTGTGCGCCAGCCCTGACGTTATACGGTCGCTTCACGGCGAGGCCCCTTAAATGCGTCATGCTCCACCGCTCCTGGTGCGGGCAGAACCGAGGAGTGTCACGCATGGGCATCATCATCTGGTTGATCGTTGGCGGCATCGTGGGCTGGCTGGCCAGCATCATCATGCGTCGCGATGCACAACAGGGGATCATCATGAACATCGTGGTCGGCATCGTCGGCGCGTTGATCGCCGGCTGGCTATTCGGAGGCGGGATCAACCAAGCGATCAATCTGTGGACGTTCCTGTATTCGTTGATCGGCGCGGTCATTTTGCTTGCGGTCGTCAACCTGGTCACCCGCGGCCGCGCACGCTGACGCATCGCCGCGACACTACGCGCCAACGCCCGGTTCGCCGGGCGTTTTACGTTTTGCGGCAACATGCACATCGCATGGCAAGCGAACCGATGAGATTGCCAATCTGCGTGTCGGTCGTCGCCATGACCGGAGGCGATCATGCCTGCGTCGACTCCAGCGCGATCCAGGCGGGCGCATGATCGCTGGGACGCTCCCAGGTCCGTGGTGTGCGATCGATACCAGCAGCACATGTGCATGCCTTCAGCGCATCGGACACCAGAGTCAAATCGATACGTAGGCCGAGATCGCGGCGGAAGCCCGCCTGACGATAATCCCACCAACTGAAAATGCCGCCATCGTCATGGTGCAGGCGAAAGCCATCATGCAAGCCCAGCTCGAACAACGTGCGCAGCGCGCGACGTTCGGCGGTGGAGGTGAGAATGTGGTCATCGCTCCACACCAGCGGATCGTGTACGTCGCGCGAGTCTGGCGCGATGTTGAAATCGCCCAGCACCAGCAAACGCGGATAGCGTTGCAGCTCGACGGCGAGCCAGGCATGCACGGCCTGCAGCCAGCGCAACTTGTAGCTGTACTTGTCACTCCCCACGTCCTGACCATTGACCACGTACAGGTTGACGATGCGCAGATCACCCACGGTCGCGGCGATGGCACGTTTCTGCTCGTCTTCCAGACCCGGCACACCGATCTGCACATCGCTGAGCGGCGCGCGCGACAAGATTGCCACGCCGTTGTAGGTCTTCTGCCCGGCAAATACGCTGCGATAGCCGACTTCAGCCAGCGCCGCATCGGGAAACTTGTGGTCCTCCAACTTGGTCTCCTGGATCCCCACCACATCCGGCGCGAACGCATCCAGCCACTGTTGCAAGTGCGGCAGGCGCACGTTGAGCGAGTTGACATTCCAGGAGGCGATTTTCAAAGGAAATCCAAGACGAGGAGCCGGCCACTATTCTGACCGCAGCCGCCGCAACGGCCAAACGCGCAAGCGCCGGGCCGTTCAGTGCCGCGCGCAGCACTGTGCGAACAGCCCAGACGCCAGGCTTAGCGCCTGCTGGCGCTGCGCCTCGTTCAACCCATCGAGCAGTTCCTCGGCATCGACCAACTGCTCCGGCGGCGGGAATGGCCGCTCCGGCGCCTGCCGCGCGGCCAGTTCCCAAGCCGCAGCATACGGTGGGTCGGCCACTGTCAGCCAAGGCGAGGCCAGCAACTGCGCCAACGCATCGATCGACTGGCGATCACCGTTCAATGCGCGGTCTTCCAGCTGCCTGACCACATCCTCGGCATCGTGCTGGTCGGCGGCGGACAGCGGCTTGAGTTGTCCGTCCGCGGCGACAGCCCGCGCGGCCAGTTGCTCCACCCGCCGCTTCAGCAGGTAACGCTGCGCATCGGCGTCGCCGTGCACGGCGGCGGTGCGCAGCATCGCCTCGGCCTGCGCGTCATCGATCTGGGCGACACCGCGACAGGCCACGCGCCGCCGCTGTTCCGCCAGACGGTCCGCCTTGGCGTCCTCGTTGGTGGCCTCATCGCTCCCTGGCGGCAGCATCGCGCTGGGGGCAGGCTCTTGCGCGCGCTGCCGGCAGTCCAGGGCCAGCAGCGCGGTGACGTACAGACGTTGCGTTTGGCTCGCATCCGCCGATAACCCCAGCGTGGTGGACGTAGCGGCGGGCACAGAGCCGGCTGCAGGCTCCAACGGTGGTCGCACCACCGCCGCAGTCGTCGGCAACAACAGGACAGCCGCGAGCACTGCGGAGATCACCGTCGCGACACCGACACCGAGCCATAACAGCGCTGGACGCGGCAACATCGCTCTGCTCAGCGCGTGGCGGCGGTGTAGGCGGCGCGGTCAAACGCCATCGGCTGCGCCTGGCGCAACCGCTGCATGGCATCGGCGGCAGCCTGCTCGCGCAGCTGCAGTTCGATCTGCCCGCGCACCGCCTCGAAACGCGCAGCGGTCTTCATATCGAGGTAGATCAGATGGTAACCATCGGGTCCACGTACCGGCGCGGATACCTGATTCACCGCAAGCTGGTGGATCGGCGCGACGAACGCATCGGCCAGGTAACGACCAAAGGTCGGCGACAACTGCCCGCCATCGCCAGCGGTGGTAGCGTCGTCTGACTCGCGCATCGCCAGGGTGGCGAAATCGGCGCCGCCATCGAGCTGGCGTTTAAGCGCTTCGGCACGCTGCAGCGCCTGCGCGTCGGTCAAGGCATGTCCGGCTCGCGCACCATTCTGTGGATGCAATGCGACGAACAGGTGGCGCAGATGGTATTCGGTGTAGTCATCCGGATGCGCCGCGAACTGCTTGCGCAACATCGCTTCGTCGATCTTCGCGTTGGCGACGAGCCGCGCCTGCGCGGCCTCAGCCAGGATCGCGTCGGCAGCCTGGCGCAGGCGCGCGGCCACAACCGGATCATCCTGCAGATGCTGCTGCTTGGCCTGGTCCAGCAGGATGGCGCGGTCGGCGAAACGGCGGACGACGGATGGATCGTCGATACCGGCGGTGCTGCGCGCGCCTTGGCCTGCCAGGGCACGGTATTCACTGGCGGTGAACTGCTGTGCGCCCACCCGCAGCACCACCGGATCAGCGGCTGCGTGCTCGGCGACAGGCGCGGCGAGGGTGGCGAATGCGGTCAGCGCACAGATGGTCAGCGCGGCGGACTTGGCAAAAAAAACGGACATGCGCTTCTCCTGAAAATGGTCCACGCGCGGCGCCGGAGCGCCGCGGTCGGGGTGAGACGGTCGACCGGATGGCCGACCGCCCAGCTCGTCATGCGAAGCAATCAGTCGTGCTTGCCACGCGCCTTTAGATAGGCGATCGCTCCCTTCGGATCGTCGGTAGTGATCAGGGTGAAGTTCTCCTGGTCGACGACGAAGTTGAGATCACCACGGTTGTCGGCGGTGTCGCGACCACCGGAGTAGGAGAAGTACAAGTCCGACAGGCGATAGCAACAGGCTCCGCTATTCTGGTAGAACTGCCCGGCCAGCGGGCTGTCCGGGATCGCCTGGAACACGCCGACGCGTGCACCGCGCTCGCGCACCCGATCGGCCTCGTCCTGCAGCAGGCCGCCGAGCTGCTTGACGTTGACTTCCATCGCCTCGTTGTTGTCCCCAAGCCAGTCCGAGACCGCGTTACTAACGTTGATCTGGGTAAGCATGTTGGTGGTGAACACCGGGATGCCCACCATGCTGCTGCCGTCTGCGCGGAACGCCGCACGGGTTGGGTACAAGGTGGCATTGACCTTGGCGGCGACGAAGCTGGGCGAGGCCGCAGAGAACGCGGCGTCGGCCGCGCGCGACACCGCGCGGACCGAGTCGGCGGTCTTGATGTCAAACACGATCGGCGTCTTCAGGCCATGCTGCTTGAAGTAGTTGAACAGGTCGTCCACCCGCGGCACATGGTAGCCGGTGGTGGTGCGGCGGTCGGGAGTCAGTAGGAACAGACCGCTGACCACCGACCACGGGGTCACGGTGATCGACGGGTTATAGCCCTGATTGTTCATCGGGTTGTATTTGGTTTCGCCAGCGCGGCTGGTCCAGACGTTGGTGGTGCGACCGAGGTTCCAGTCGTGCAGCACCACCGGCACGCCGTCGCTGGTCAGTTTGACATCCAGCTCCACGCCATCCATGCACTGATTGTCGGCGAGCTGAAGTGCACCGCGCGAGTTTTCCGGCATGTCGCGTAAACCGCCGTAATTGCCCCAAAGACCGCGGTGGGCCAGCACGATGGTGTCGCCGCCGCTGTCGGCGAACAGGATGTTGCTCATCTTGGTGCCGACAGTGTCGGTGCAGTTGGCCAACGCCATCTGCGGCAGGGCCGCCATGACCACCAGGGCGCCGAGCACACGGCAGGAACGCGCCAGGGGCGAGGGAACGAATGGGATCTTCATTAGGGTTGTGTCCGGTTCTGAGGGAAAGGTAGAGACACGTGCACGAGCCGCTGTCAGGTCGACGCAGACGGCAGCTCGTTTGCCGCGCTCCGCACGCACGTCTCGCGCACGCAGGAGCCTGAGCCACCGTGATCGGCGGTGGCGTCTGGCGAAAACCTAATAAATCGCTATGAATTATTTATTTCCGCAAGAAGACCCAACCAATACACTGTTAATTACATCCATATTTCGATGCGACGCCAGTGACAATGACATCGCCGACATGGAATATGAGGTGGGACACGAGCAGGCGAGATGTCGTGACGCCAATATGCTGCGCACGACGACGCAGGGACGCCTCCGCGTAGCGTGAGGCCGCTCTCCCCGCGACAGCCGCACTCAGCAACTGCGGAACAGGCGCTGACGCGCCGCCCTCGCCACCTCAGCGTAAAAGAAACGTGAGCATGCGCGCGATGCGCGCGTAGGGTGGTTTCAACAGATCGGTACCAGCCCAACGCGACTGCCACAGAATCGGCAAAGCTTTGCTGAAAGCATCGAAGCCGGCACGGCCATGGTATGCACCCATGCCGCTCGGGCCGATACCGCCAAACGGTAGCGCGTTGGCCGCGAAGTGCAGCAGGCTGTCGTTGACGGTGACACCGCCAGCGAGCGTGGCATGCAAGATGTTTTCGATCTGGTCGCGGTCATGACTGAAGGGATACAGCGCCAGTGGCCGGTCGCGGCCGTTGATCTCAGCGATGGCGGCGTCCAGCGTGTGATAGCCGCGCAACGGCAGGATCGGGCCGAAGATCTCCTCCTGCATCACCAGTGCATCATCGCAGGGCTGAAGCACCACGGTGGGCACGATCAAGCGTTCGCGCTCAGCACGTGTGGGATCGATGCTGGCCAGTTCGATCACCTCCAATCCACGCGCGCGCGCATCGTCCAGGTAACCGCGCAGGCGTCGGTACTGACCTTCGTTGACGATGCGCGTGTAATCCTCGGCATTAGCGAAATCGCCGTAGCGCGCCAGCACCTGCGCGCGTAGCGCCTGTACCAGCGCCGCGATGCGATCGGCATTGATCAGCACGTAATCCGGGGCGATGCAGGTTTGTCCGGCGTTGAACCATTTGCCAGTGGCCAGGCGCGCGGCGGCCTGTTCCAGCGGATAGTCCGGGCAGACGATGGCCGGCGATTTACCGCCCAACTCCAGGGTCAGCGGCGTCAGATGGGGCGCGGCCGCCGCCATCACCTTGCGCCCGACCGCAGTGGAGCCGGTAAACACCAAATGGTCCAACGGCAACGCGGCGAACGCGGCGCCTATCTCGGCGCCGCCCAGCGCCACCGCCACCCGCTGCGGCGGGAACACCTCGGCCAGCAACGATTGCAGAAATTGCGCGGTGCGCGGGGTGTGTTCGGATGGCTTCAGATAAACATGGTTGCCGGCGGCGATGGCGGTAGCCAACGGGATCAGCGCCAGATTGACCGGATAGTTCCACGGCGCGATCACGCCAACCACACCGACCGGCACCAGCCGCACTTCCGCGCGCGCCGGCCACAGCCGCCAGCCGGCACCAATCCGTTGCGGGCGCATCCAGCGGTTGAGGTGACGCAGCAGATGGTCGATTTCACCGAGCACGGTCATACCGTCGGCAAGTAGCGACTCGTGGCGCGAGCGGTGGCCGAAATCGGCAGCGATGGCATCGGCCATTTCCGGCAAACGCCGTTTCAGCGCGGCGCGCAGCCTGAGCAGATCATCGCGACGCTGGCTCCGCTCCGGCTTGGCAGCCTGCCAGGCCGCGCGCAGCCGTTGCAGGGTGGCTGGCAAGGCCGCCAGCGGCGTGTCGGCGGCATCGGCAACGGGTGTGGACATGAGCGCACTATACGATGCGCTATCGCAGAGATGGCATGGAGCCGCTGCCATCGTGCTTCCATGCGGACAGCACCGCACACACGACGACGCCGGCGCAAAGGCCGGCGTCGTGTGCAACCACTTTGGCGAAGACGTGCTTTGGCGCAGGTCAGTGCGCCGATCCGCGCGAAGCGCCCAGACCTGTTTCGGCGCGGACCTGCTGCGCCTTGAATGCCGCGCGCTCCTTGGTCGCCTGCGCGCTGCCGTCCAACAACGAGAACAGCCAGATGCCAACGAAACCGATCGTCACCGAGAACAACGCTGGCGAGGTATACGGGAACGGCGCCGAGCCGGTGGCATTGCCCAGCGTGTCCACCCATACCGACGGCGACAGGACGGTCAGCACCAGCGAGGAGATCAGGCCCAGGAAGCCACCGATCACCGCGCCACGGGTGGTGCAGTCCTTCCACAGCAGCGACAGCAACAGCACCGGGAAGTTGGCCGAGGCGGCGATGGCGAACGCCAGCGAGACCATGAAGGCAACGTTCTGCTTCTCGAACACGATGCCCAGCAACACCGCGATCACGCCCAACGCGATGGTGGTGATGCGCGACACCTTCAACTCCGAGCCAGGCGCGGGCTGACCCTTCTTCAGCACCGTGGCGTACAGGTCGTGCGACACCGCCGAAGCGCCGGACAGCGTCAGGCCAGCGACCACCGCCAGAATGGTGGCGAAGGCCACTGCGGAGATGAAGCCCATGAAGACGTTACCGCCCACCGCATTGCCGACCAGCACCGCCGCCATGTTGGCCGCGCCCTTGCCGCCGTGGATGGTGCCGGTGGCGACATCGGCGAACTGCGGGTTGGTCAATACCAAGGCGATCGCGCCGAAGCCGATGATGAAGATCAGAATGTAGAAATAGCCGATCCAGGTGGTGGCCCACAGCACCGACTTGCGCGCCTGTTTGGCGTCGGGCACGGTGAAAAAGCGCATCAGGATGTGCGGCAAGCCGGCGGTGCCGAACATCAGCGCCATGCCGAAGGAGATCGCCGAGATCGGATCCTTGACGAAACCGCCAGGGCCCATGATCGCCAGGCCGGCGCTGGCCGCCTCCTCCGGCGAAGCGCCACCATTGGCCGCCACCGCCGTCTTCACCCGCACGCCCTCGGCGAACAACGCTTCGAAGCTGAAATGGAAGTGCCACATGATCGCCACAGCCATGAAAGTCACGCCGCTCAGCAGCAACACCGCCTTGATGATCTGCACCCACGTGGTGGCAGTCATGCCGCCGAACAGCACGTAGATCATCATCAGCACGCCGACCAGGCTGACCGCCACCCAGTAGTCCAGGCCGAACAGCAATTTGATCAACGCACCGGCACCGACCATCTGCGCGATCAGATAGAACAGCACCACCACCAGGGTGCCGGCGGCGGCGAAGCCACGGATCGCAGTCGGTGCGAAACGGTACCCGGCCACATCGGCGAAGGTGTACTTGCCGAGGTTGCGCAGGCGCTCGGCCATCAGGAAGGTCAGGATCGGCCAGCCCACCAAGAAACCGATCGCGTAGATCAAGCCGTCGTAGCCATTGGCCATCACCGCCGCAGTGATGCCCAGAAACGAGGCCGCCGACATGAAGTCGCCGGCAATCGCCAGACCGTTCTGGAAGCCGCTGATACCACCGCCAGCGGTATAGAAATCCGCGGCGGAGCGAGTCTTCTTGGACGCCCACTTGGTGATCCACAAGGTGCAGGCGACGAAGAATGCGAACATCGCAATCGCCACCCAATTGGTCGGCTGTTTGTCGGTCTGGCCAACATCGCCACCAGCCGCCAACGCCACGCCTACTGGCAACAGCGTGGCCAGCACCATCACAGGCATTCGCATAACTCTGTTCATGAGCGGGCGTCCTCGAGGATCTGCGCGGTCAGCCGGTCGTAGTGGCTGTTGGCACGGCGCACGTAGATGGCGTTGATGATGATCGTGAACACCATGACCCCAATGGCGATCGGAATGCCGATGGTGGTGACACCGCTGCCGATCGGCTGTGCCAGGAACGCCTTGTCGAACGCAATCAAGCCGATGAAACCGAAGTAGACCAGCAACATCAGGATGGTCAACGTCCAGCCCAACGCATTGCGCTGGCGCTTGAGCGCGTGGTATTTCGGATCGGCGTCGATCTTCGCAATCAACGCCTCGTTGGAGATGCTCATGTGGTGCCTCCCGGGAAGTGACCACGACAGACGGATCAGACGCTGTACGTGGGTTGGGTAAACCGCAAGTAATGTTCGTCGACTCTACAACCGCACTCGATTTCGCGCTGGCCGCCCCTCCGTTCGGCACCGACACTCCTCCAATGGCCGGTTACTAGAGATTACCGTGAATACGCGGCAAACGCCTGGTGCCGAACAGGGCGATTAGAGTGATGCCGTCGATACTATTGATTTTCCAGCGGTAGACAGCCGGGGGCCCTGTTGGCCGGTAGAGTCCATTGCGCCGACTAACGCGGTTGACGCGGAATACGTCAGAATGACGTAATTCATTAAGCCGCCCGATATGCGGCGCACACGTTCAATCGCAGAGGGAACCATGGCCGATCTTTATCCCGTCGATCCGCACGTCGCCACCCGCGCACGGGTCGACAAGACTCGATACCAAACCCTGTACCGGCAATCGCTGGAACAGCCAGAGGCGTTCTGGGGCAAGGTAGCCGAGCGACTGGACTGGTTCAAGACTCCCACCCGGATCAAGGACGTGAACTTCGCCCTGGATGACTTCCGCATCCGTTGGTTCGACGACGGCGAGCTCAACGCCAGTGTCAATTGCCTGGACCGGCAACTGGCCAGCCGTGGCGACAAAACCGCCTTGTTGTTCGAGCCCGACAGCCCGGACGTCCCATCCTACCGGGTCAGCTACCGCGAACTGTACGAACGCGTCTGCCGGCTCGGCAACGCGCTGCGCAACCTCGGCGTGCAGAAGGGCGACCGCGTCACCATCTACCTGCCGATGATCCCCGACGCGGCGGTGGCGATGCTGGCCTGTGCACGCATCGGTGCGATCCATTCGGTCGTGTTCGGCGGTTTCGCCCCCAACTCCATCGCCGACCGGGTCATCGACTGCAGCAGCAAGCTGATCATCACCGCCGACGAGGGCCTGCGCGGTGGCAAGAAAATCCCGCTCAAGGCCAACGTCGATGCAGCGCTGAGGCTACCCGGCACCACCAGCGTGGAAACCGTCCTGGTGGTACGCCACACTGGCGGCGCGGTGAACATGCAGGCCCCGCGCGACCGCTGGTTCCACGACGTGGTCGACAACCAGCCGGCCACCTGCGAACCCGAGCGCATGAACGCGGAAGACCCGCTGTTCATCCTCTACACCTCCGGCTCCACCGGCAAACCGAAGGGCGTGCTGCACACCACCGCAGGCTACCTGCTGTACGCGGCCTACACCCACGAGACCGTGTTCGACCTGCGCGAGGACGATATCTACTGGTGTACCGCCGACGTCGGCTGGGTCACCGGCCACAGCTACATCGTCTACGGCCCCCTGGCCAACGGCGCCACCGCGCTGATGTTCGAGGGTGTGCCCAATTACCCGAGCGTGTCGCGCTTTTGGGAGGTCATCGACAAGCATCAGGTCACGCTCTTCTACACCGCCCCGACCGCGATCCGCGCGTTGATGCGCGAAGGCGATGCGCCGGTGAAAAAGACCTCGCGCAAGAGCCTGCGTCTGCTCGGCAGCGTCGGCGAGCCGATCAACCCCGAGGCTTGGCGCTGGTACTACGACGTGATCGGCGACGGTCGCTGCCCGATCGTGGATACCTGGTGGCAGACCGAGACCGGCGGCATCCTGATTACCCCACTGGCCGGTGCCACCGACCTCAAGCCCGGCTCGGCGACACTGCCGTTCTTCGGCGTGCAGCCAGCACTGGTGAGCGCCGACGGCCAAATCCTGGAAGGCGCCACCGAGGGCAACCTGGTGCTGCGCGACTCCTGGCCGGGACAGATGCGCACCGTCTATGGCGACCACCAGCGCTTCATCGACACGTACTTTCGCACTTATCCAGGCACCTACTTCACCGGCGATGGCTGCCGCCGCGATGCCGACGGCTACTACTGGATCACCGGCCGCGTGGACGATGTCATCAACGTCTCCGGCCACCGCATCGGCACCGCCGAGGTGGAAAGCGCGCTGGTCGCCCACCCCAAAGTGGCCGAGGCGGCGGTGGTCGGTTTTCCGCACGACATCAAGGGCCAAGGGATCTACGCCTATGTGACCCTGGTTGCAGACGAGCATCCCAGCGAGGCACTGCACAAAGAACTGGTGGCCTGGGTGCGCCAGGAAATCGGCCCGATCGCCACGCCCGACCACCTGCAATGGGCGCCGGGCCTGCCGAAGACGCGTTCGGGCAAGATCATGCGGCGCATCCTGCGCAAGATCGCCGAGAACGCGCCCGATCAGCTCGGCGACACCTCCACCCTGGCCGACCCCTCGGTGGTGGACTCGCTGGTCAACGAACGCCTGACACGCTGAGCCACACGCGACGCTAGGACGCGAGAAACGGGGTGCGTCGCACGGCGCCCCCGCTTCCGGGGTTGATGCGTCGCCACTGCGCTCTCTTGCCGATTCTCCCCGCTCATGCCGACCCTGCTGATCGCCGACGACCACCCGCTGTTTCGCGAGGCACTGCGCGGCGCGATAACGCGGGTGATGCCGGGCGTGCAACTGTACGAGGCCGATAGCGTCGAAGCGTTGTATGCGCTGGCCGACCGCCATGCCGACGCCGACCTGCTGCTGATGGATCTCAACATGCCCGGCGCGCAGGGTTTCAGCGCACTGGTGCAGATCCGCGCACTGCATCCGCAATTGCCCGTGGTGGTGGTGTCCGCGCGCGAAGAGCCGACCGTGATGCGGCGCGCGCTGGACCATGGCGCCTTCGGCTTCATACCCAAATCGGCCGATTCGGACACCATCGGCCTGGCCTTGCGCACCGTCCTCGACGGCGAACGCTGGGCACCGCCAGAGGCACACGACGCACCGCCCACCGACCGCGCCGAACGCGAGGTCGGACAGCGTCTGCGCGAACTGACCCCGCAACAAATACGGGTACTACAGATGCTCGGCGCTGGCCGTCTCAACAAGCAGATCGCTTACGACCTGAGTGTCTCCGAGGCCACGATCAAGGCGCACGTCACCGCGATCCTGCGCAAGCTCGGCGTCACCAACCGTACCCAGGCGGTGCTACTGGCCGGCAAGTTGGCGATCGACAGCGACGCCATCGTGCTGCCACCGGAAGAAGATTGACCGAGCAGACGAGAGCTGTCTGCAGCGACGGCAGCCGTCTGGCCGGAGGCACAACGAGACAGTGACCTCGCCGCGCCCGCAGGGAAAACCGCATCCCGCTACGCGCGCACCGACGCAATCACACCGAACGATGGATAGCGAAGATCGCCACGATCTGGAACCCACTAAGAGTGGCGAACAAAACCTCGCCAGTCGCTATCGGATGGGTGCGAACAGTGCGCAGGAAGTTACATGAGGATACCGAGCACTGCCTGCGCCCTTCAGGCGGCGATGCCGTCGTTTTGTTCGCGACGCTAAATCTAACCAACGCGAATCCTGCCACCCCACAGATGCTCCCCATAACGGCAAGTCCACGATGCAGTCACCGTCACGATCCACTCCGCTGGAATGAGCTTTGATTCAAAGCCAATCGCGCTCGCAAACGAGCGCATGCACAGCCGCACACATGACAGCGAACCGTACGATCGAGGGTATCCAACCGAGTCCGGCCTGCTACCGACAGCCGCAAACAGATCGACGAAGTATCCGGCTCATACCGTTGCCTGTGGCAATGCGCTTGAGTGCGCAGACATGGAGAGACATCACATCGCTGCCCACCATCGCGCCGCCTGCGATGATGCCTTCGTATAGCGATGGCTATGAAAATCAGCGCCAGGTTCGCGTGCATTCGAGGTGTGTTGGACGCTGTTAACCGCTGTTAGACTGCGCGTCCCCTTGGGGAGTAGCCTGCTGTCCGACCTGCGCGGACAGCGCCCGTATCAACATACTCGGCCGTTGCGCCGTGGTGCGGGCAGCCATCTCGGTTGGCGAGACCAGCGGCGAGTGCGCAAGGCGATGGCCGGGCGCGCGCACTCGTCGCTGTCGCCAGTCCCGGTAAGGTCCCCCATGTCTGGACGCTGTTAACCGCTGTTAGACTGCGCGTCCCCTTGGGGAGTAGCCTGCTGTCCGACCTGCGCGGACAGCGCCCGTATCAACATACTCGGCCGTTGCGCCGTGGTGCGGGCAGCCATCTCGGTTGGCGAGACCAGCGGCGAGTGCGCAAGGCGATGGCCGGGCGCGCGCACTCGTCGCTGTCGCCAGTCCCGGTAAGGTCCCCCATGTCGTTTCTTTCGATTCTGTTACTCGGCATCGCCATGTCCACCGATGCCTTCGCCGCCGCCGTCGGTAAGGGCGCGGCCATGCAGCGCCCGTGCTGGCGCGATGCGCTACGCGCGGGTCTGATCTTCGGCTGTATCGAAGCACTCACCCCGGCGCTGGGCTGGCTACTTGGTCAGGCCGCGTCCAAGTACGTGACCGCCTTCGATCACTGGATCGCCTTCGGCCTGCTCTGCGCGCTTGGCCTGCACATGATCGTCGCCGGGCTCAGGAAGCAGACACAATCCGCCGTCGATCCCACGCCCAAGCGCCACGGCTTTTGGAATCTTGCCGTCACCGGCTTTGCCACCAGCATCGACGCGATGGCGGTCGGCGTCGGCCTGGCCTTCCTCAATGTCAACATCATCGAGGTCGCCGCCGTCATCGGCCTGTGCACACTGACCATGGTGACCCTGGGCATCATGCTCGGCCGCGTCCTCGGCACGCTGGCCGGCAAGCGTGCCGAGATCATCGGGGGCGTGCTGCTGATCGCGATCGGCTGCACCATCCTCTACGAACATCTGCACGGCGCAAGCTGAGCGCCATGGCAGCGAGGCGAGGCGCTCACGCTGGCTTGGCGGTGAATTGGAGGTAGGTGGACAGGATGTCCTTGTCGCCGCTGCGCGGCGGCATCCCGGCATGCAGCAACATCCAGTCCGGCGGGAAAATCGGCAGGTACGCGGCGCGATTTCCAGTTCCAGATCGAGGAAGCGGATCTGTCCACCCTCGGCCACCTCGTTGAGGTGCCACAGAAACACCAGATAACGGCCGGTCTGCGCATCGCAGGCATTGAAATGCGGCTGAAAGCGCTCGCCGGCATCGGCGCGGTAGCGCTTGATCCGCCGCTCGGCAAGGCGTGGACGCCACGGCACCTCGTTGGACCGGCCGCGCTCGACGTTGTAGCGCACTCAAGTGCGGTATGCACCTGCTCAATGAAATAGCGTTGGAAAGCGGCATCCGCGAGGCGCGGATATTGCATTCGGCCCAGACGCTGTCGTCCAGCCCAGCACGCTGGTCAGTACCATTGCGGCGGTGCTGCGCCGAGGCATGTTCGAATTGCGCGATCATTTGTGCGCAAAAATCCAGAGCAAGCGTTGCGTCGTAAACGCAAGCGCAGTGGCACAGCGGGGTCTGGTTCACCCTTACCCACACCTAGCCCCTAAAGCAAAACGGCGTGCCTGGGTAGGCACGCCGTGTCGCATGATCGTGCACCGCTTGCACACGCAAGCGGTGCAGATTCCACTCAGAAACGGTAGGTGGCACGCATCCAGTAGTAACGACCAAGCGTGTCGTAGGTGCTCACGTCGGTGTTCGCATTCAACACGTTGTTCTGATACATCACCGGCGGCTGCTTGTTGGTCAGGTTATCCACGCCCAGATCGAAGCGCAGATGCGCATCGGTCATGTCGTAACCCACCTGCAGCGCGTGATAGAACTGGTTGCCGTAGTTCAGCACCACGCCAGTGATCGCGGCATCGGCGGACATGTTCTGCGATGGATCGCCGCTGCCGAGCTGCACCTTGCCAACCCAGCGCGTGGTCCAGCTCGCATCCCAGTTGCCCAACTTCCAACCGACCAGGGCACGTCCGCGCCAGTGTGCGTAGTTGCCATAAGACGAGTTGTAACGGCCGGCCATGTGCACAATGGAATCGCCGGTGTCGATGTCGTAGCGGTGCAGGTAGGTCGTATCCAACGCCAGGTTGAACTTGCCGAACGCGGTCTCCGGCAACACGTAGTTGGCACCGAAATCGACACCCTGGGTGTTGAGCTTGCCGATGTTGACCACCGGCGTCTGGATGTAATTGATGTTACCGGCGCTGACCGTGTTGGCGGCATAGCGGTGGATGTAGCTGCAGTACGGGCTGTTATCGTCGTTGTAGCAGAGATCGGCCACCGTCTGCGCGGAGATCGGCTGGATCAGGTCGTTGAGTTTGACCTTCCACAGGTCGAGATTGACCGACAAGCCCGGCACGTAGTCGGGGCTGTAGACCAGGCCGTAGTCGAACGAGGTGCCCTTCTCCGGCTTGAGCTGGTAACCCACGTAGCGCGAACCGGAGACGATGCTGTTGGTCTGCGACAGGCCCGAGCCGGTCCAGCCGACCGGCACGCCGGCGCAGGCATTGGCGTGGCCGCTGCCGCTATAGCCGATGCACGGGTCGATGAAATTCGGCGCATTGGCGGTCGGCCCGGTGTAGATGTCGCCAATCGTCGGCGCACGGAACACCTGCGCCGCCGTGCCACGCAGCATCAGGTCGTGGATCGGCCGCCACTCGACCTGGAACGAGGCACTGTTGTTGCTCGAACGCACGCTGCTGTAATCGGAGAAACGGTCGCTCAGGGTGAGGTTGAGCGCGCCGACCGGCGAGGATTGCGCCAGCACCGGCACGAACACCTGCGCATAGGCTTCCTTGACGTCGAAGCTGCCGCTCAATGGCGAGGAGCAGGCCTCGGAGGAAATCGCGCAGGTGTTGTCGCTATTGATCAACGCATTGCTGGACACGGTGTAGTCCAGACTTTGCTTGCGATACAACGCACCGGCGGCCAACTGCGCGCTGCCCGCGGGCAACTCCCACAGGTTGCCGTTGGCGCTGGCTTCCCACTGCCGCATGATCGTGGTGGTGTCCAGGCGCGGGATCGATTGGTGGCTCTGCAGCCACGCCACCGTGTTGGCATTGCTCTGATCGAACATGTTGACCTGACCGGCATCGATCGCGGTCTGCAAACTGGCGTAATCCACGTAACCGCGGTCCCAATTGCGCTGGCGATAGTGGCCGTAGTCGAAGTCGACATTCCAGACCCAACTGGTATCGCCGATGCTACCCTTCAAACCCAGCACGTCCTGATCGGTGGCGGTGTCGAAGAAGCCCTGACGCTGGCCGAGCTTGGTGAAACGCGAACGGAACTCGTAACCGTTGGGACCGAACTCCACACCGAACGGGTTGTAGGGGTTGTCCGCGCCGATGGTGATGCCATCGTTCTGCGCATCGAACGGCAGCGGCGCGATCGCATAATGCGACATGGTGTGGTTGTGGTAGGCGTTGACGTAGGCCTGCACGTTGTCGGTCACGTTGAAGCTGCCGAGCACGAAGCCGCCCACGCGCTGCTGCGGGGTCAGCAGCAGGTTCTGCGCCTGGTAGTTATAGGAATCGGAAGACCCGCTGTAGCACTTGTAACCGCCGTTGCCGTTGCCGGTGAGCGCACCGTTGGAATCGCAGCCGTTGGCGGCCAGTGTGGCCGCCGGCAGCTTGTAATAGCCGCTCGGCGTCCGGCTGGAGCCCCCCTTGATGACGCTGCCGCTGGACAGGTACATCGCGTACTTGGAGAACGCGCGATTGGCCGAGGAGACAGCCCTCTGCTTGTTGTAGTCCACGCCGGCCACCACGTTGCCGCGGTCCCAGGTCTTGCCGAAGGTGAAGCTGGCACCATCGCGCGCACCGTCGCCGCGGCTGGTCTGGCCGTAGTTGACGGCGACTTCGCCGCCTTCGAAGTTCTTGCGCAGGATGAAGTTCACCACACCGCCAATAGCGTCGGAGCCGTACATCGCCGAGGCGCCGACCTTGAGCACTTCGACGTGGTCGATCATGTTGGTCGGAATCGAGTTGACGTCGTTGTTGAGGACCCGATGACCGTCGACCAACAGCAGCGTGCGCTCTTCGCCGAGGCCGCGCAGCGATACGGTGGAGACACCATCGCCGCCGCCGTTATTGACCTGCGGATTGGTCGCGGCACCGGCGATGCCCGGCAGCGCCTGCAACAGGTCGCCCAGGGTCTGCTTGCCGCTCTGCTGGATCTGCTGGCGATCGACCACGGCGACCGGGCTGGCGGTTTCCACATCCACGCGACGCACCAGCGAGCCGGTGACGGTGAGGCGGTCCAGTTCCACCGGCGCCCCGTTGGAGGGGTTGCCGGCGGCGGGCGCGGCGCTCTGCGCGTAGAGGGTGACGGGCAGTGCGGTCAGCGTCAGGCAAACGGCATGCGCAAGTCTGTTCTTTGCTAAGGACATCTGGGAGACCTCATGTGATGAGCAACGGCACACCGACGCAGCAACGCATGGCGTGAACCGTTGGATCGCACCGCAAGGCGCGACGGGGGAATGGATGTTTCAGGCCGGGGACATACTGCGGACCGCTCAGGGAGCCACCGGGCACTTGTTAGATTTTTATAAGAACGGTGTTGTCTCAGTGTGACAGAGTGCGCCAAGATTTGACAAATTCATCCCGCTAGCATGCATCCGGCCGCCGGCATCATTATCCGACGGGGTAATTCCAACGCTGCAGAAGCGGCAGCAAGGTCGGCAACACCGGCTCGAACGCATCGCGGTAGGCACGCCAGCGATCCAGGCCCTTGCCATTGATCCCCTCGACCACTTGCGCGTAGCTCGGCGTGCTGATGAAGCCCTTGGCACGGGCATTGCGCTGGAACTCCAGCAGACGCTCGGGCTGTTCGAGTTGCAGGAATTGTCCAAGCCGCGCCACTTGTGCCTGCGGATCGGCCACCAGATCCTCGTAGCGCAACTCCAGCGCGCGTGGCCGTAGCAGCGCGGCGTGATACAACCAGAATGCCATCGCCTCGGCATAGCCCCGCGCCAGGCGCTGCATGCTGGAACACAGCAGCGCGAAGGCCGGCGAACGGAACGCCTGCATGTAGCAACTCAACAGCACATCGCAGGGATGACGCAGCGCCAGAATGACCGGCGCCTCGGGAAACAACCGATGGATCAACGGCAGCCGCAACAAATTGAGCGGGTTCTTGTCCACCAGGCGCTGACCCGGCGCCAGCCGCACCACCTCCCCCACCGATTGCCAATACTCGGCACGTAATGCAGCGCAATCGGCATCGTCGAGCTCGCCCAGGCCATCCGGCCAGGCCACGCCGCGATGCAGCAGCCGCTCGGCCAGCCCTTGCAGGAATGGCCGCTCGTCCATCGCGCACAACTGCGGATGTGCATCGAGCATCTGCTCCAGCAAGGTCGTACCCGAACGCGGGAAACCCACCACGAAGATCGGCGAGGTCGCCACACCCGGCCCGATCACCGGCCTGGCCGCCGCATAGCGCGCCGGGTCCCAACGGTCTTGCGCGACCGGCAGCGGCGACGCATCGGCAGCAGCCAGTTCCGGCACCAGCGCAGCCAGACTCTCGACCTGGCCGGCATGCCCCTGCGCGCATGCCGCAAGCGCCTCCCGGGGCCGACCCAGGCGGTCGCAGACCCGCGCCAAGGCAAAGAACAGATTGCTCTGCTTGCGTATGTCGATGGCACTGCCCTGGGCGAGCAGGCCGCGCAGCAGCGCATAGGCATCGTCCCAGCGTCCGTCGCGCATCGCCAGTACGGCCAATGCGTTGCTGGCATCCTCGCGCACATCGGCATCGGCAATCAGATCCGATGCGGGCAGTTGCGCGGCGGCCTCGCGCGCCTGCTGCAATCGGTTGGCGCGTTCGAGCACCAGCACCAGCCGCGACCAGGCGCGTACCGATTCCGGCATCGGGCCGTCGGTACACGCCTGCAATAGCGCGCAAGCACTATCGGTGTCACCCTCGTGCGACAACAGCCAGGCCAGTTCCATTGTGGTGTCCGGCTCCAGCGGCGGCCATTGCCGCCAATTGGCGATCAGCGCCTGTACGCGTTGAAAGTCGCCGCATTCGTGGCAGGCCATCGCCGCGTGCACGCACAGCGGTGGTAGTTGCGGCGCTAACGCATGCGCATCGAGCAGATGCTCGCGGGCAGTCGCGTAGTCGCCACTGTCCATCGCCAAAAGGCCCAAGTTGTGGTGCGGCATGGGGTCCTGCGGCGCCAGTGCGCAGGCGCGCGCATAGGCCTGAAGCGCCTGCGCGTGCTCGCCGCACTCGCGCAAAGCACTGCCCAGATTGTTCCAATGCGCCACGTCCTGCGGTTGGCGCGTGGTCAGTGCGCGATACAGCGCGGCCGCTTGCGCTGGCTGGCCCTGCATCTGCAGGCTCATCGCCAGCAGGCTGCTGACCACCGGATCGTCCGGCCGATGTTGCAGATAGCGGCGTGCGCCATGTTCCAACTCTTGCGCGTGGCCGGCCTCCAGCGCTTGCAGCAGATCGGTCAGCGGGGGAATCGCGGTGTCGTCCAGGGAGGTCATGCGGGTACGGGTCGGGAAAGTAGCGCAGCCAGGCACCTTAGCCGCAGTAGGACGCTATGCGCCACACCGGCCACGCCACCGATCGCCGCACATTACGTACAGCGTCGTGACCAATAGCGCGGCGGGTACTAGATCGCACCGTGATAGGCACTGAGGAATGCACGCAGCGAAGCTGGCTTGACCGGCTTGGTCAACAGGCGATAGCCACGCGCGCGCGCTTGCAGCTTGAGTTCGTCGCGGCCATCGGCGGTGAGCAGCGCGCCCCCCACTGGGCCCGACATCACCGCACGCAGCGCATCCAGCGTGTCCAGTCCGTCGAGGCGGTCATGGAGGTGGTAATCGACCAGCATCACGTGCGGCGCATGTCCGGCCTGCGCCAGTGCATCGTCCACCGTGTTGGCGCAGATCACCTCCACTTGCCAACGGCCCAGCAGTGCACGCATGCCATCGAGGATCTCCGGGTCGTTGTCCACGCACAGCACGCGCAGCCCGGCCAATGAATCCACTGCAACCACCGCGCGCTGCTGGCGCTGCTGCGTCGGCGGCGCCACGCGCGGCACGGTGATGGAAAACATGCTGCCACTGCCGACGTGGCTACGCGCATCCAGCTCGTGGTCAAGCAGACGCGAGATGCGCTGGCAAATCGACAGGCCCAGGCCCAGGCCTTGCTCACCCCAGTCGAACGGCTGCTGATAGCGCTGAAATTCCTCGAAGATCTGCCGCAGATGGTGCTGTGGAATGCCAGGACCGGTGTCCCAGACTTGCAGCTCCAGCGCAGTACCACGCCCACGCATCCCCAGGACGATGCGGCCCTGACGGGTATAGCGCAATGCGTTGGCGAGGAAATTCTGCAGCACGCGGCGCAGTAGACGACGGTCGCTACGCACCCAGATCGAGCGCGCGTATACACGCAAGCGCAGGCTGCGGCCGGCGGCCACCGGAACGTACTGTGCGGCTAATTCGCGCAACAGCGCGCCAGCATCGACCTCCTCGATGGTCGGGTGCAAGCCGCCAGCATCCAGCCGCGATACGTCGAGCAAACCATCCAGCAGTTCTTCGGCGGCGCGCAACGAGGCGTCCACGCGCTCGGCCAGATGGCGCTGTTCCTCGCTCTGCTGGGCCGCCTCGCGCATGGCCGAGGCGAACAACCGCGCAGCATTGAGCGGCTGCAATACGTCATGGCTGATGGCAGCCAGGAAGCGGGTTTTGGACTGCTGCGCCAATTCCGCTTCGCGCGAGCGTGCAGCCACGCGCTGCTCCAAGGTTGCATTGGCTTCCAGCAGGGCCTGTTCGGCGCGCTTGTAGTCGGTGATGTCGTTGTAGGTGGTGATATAGCCACCACCCGGCAACGGCTGGCCACGTATCTCGATCACCGTGCCATCGTGGTGGATGCGCTCGAACACATGCTCGGTGCCGGCACGCATGTGCGCGATGCGACGCTTGATCTGTTCCTCGACCTGGTCACCCACCCGTTGGCCGCGCTCGGCGTTGTAGCGAATCAGATCCGCCACCGGACGGCCCACGTAGAGCATGCCGTCGGGATATCCGAACAGGTGTTGGTAGCGCCGATTCCACACGACCAAACACATCGAGGCATCGACCACGCTGACTCCTGCGCTGATGTTCTCCAGCGTCGTGGACAAAATCTCGCGGTTGAAGCGCAGTTCCTGACCCGCCTGATCGAGAACCGCCACCACTTCGCCCAGATCCATGCCCGAGCCGCGCAGCAGGCTGGTCAGCACCAGGCGCGCGGAGGCCGCGCCGATCGAAGCGGCAAGCAGGACGTTCGGTGAACTGCACCCAGGCACGGTCGGCCACCGCGTTGGGCGGTGGTTCGCGCCCAAGCAGTTGCGCCTGCTCGGCGAAGGCGCGACGCGCGTGGCGTTGGCCGACCATGCGTTCGGCCAGCGCCTGCAGATCCACCAAATGCACCTGCCCAAGCCAGTCGCCGGCCACCACCGGACGTTGCGCATACGGCTCCAGGAACGGCGCGGCACGCAGTTGTTCGTCCAGACCCGGGCGCCAGCGTGCCGACACCAGCATCAGTGTGCCGACGTTGACCAGCAACGACCAGAACATGCCGTGCGCCAGCGGGTCCCAACTGCGCAAACCGAACAGGTGTTGCGGCCGTAACCACGCGATGCCGAACAGGCCATCGTGCAGCCAGGCCGAGCCCAGCCAGCCGGACTGGGTCAACGCAGGTAGCAGCAGGGTATAAACCCACGTGGCGAAACCCAGCACCATGCCAGCCTCCACGCCCTTGCGGCTGGCCCCGCGCCAGTACAGCCCGCCGATCACCCCGGGTGCGAATTGCGCCACTGCGACAAACGCCATCAATCCATATGAAGCCAGGGTGCTGTCGTTGCGACTGGTGCGGTAGTAGCCGTAGGCGATCAGCGCCAACAACAAGATCGCGATGCGGCGGATCCACAACACCTGCGAGGCGACATCGGCGCCGGCAGCCTGGTGCCCGCGACGACGCAACAGCAGCGGCATCACCAGATCGTTACTGATCATCGTCGCCAGTGCGATGCTGGACACGATCACCATGCCAGTGGCGGCCGAAAACCCGCCCACATAGGCAACCAGCGCCAGCGCGGTGTGGTTGTAGGTCAGCGGCAGCGCCAACACGATGCTGTCCCCGGCCACGTCGCCACCATCGAACAAAGCCACGCCAGCCGCCGCGATCGGCACCACCATCGCCGAGATCAGCACGAGGTACAGACCGAACAACCAGCGCGCCTTGCGAATGTCGCCGACGTCGCTGCATTCCAGCACCGCCACATGGAACTGCCGGGGCAGGCAAACCAATGCCAGGAAACTGAGCACGGTCTGCGAGATAAAGCCAACCGGCGGCGTGTTCTGGAACAGCGTGCGCGCAGAATGCAACACCTGACCAGCCTCATGCGCGGATAACCACACGTAGGCGAATACGCCTACCGCAATGATCGCCAGCAGCTTGACGATCGATTCCAGCGCAATCGCCAGCATCATGCCGTGGCGATGTTCGGTGGCATCCACCTGGCGCGTACCGAACAAGGTGGCGAACAAGGCCATCAGCAACGCCACGTAGAGTTCCGGGTCCTCATAAAACGGCGCACCAGCGCTGGACTGGCCGCTGAGCACCTGCAGGCTCATCGCCACCGCCTTGTACTGCAAGGCCAGGTACGGCAACACCCCAACCAAGGCGATCACCGCCACCAGCGCGGCCAAGCGCCGCGAACGGCCGTAGCGCGAGGAGATGAAGTCGGCGATGGACACCGTATTCTGGCTACGCGCGATCAACGCCAACCGCTCGATGATGCGCCAACCGAACAGCAGCAAAAGCAACGGCCCCAGATAGATCGGCAGATAACCGATGCCATGGCGCACCGCACTGCCGACCGCGCCGTAGAACGTCCACGACGAGCAGTACACCGCCAGCGCCAAGCTATAGACCACCGGGCGTAGCCAAGGCCGTTTCGGGTACAGCGGCCGGCGGTCGCCCCACCACGCCACCGCGAACAGCAACGCCGCGTAGCCTGCCGACACCAGCAACAGGATCCAACTCGAAACCAAAGGCCAGTCCCCGCGATGATGCGCGCAGTCTAGCCGCTATGGCCCAATCCGCGCACGGTCGGCACAGATGCGATGGCACTGACACCATGCCGCTACTCCCGCGCAAGCAGGCTTCGGATCGCCGTTGCGCCCCGGCCATCGAGCGGACAGCGTGGCAGCGGCGGCACAACCGTGGCTCGGGCTAAGATGCGCGCGGTGAACGCCCACTTCCACAACCGCTGATGTTACGCCCACCGGCCCAATCGCACACCGCGCATTTGCAACAGCAGACGCTGCGCCTGCAAACGCAGTTACAGCAGGCGCAAGCGCGTCAAGCACAGGCCGAGGCGGAAGTACAGCAGCAGTTGCCGGCGGTGGAGTTGGCGGTGGCCGCGATCCAGCGGCGTTTCGCCACGCATGCCGCGCGCGCCAGAACTGCGGCAATGCAGCGCGCACGCCAACGCGCATGGGTCCCGGCCTTGCTGCTGCGCCCGTTTCTGCCGGATCTGCGCTGGCGCCTGGCCCTGCTCGGTGTGCTGGTGCTGATACTGCCGTGGATGAGCGCACGCTGGTTCGGCGCGAGCCACGCGGCGCTGGAAGGATGGCGTCAGCTCGTCGCGCACGGCCACATCCTGTTGCTGTTGGAATGCGCACTGCCCTCATTGCTGCTGTACACCATGTTGGTGGTGGGGGGCGCGCAACTGCTGGCCTGGCATGACAGCTACGACGAACGCCTGCTGCTACGGCGATTGGCACGCATGCCACTGGCGCTGGCGCAGGTCGGCGAGGTAGCGCAGCGCGCGCCAAAGGCGACTTATCCGGTGACCCGCGCGCCATGGCCGCAATCCAACCTGCACGGACACTGGCAGATTCCCGCCGCGCACGGCGACGTGTCCGGCGCGCGCCTGCTGGCCTTGCACGACGCCGCGATGGAACCGTGCCTGCATGCGCTGATCGTGCTGCCCGACGCCAGCCATGCCGCCGCGTTCATTGCCTTGGACATCGAGCTGCAAACTGCCGCGTCGGCCTCGCTGCATGCCTTGGCGGTGGCCCTGGCCAGCGACGCGGTGGCCGAAGCCGCGCCGATCAGCGCACTGCACGCATGCGTGCAAACATGGGACGCGGCGCGCAGCCAGCACCGCGCGGTGCAACAACGGCTGCAGAGCATGGACGCGGTACAGCGCCACTGGACCGATGTCGCCCTGCCCGACGCCTGCCTGGACGAGATCCTGAAACTGGTGGACCTGTTCGTCTCCGGTCGTGCTCCTGCGCCGAAGGGCATCCTGCTGCACGGGCCACCGGGCACCGGCAAGACCTTGATCGCGCGCAAGCTGGCGCAGCATGCCGGCTGCCATGTCCAAGCGCTGGGCGTGGCCGATCTGAAAGCCGCGCATGTCGGCAACACCGGGCCCAAGGTGCAGGCGATCTGGCAGCGCTGTCGCGACCATGCACCGGCGATCCTGTTCATCGACGAGTGCGAAAGCGTGTTCGCACGACGTGGCGGCACCGACAGCGATAGCTTCGGCGCCGAACTGGTGCAGACCTTTCTCGCCGAATGGGATGGCTTCCATGCCGCGCCAGGGCAGGTCTTGGTGATCGGCGCCAGCAACCGTCCAGGGCTGCTCGACGAGGCGGTGATGTCGCGCTTCACCGCCAGCATCGCCATCGGCCTGCCCGACGCGGCGGCACGCACGCGCATTCTCGGCAACGAACTGCAACGCGCCGGCTTTGCGCTGACCCTGGACCCCCACGTCATCGCCGACAGCACCGGCCTGTCCGGTCGCGATCTGCAGACCCTGGTCGCGCGAGTGGCGGCCGAATGCGTCGATGGCGTATTGGACAACGCGACGCTGCTGGCGCAGTTGCGGGCGCTGCGCGGCAAGGGTTCCACCCAGGTCGCGGCCCTGGACTGGGACGATATCGTGCTGCCACCGGCCGCGCTCGAGGAATTCGTCGCCCTGGGCAAGGAACTGCGCAACGCCGAACAGCTCGCCGCACTCGGCGTGCCGGTGCCGCGCGGCATTTTGATGTCCGGCCCGCCGGGGACCGGCAAGACCCAGGTCGCGCGGATCCTCGCCAATCAATCGGGCCTGGCCTTCATCGCCCTGACCAGCGCCGACCTCAAGGCCGGCTACCTGGGCCAGTCCGGCCAACGCGTGCAGGCGGCATTCGCCCGTGCGCGGACGCAAGCGCCGTGCATCGTCTTCGTCGACGAACTCGACATCCTCGCTCCCGCGCGCGGCGCCGAGAGCGAGGATGCACTGACCCGGGAAATCGTCGGCCAATTGCTGCAGGAACTGGACGGCGTCGCCAGTCACACCGGAGAGGTGTTCCTGCTGGCCGCGAGCAACCATGCCGATGCGATCGATCCGGCGCTGCTGTCGCGGCTGGACCGGCACATCCCCATCGCGCTGCCCGATCGCGCCGCGCGCACCGCCATCGTCGCGCGCCTGTTGCGCGGCAAGCCGCTCGCGTTCGATGCGGACGCAGCGGCGGCCTGGGTCGCCGAGCGCAGCGAGGGCCATTCCGGTCGCGATCTGCACACCTGGATCAGCCGCGCGATGCGCTGCGCCGCGCGCCGCGCGCTACAGGAAAGCGACGATGCCGCCAGCACACGGCTGCAATGGGACGACCTAGTCGCGACCGCCAACACCGCGGTGATGTAAGCCGCGCGCCGTTTCGGTCCCGCGCGATCAATCTCTCTCGCACGACCTCACCCAGACGGCAACCGCACCTCGACCACATAGTGGCGACCAGCCTCGATCCCGACGATCCGTGGCTCCTCCAGCAAGCGCCCATCCACGCGCACCTGCGGCGCGGCGCAGTCGGCGGCGCGCTGCATCCGCACCGCGAACAGTGCACCGCGAAAGCGCCGCTGCACCTGCGCCTGCGGCCAATGCGACGGCAACTGCGGGCGCACGCACAGCGCATCGCCGTCACCCTTCAGCCCGAACAGGCCTTCGATCAGGCAGCGGTACACCCATGCCGCCGTGCCGGTATTGAACAGTTGGCTGGAACGGCCGGCGGTGCGCGGCAAGCTGTGCCAGGCGCCGCGATAGTAGTTGGGGACGAACACCGGCAACTGCCCGCGCTGCAGGTAATCGGCCAGCGCCGGGCCCGGAATCATCGCACGCAGCACGCGCCAGGCACGGTCGGCGTCGCCAATCGCATACAACGCATGCAGGTAGAACGCGGCGGCATGGTTGTAGACCGCGCCGTTCTCGGCCGAACCAGGATATTTCTGGGTCAGCCGGCCCACGTCCTCGCGCATCGCCGTATACGGCGGGGCCAGCATGACCGGCCCATAGGGCGTGTCCAACTGCGTGTCGATCGCCTGCAACAGACGTTGCCGCTGTGTCGCATCGGCGGTGCCGGCGAGCAGCGCCCAGCTCTGCGGATTGAGATAGATGCGGCCTTCTTGGTCGTCCTTGATGCCGAAGCGCACACCATCGTCGGTGATGCCACGCGCATACCAGTCACCGTCCCACAATTCTCGGTTCATCGCCGCATTGAGTTCCTCCGCACCTGCGCGCCATTGCGCCGCCAGCTCGGCGCGGCCATGTTGCGCGCAGATCCGCGCCCACAGTTGCAGCGCATGCGCGGTAGCCACCGACAACCAACCGGACACGCCACGGCCACGATAGCCGACCATGTTCATCGGATCGCACCAATCGCCCTGCGCGATGTAGCTCAGTCCGCGTGCATCGCGCGCACCGAGCAGCCAGCGCATGGCCGCGTCGATGCGCTCGGCGACGCTGAGGCTGATGCCATCGGCGGTGGTCACGTCCACGTTTAGCAGCGCGCTATCGCCGGTCTCGTCCAGATAGGCCTCCAGGAACACCGGCAACCACACGCAGTGGTCGGTATGCGGCACCTGGTTGATGTACTTCAGTTCCGCACCCTCGACCAACAAAATGCCATCGGGCATCGCCCCGCTGCGTTCCTGCTGCGACAGCGCATGCAGCAGCGCCGCGCGCGCCGTGTGCGGGCGCAGATAGCTCATGCCCATGTGGTCCTGCAGATAATTGCGGGTCTGCGGATCGGTGGCGAGGCGGTTGACGTCGCCGTGATAGAACACTTGTCGCGGCAGCCAATGGTTGACCAGGTTGTCCAGGTGCGGATCGGGCGTGGCGATGTGCAGACATCCGGCCGCCTCGGCTAGATAAGCACGGTAATCCGCCGCCGCCGTGGCAAAGCCCTGCGCCGACAGATAACGCGCACGCAAGCCCGCGATCTCCACCTCATCCTTGGCCGGGCCGAATAGAAAGCGCAGCGTCTGCGTCTGCTGCGGCGCCAAGGTCATGCCGTACTGCAAGGCTGCGGTTGGCAGTTCGTAGTGCGCCTCGCTGCCGCCTAGACGCGGCTGCATCACCGCACTCGGCGCATGCAGACCACCTTCGCCCTCGAACGCCGACTGCCGCGCCTCCCAGGCATCGGGCGTCTGCTCGTGCAGCAGAAAGGTGCAGTCTTTGAAGCCGCGATGGCGGAAATAATCCTCCACTTTCTGGTACCCGGTGACACTGCGGCAGACGATGCCGCCCAAATCGGCGCGATATTCGCCGCTCTGGTACATCCACGACATGTAGCCGACCGGAAAGTACGCATACAGCGCGAGCCGGCGCGCACGCCCATCCAGATTGCGCACCTGGCATTGCCACAGCTCCACCGGATCGTCCACCGGCAACTGCAGCCGCAGTTCCACCTCGATGTCAGCATAGCGCACGTACCAGACCAGGTCGGCTTGACCCGCAGAAAAACAGAACGCCTGCGGCATCGCCCTGACCGGCTCGTAGGGCACCGAATACAACGCGCCACTGTCCTCGTCCTTGAGGTAGAAGAAACGTCCAGGATGATGCGCGTAGTACGGCTGCTCCGGCTGCATGAAGGTTTTCGCCTCCAGGGTCGGTGCATGCGCGTATTTGGTCGGCTCCGGCTGCATGAACTGCGCGGTGGCGTAACCGCGACAGGTCACATGGATCATCATCCGCCGGTTCCACAGGAAGCCGCCGGCATTGGGCAGTGCCGTCGGACTGTACAGCGCATAGCGCTCGCCGTCGGCGCTGGGGGCGAGCAGCGAGCTCGTGTCCTGCTGCGGATCATGCGCGCGATTCATCGGTCAGCTTCCCTCGCCGCACGCGTGCGCGCGGCCAAATCGTGTTGAATGCGGCGTAGCATCGCATCGTCCAATGGATAAAAGCGCATCGTCCACGCAGCCAGCAACGCGATCGCGCCAGGAATCACCGTCAACAACAACACGATGCCGAGTTGTGAGGCATCGCTCTGCGCCTGGTTGGCGACATAGCCCATCGCCGCCAGCATCCAGGCGATGCAGGCCGAGGCCAACGCAGCACCGAGCTTTTGCGAAAAGATCGCCGCCGAGAACGTCATCGCGGTGGCGCGACGCCCGGTCTTCCACTCGGTGTAGTCGGCGCTATCGGCGTACATGGAAAACGCCAGCGGCGATTTCGGTCCAAGCCGCCAGGCCCACCAGCAGATTGAGCGCGAACAGCACCCAGATCGCTTGGCGTGGGACGAAGAACATCGCACAACTGAGCACACCGACGCTGGTCATCAACCAGATCATCAAACGTCGCTTGTCGCACCAGCGGGTCAACAGTGGCGTGGCCGCCGCGCCCAGTGCCAACGCCAGCGAATAGCTGCCGAGAAACCAGCCGGCCAGATCCGGGCGACCAACGTAATATTTGACGTAATACACGCCGGCACCGCCACGCATGACGATGGTGACCATGATGATCAACGCCAACGCGAACAACACCCGCCATGGCCGATTGCGCAGCAGATCGGCGATATCCTGCAACACCGGCGCGCGTGGTTGTGGCAACGGTTGCACACGCTCACGCGTGGTCGCGAACACCATCGCGAACAACGCCGCGGCCACTGTGCCGTACAGCAGCATGGTGCACTGCCAACCACGTGCGTCGTCGCCCTTGCCGAACCAGCGCACCAGATCCAGCGTGGCATAGTTGACCAGGCAGGTGCCGACAAACGCCGCGATGAAGCGAATGCTGACCAACGTGGTGCGTTGTTGGCTATCGGCGGTCATCACCCCCGACAGCGCCGAATACGGAATGCTGAGCACGGTGTACATCAACATCATCAGCGCAAAGGTGACGTAGGCCCAGAGCAGGCGACCGCCGGTATCCAGCGCTGGCGTGGTATAGGCCAGTACCGCACTGCCGGCCATCGGCAACGCCGCGAACAGCAGATAGGGGCGGAACTTGCCCCAGCGGGTGCGGGTGCGGTCGGCGATCGCGCCCATCAACGGATCGCACACCGCGTCCGCCAGCTTGGTCACCAACAGCATCGTGCCTACCGCGGCGGCCGGCAGGCCCATGGTGTCGGTGTAGAAGATCAGCAGGAATGCGGACATGGTGGCCCAGTACAGATTGAACCCCATGTCGCCGATGCCGTAACCGAGTGTCTCGGACCAGCGCAGCGGAGCGTCGGTGCGTTGCGATGAGAGGGACATCGGCGATCCTGGATGGGCGGACATGCGATGATGCGGCGGCACGCGGTAATTACCGCCATACGCGACAGCGGCACGACGCTACACCAGCTTGCACGCGCCGCCAACGCCAACGCATACGGCATAGCAAAGACATCCCCAGGTATAACGACACGTGATGGACCCGACATCGCCTCCGCCACCACCGGCCGCCGCCATCGTCGTGATGGGCGTGGCGGGCAGCGGCAAGACCAGCGTCGCGCAGGCACTGGCCGCACACTACCGGATGACGTTCTTGGATGCCGACGACGTGCATAGCGCCGAAGCCAAGGCGCAGATGGCCCGTGGGATTCCGCTCAGCGACACGCAGCGTGCGCCTTGGGTCGCGGCGTTGACGACGCGGCTGCGCCAGTCCAACGCGGCCGGCGACGGCATCGTGCTGGCTTTCTCCGGCTTGCGCCGCGCGCACCGTCAACAGCTACGCGACAGCGGGGTGCCGATGCGCCTGGTGTTTCTGCACGCCGCCATGGACGTGATCGCCGCACGTCTGGCCGCACGCAGCGGCCACTTCATGCCGCCGACCCTGTTGCAGAGCCAGATCGACGCACTGGAGTCCCCGGTTGACGAGACAGACGTGATCGCGGTGAATGTGGATGCGCCATTTGCCAACGTGGTGGATGAGGCCATCGCACGACTGGATTCAACCCGGGTCATTGGCTAGCTAAATCGCGCATCCGGAGTCGCTATCCAATGTGAAGATGCTGGTCTGGCGGCGAACAAGGGAGGAACAATGGTGTCAGAGTTAATTTCGCTGTAAATCACTCTGACATCTTTTTACCATCGACGCTGCTCAAGCGCCACGCCGGTTGAGCGGCCATCATGGCGCTGTGTCCGGCAGCATAGGATCGCGTAGACGGCTCCCCAGCTTAATCCAGGATCACCGCGTCGTGACGTAAGGATATCCCTACCCGGCACCACCAACTTGTGCATAAGGATCAATGACATATGACCGGAACCAGCTTGGTTGGGCACCACCCGCAAATCATCCGGGCCAGCCGCCAGCGCAAGCGCAAACCATTGATGCTTCAAGAAATGGGGAACTCGGCCGATGTCTTTGGTGTCCCAAGATCAAGCGATCCAGAGTTGGGTCAACTGTTCGTAGACGATGAATCGCATCGCGCTCGCGTTGTCAACTATCAATGTAAGTTGATGTAGACTCCCCACCCATTGGAGATCAGGGAACAAGCAATGAAGTGCGCTGCCAGCCATGTCTTCAGCAGCACTGCAGCAGAGCAACTCGCTTTCAGCCAGTTGGCTGCTGCCCAGGTTCGCGACTTGGGTCTCCTTCGCGATATCGCTCAGGCCTGCTCAGCGCTTGAGCATAAGCGCAAGGTCTTTCAGTTCGTCAAAGACACGTTCCGCGACATGCTGAAGTGGCTCGACAGCGTGGACAGCGTTGTGCCCGAAGAAAAGATCTTGGCATACATCAATCGCGTCAGCGATGAGCTAATTGGCTATTCCAAGAACCTCAAGGCCGGATTGAGGGCTGCGGAACGTGATCGGCAGTTGAGAGCGGATGACGGCGTGCATGATGCGTATCGCGCAGCCATCGAGGCGCTGTGCGATCTTCACGACGCGGTCGAGGACTACAGAATGGCCTTGCTCCATCACAATACGCTGCGTGATAACCAGGATGCCGGGCCTGTGCTTTCTAGCGCAGACGAAATAAGGACATTTCTCGAAAACCTGTGATGCTAAAAATCACAGGAGTCCAACTTGGAAAGGAATCCTTTCAGAGAGACTTCGCCGGTCTCCCTGACGAGGTGAAGGCTGCTTTCCGCGAGAGGATTTCGACGCTTCGCACGCATCCCACAGCAAGTCGATTGCGACTGCATGATCTTTCCGGCTTCAAGCCGAAGATATACAAAATTGATGTGACCTCAGGTGGCAAGATGTACCAGGCTACCTTTCACCTCGTTGGATCAGTCGCAGTTTTCCTGAGAGTCGCGTCGCACAAGGAAATAGATCGCCGGCCAGGATGACCCCACTCTTGCGGTGGCTTTGTTGTCAGGGACTGGCTTCCCGCTCAATCAGGGTGTCACCGCGCCGTGTGGTCGGGGTATCTTGGTCCCAATAACAACGGGATCAGAGTTAATTTTGGGTCAATCGCACGACTGGATTCAACGGGCGTCATCGGCTAGCCGACATTGCGCATCCGCAGTCGCGGCCCGATGTGAAGATGCTGGTCTGACGGCGGAAACCGCAGCCATCATCGGGATGACGGCCGTGTTTGGTAAACTGGCCCTTCGCCCTTCAAAATGAACCGCCGCCAGGGCGATGGCGGCCTGGATGTCTCCAGCGTCGTGAAGCCGATCAGGAAGCGCCTATGAGTACCAAACGCGAACAACTTGTCTTGCCTGGTGGCGGCGACCGCCTGCTGCTGCATTCGTGTTGCGCGCCGTGCTCGGGCGAGTTGATGGAAGCGTTCGTCGAATCGGGTATCGATTACACGGTGTTCTTCTACAACCCCAATATCCATCCGGCCAAGGAATACGAACTGCGCAAGCAGGAGAACATCCGCTTTGCCGAACAACACGGCGTGCCGTTCATCGACGCCGATTACGACACCGATAACTGGTTCGCGCGCGCCAAAGGCATGGAGAACGAGCCCGAGCGTGGCATCCGTTGCACGATGTGTTTCGACATGCGCTTCGAGCGCACGGCGTTGTATGCGCACGAACATGGCTTCCCGGTCATCACCAGTTCGCTGGGGATTTCGCGCTGGAAGAACATGCAGCAGATCACCGACAGCGGCATCCGCGCCGCCGCGCCTTACGATGGGCTGACTTACTGGGACTACAACTGGCGCAAGCACGGCGGTTCCGCGCGGATGATCGAGATCAGCAAGCGCGAGCGCTTCTACCAGCAGGAATACTGCGGCTGCGTCTATTCCTTGCGCGACACCAATCGCCATCGCCGCGAACAAGGCCGCGAGCGCATTCGCCTGGGCCTGGTGTTCTACGGCGACAACGAGGCGGAGTCGAAATAATCGGCAATCCAGTGCCAGTAGGCAGGCGCTGACCAATCCGGTCGGCGCTGCCTAGAGAAGGTCCGCGCGTGCCACATCACGCTAGCCATGCGACTGGCGATGCGCGTTGGCCTCCGCGTTTGCCGATGGCGGAAAACGGGACGATGCCGGCTCAGTTGGCCGAGGACAGATGTTCGATTGCCGCGACGCTGCCCAGGCGCTCGCTCAAGCGCTTGAGCAGCGCCAAGCGGTTACCGCGCAGCGCCGGGTCGTCGGCGTTGACCATCACGCCATCGAAGAACGCGTCCACTTGCGGCCGCAGCCGCGCCAGCACATTCAACACGCTGACGTAATCGCGCTGACGCAGAGCGCCGTCGGTCTCGGCGATTGCCACTTCCACTGCTTCAGCCAGCGCGCGCTCGGCCGGCTCGCGCAGCAGCGCTGCATCGACCTGCACGGGAATCGCGTCCTCGGCCTTGCGCAGAATATTGCGAATGCGCTTGTTCGCGGCGGCCAAGGCGTCGGCTTCCGGCAGCGCGGCGAAAGTGCCGATAGCGTCGATGCGGCGGTCGAGGTCGTACAGCGAGGCGACCTTCAGTTCGGCGACCGCGTTGAAATGCGTCGCCGGCACGCCCTTGTCGGCGTAATAGCCGCGCAGACGGTCGAGGATGAAGTCGTACAGCTCCTCAAGCTCGGCAAGTTTGGTGCCACCGACGTTCGGGATCGCCTGGGCCTGTACGCCTGAAGCACGTGCCGTTGCGGCGGCATGCTCAGCCTGCTTATCTTTTTGTTGGGTTTTTGCAAACGCAACCGCATCCAACGCTTGATCGAGGAGCCTGGGTAGGTTGAGATCCAACCCACTCTCAATCACCGTCCGCGCCAAACCCAGCGCATTGCGCCGCAGCGCGAACGGATCCTTGTTGCCGGTGGGCTTCAACCCCGCGGCAAACCCACCGGCCAGCGTGTCCAGGCGTTCGGCGATGGCGAGTACCTTACCCAACGGCGACAGGGCAATATCGTCGCCAGCGAAACGCGGTTGGTAGGCTTCGTCGATGGCCAGCGCAATCTCACGCGGCTCACCAGCGGCGATGGCGTAATAACGACCGGCAATGCCTTGCAGTTCGGGGAATTCGTTGACCATGCGCGATTGCAGGTCGTTCTTGCTCAGTTCGGCGGCGCGGCGCGCCTGCGCCGGATCGGCACCCACTTGCGCGGCAATCGCCTCGGCCAGTGCGGCCACGCGCCGCACCTTGTCGGCAAGGCTGCCGAGCTTGGCCTGATAGGTCACGCCGGCCAGACCCGCCGCCATCGCCTGCAGACCTTGCTTGAGGTCTTCGTCGAAGAAGAACTTGGCGTCGGCGAAGCGCGGGCGGATCACCCGCTCGTAGCCCTTGGCGACTTCGGCGACGTCGCGCGAGACGATGTTGGCGATACCGATGAAATGTTCGGTGAGCTTGCCGTCGGCATCCAGCACCGGGAAGAACTTCTGGTTGCTTTCCATGGTTTCGATCAGCGCTTCCTGCGGCACCGCCAGGAACGCCGGCTCGAAACGGCACAGCACCGCCGACGGCCATTCCACGAGATTCACCACCTGCGCCAGATTGTCCTCGGCGATGCGCGCACGGCCACCAGCCTGACGCGCGGCCTGCTCGACCTCGGCGACGATGCGCGCGCGGCGCACGTCCGGGTCCACCAGCACCTGCGCCGCCTGCAACGCGGCCACGTAGTCGCCCGGCTGCGCCAGCGTCACCGGCGCATCGTGCAGGAAGCGATGGCCACGGCTGTGCCGGTCCGCCTGCACGCCGAGCAAGTGCGCGGGCACCACCGCGTTGCCGAACAACAGCACCAACCACTGCACCGGCCGTGCGAAACCATAGTCGTGATCGCCCCAACGCATCGGCTTGGGGATGGGCATCGCGGCGATTGCCTCGCGCAGGATGTCCGGCAGCAGGGTCGCGGTGCGCGCGCCGGGATGCACCGCGCGGTGCACAAAGCGCTCGCCCTTGGCGTCGCGGGTACGTTCCAACGCGGTCCAGGCGATCCCGGCCTTGGCGGCAAAACCTTCCAGAGCCTTGGTCGGCTGGCCGTCGGCATCCAGGGCGATGTTGAGATAAGGCCCGAGCACTTCCGCGCGCTGCTCGGGCTGTTCGGCGGCCACGCCGGGCAGCAGCACGGCCAGCCGGCGCGGGGTGGACAGCGGCTTGGCGTCGCCGCGCTCCACCGCGATGCCGCGCTTGTCCAGCCCGGCGATCACGCCATCGAACAAGGCCTGGGCCAAGCCCGGCAATGCCTTGACTGGCAGTTCTTCGGTACCCAGTTCGATCAGCAGGGGATGCATGCTCATATCACGTCCTTCCGAGGCGTCGGCCGTGCGCCGCGCCCAATCGATTGTGTCGTTCGGCGTACCGCGCGCATCGCGGTCTTCGCCATGGATCGCCAGCCGCCATCGCCAAACAAGCGGTAGCGCAAAGAAACGTCCGGCAGGCACGCGCCCACGGGACTAGCGCTTTACGCCGGGGAAACCGAGCTTCTCGCGTTGCGCGTAGTAGGCTTTGGCCACCGCTTGCGCCAGCGCACGCACGCGCAGGATGTAGCGCTGGCGCTCGGTGACCGAGATCGCCCGGCGCGCATCCAGCAGGTTGAACGCATGACTGGCCTTGGTGACCTGTTCGTAAGCCGGCAATGGCAGTCCCACTTCAACCAGCGTCTGCGCTTCGCGCTCGCAGGCGTCGAAACGGTGGAACAATTCGGCAACGTCGGCGTGCTCGAAGTTGTACGCGCTCTGCTCCACCTCGTTCTGGTGGTAGACGTCGCCGTAGGTGACTGGCGTGCCGTCGGGGCCGTAGGTCCAGATCAAGTCGTACACGTTGTCGCAGTTCTGCAGGTACATGCACAACCGTTCAAGACCGTAGGTGATCTCGCCCAGCACGGGTTTGCACTCCAGGCCACCGGCCTGTTGGAAGTAGGTGAACTGGGTGACTTCCATGCCATTGAGCCAGACTTCCCAGCCCAGGCCCCAGGCGCCGAGCGTGGGCGATTCCCAGTTGTCCTCGACAAAACGCAGATCGTGTACCAGTGGATCGATGCCCAGCGCGCGCAACGACTCCAGGTACAACTGCTGGATGTTGTCCGGGTTGGGCTTCATCGCGACCTGGTACTGGTAGTAGCGCTGCAAGCGGTTCGGATTCTCCCCGTAGCGGCCATCGGTGGGACGGCGGCTCGGCTGCACATAGGCCGCGTTCCACGGCTCGGGACCGAGTGCGCGCAGGAACGTGGCCGGATGGAACGTGCCGGCACCCACTTCCAAGTCCAACGGTTGGATCAGCACGCAGCCGTGCTGCGCCCAGAACTGGTTGAGGGTCTGGATCAAACCCTGGAACGTGATCGGAACGGACCGGGAAACGGACATCGAGCGGGGGGCCGGTTGAGGGGTGCGCTAGTATAGCGACCGACTCGCGGACACTTCCGCGCACCGGAGCACGACCATGGATTCGCGATCCGCCGCGCCGCCGCTCGGCTTGCCCGCATCCAGCCCGGTGTCGTTGCCACCGGGTCGGTTGACCGTCGAGCGTGTGGCCGCCGCCTTGCTCGCCGACGGCTTGGTCGCGCCGGAAGAACGCGGCCGCATGCAGTTCTCGGCGCAGACCGCGCGCACGGTCAGCGATGTGCATCCCCTGGTGCTGCTGTCCAACCTCAAATTGCCCGCGATCCAGCCGCCGGGCAGCGAACTGAGCCTGGAACGCTTGACCGAATGGTTGGCCCAGCGCTGCGGCCTGCGCTATCTGCGCATCGACCCGACCCGCGTGGACGTGGCCGCAGTGACTGCGGTCGTCTCGCATGCCTACGCGCGTCGCCACCGCATTCTGCCGCTGGCGCTGGAACCGGAACGCTTACTGGTGGCGACCAGCGAACCGCTGGCACTGGACTGGCTCGGCGATCTGCAACACCTGGCGCGGCGCCGTATCGAGATCGCGGTGGTCAATCCGCTGGATCTGCATCGCTACACGATGGAGTTCTTCGGCGTGACCCGCTCGGTGCGCGGAGCCAAGGACGGCCGTGGCGAACAGAGCAGCAGCCTGCCCAGCTTCGAACAACTGGTGGAACTGGGCCGTGGCGGCGACGTCAACGCCGACGATCACCACATCGTGCACATCGTCGATTGGCTGTTGCAGTACGCCTACGAACAGCGCGCCAGCGACATCCACTTGGAGCCGCGGCGCGAGGCCGGACGCATGCGCTTTCGCATCGACGGCGTGCTGCACAAGGTGCTGGAAGTGCCGCCGGCGGTGATGAACGCCATCGTCAGCCGGATCAAGGTACTCGGGCGCATGGACCTGGCCGAGCGCCGACGCCCGCAGGACGGGCGCATCAAGACCCGCTCGCCCGGTGGGCGCGAGACCGAAATGCGCCTGTCGACCATGCCCACCGCATTCGGCGAGAAGTGCGTGATGCGCATCTTCGACCCGGACGCGGCGTTCAAGAGCGTGGACCAGCTCGGTTTCAGTCCTCAGGAAGCGGCCGGCTGGAACGCGCTGGTGGAGCGTCCGCACGGCATTGTGCTGGTCACTGGCCCGACCGGTTCGGGCAAGACCACCACGCTGTACTCCACGCTCAAGCGCCTGGCCACGGCGGACGTGAACGTGTGCAGCGTGGAAGACCCGATCGAGATGATCGCGCCCGAGTTCAACCAGATGCAGGTGCAGCCCAATATCGACCTGGACTTCGCCAGTGGCGTGCGCACCCTGCTGCGGCAGGACCCGGACATCATCATGATCGGCGAGATCCGCGACCTGGAAACCGCGCAGATGGCGGTGCAGGCCTCGCTGACCGGACACTTGGTGCTCTCCACCCTGCATACCAACGATGCACCCTCGGCGATCACCCGCCTGCTCGACCTGGGCGTGCCGCATTATCTGGTCGCTTCCACCCTCAACGGCGTGCTGGCGCAGCGTCTGGTACGCACGCTGTGCAACCACTGCAAGCGCCCGCACACGCTGGAAGCACACGAATGGGACGCGCTGCGCGAGCCGGGCGAGGCCTTGCCCGAGCAGATGCAGACCTATGCGCCGGTCGGCTGCCTGGAATGTCGCCGCACCGGCTACCTGGGCCGGGTCGGTCTGTACGAACTGCTGCCGATCGGGCCGCGTCTGCGCAGCCTGATCCGCGCCGACATGGACTTGGCCGGCTTCAGCCGTACCGCACAGGCCGAAGGCGTGCGCACCCTGCGCCGCGCGGGCCTGGAAAAGGTGGCCGCCGGCCTGACCACCCTGGAAGAAGTGCTATCGGTATTGCCACCGCGCGAGTGAGCCCGCAGTTCGAGGATTCCGAGCACCGCCTGGGCCGGTCCGGCGACAGCGCCATGGTGTTGATCGCCGCTATTCCTGGGTGACGAGGGGCGTGAGACCGCTGTCCTCGATGGCCTTGGCAGCGGCCTTGGACGCCATGTAATCCAGCAGCGCCTGGGCTGCCTCCGGTTGCGTGCTGGATGTGGCGACGGCACCGGAATACAGCGTCATCTTCTGCGCCTGCTGGGGAATCAAGCCGACGATGGTGATGCCCGGCACCGGCTTGAGTTCACTCAGTTGCTGGAAGCCGAGTTGCGCCTGACCGCGCGCGACCACAGCGCCCACCGGCTCGGCGGGAATCATCCGCGCCTTGACGACGAAGCTCTCGCCGAGCCGCATCCGCGGGAACAATTCATGCGCCAGGTAAACGCCACTGGCGCGGGAACAATTCATGCGCCAGGTAAACGCCACTGGCACTGTCCGAATACGCCACCGACGTGCTGTCCAGCAGGGTCTTGCGGAAAGCGTCCATGCTGGAGATATCCGGCTTGGCCGCACCCTCTTTGACCGCCATGGCGATATAGGATTTGCCCAAATCCACCCGACTGGCCTTGCGCGCCTGGCCCGTGGCGACCAGCATGTCGAGCGCCGAACCGACCATCAACAGCACGTCCGCCGGCTCATGGCGGGCGAGCCGTTTGGGGATGGCTTGCGGCGTATCGCCCATCGATGGCGCCGCCTCGATGCGCAGCTTCACCCCGGTTGCCTGTTCGTAGCGCGGCGCGATCGCGCGCACCGCCCCCATGATGCCGCCGGAACTGAGCACGGTGAGGGTGGTGGGCTTGACCGGGGTGACCGCAACGCAGCTGCCGGAGGCGATCAAAAACCCAGCCAGCATCAGCGATTTCAAGAGTTTCAGCATGCCGAAGATCCCTGCGATGCCTGACTGCACATGAACGCCGAGTGTAACCAGTCCAGGGAGGCCAAGCGAAGTGCTGGGTTTACCCACGTTATATGCTGATGCCGTCGACGCCGGCCGGACTTGAAAAAATGGCCTCGCGGCCATTTAGAATCGATCCATGTCGTTGCCTTGCTGCGTATGTCCGCTGTGCCGTTCCTGATCCTCGAAACTGGCGAGCCAGTGCCCACGATGCGGCGCTACGGTCGCTTTCCACACTGGATCCGCGTCGCCGCCGGTCTGGCCGAGCGCGATATCGTGGTCGCCAATGTCGCCGCAGGGGCGGCGCTGCCGGATCGCCGCGATTTCGTCGGAGCCATCATCACCGGGTCGGCCGCGTTCGTCACCGATCGTGCCGACTGGAGCGAGCGTTCCGCCGACTGGCTGCGCGAAGCCGCCCACGCGGGAATGCCGCTGCTGGGCATCTGTTACGGCCACCAGTTGCTGGCACACGCGCTGGGCGGGGAGGTGGCTTACAACCCGGCCGGACGCGAATCGGGCACGGTGCAGATCGCGTTATCTCCCCAGGCCGCCGCCGACCCGTTGTTCTACGGTCTGCCGGAACATTTCCCTGTGCACGCCACCCATCTGCAGACTGTACTGCGCGCACCGCCCGGCGCCAGCGTGCTGGCGCATTCGGCGCAGGACCAGTGCCAGGCGCTACGCTGGGGCGAGGCGACCTGGGGCGTACAGTTTCATCCGGAGTTCGCCACCCACCATATGCGTGGCTACGTGCAGGCGCGGGCCGACTGTCTACGCCGTGCGGGACGCTGCGCCCGTACCATCGCCCGCGAGGTCAGCGCCGCGCCGTTGGCGCGCAAGCTGCTACGACGCTTCGTTCAGCACGCGCGTGGTCAGTCTTGACGACGACGACCAGGCAAAACCACGATAATCTGCATCTTCGCCGCGCTGTACGGCGTCCCCCACTTCGGATTGGCAATGATCGAAATTCGCAAGCTGCCGGCTTCGGCCGGCGCGGAATGGCTATTGAGCGGGATGTCGCTCCTGCGGCGGGCGCCATGGGCGCTGGGTCGGCTGGGCGCAATCTGGGGATTGGCCATGATGATCGCCGTGTTCATGGGGAATCTCCACCCGACCCTCGGCATGCTGGCGCAACTGCTGCTTGGCCTGGCCGGACCGCTGCTGTTCGGTGGGCTGGTATGGGCCGCGCGCGAGGTGGACCAGGGCCGCAGCCCGCAACCGGCGCACCTGCTACAAGGCCTGCACGCGGGGCG
Organism: Xanthomonas sp. MUS 060; assembly: GCF_000963215.1. Lineage (NCBI taxonomy): Bacteria > Pseudomonadati > Pseudomonadota > Gammaproteobacteria > Lysobacterales > Lysobacteraceae > Xanthomonas > Xanthomonas sp. MUS 060. Next base: position 92,871 of record NZ_JZIM01000010.1, read on the forward strand.
CGCGCCGCATTTGCTGGTGGCGTTGTTGCCGCAATTGGTCGTCGTCCTGGCGCTGGGCATCCTTGCCATGGTGGTGGTGGGGCCGAGCGGATGGGAGCAGATGGCCACGGTGATGAACAAGCTCAACGAGCTCAGCCAGTCGAATGCGCAACCAGATCCCGCACAGGTGGAGCAACTGGTGCAAACCCTGCCGGCGATGCGCATCCTGCTGTGGTTGCTGCTGGTGGCGGTCGGTTTCGTGATGGTCATGCTGACGCTGTTCCTGTTCGCGCCGCAGGTGATGTTCGATGGCCGCAACGGCCTGACCGCGATGCGCTACAGCCTGCGCGCCTGCCTGCACAACGTGCCGGCGATGTTGGTGTTCTGCCTGCTGGCCTTCATCGCCACCTTTGCGCTGTACTTCGTGCTGGCACTGGTGATGCTGGTGCTCCAGGCCATCGTCGGCGCCATGGTCGCGACCCTGATCACACAGGTGTTACTCATGGCTCTGGTGATGCCGACGCTGGCCGGCATGGTGTACGCGGCGTGGAAGCAGATGTTCAGGCATCCCGATCATCCCGCAACGACAGTGCCGCAGCCGCCGTCCAACGTGTTTGTCGCTTGAGACCGGCCGTTGCGGCACCTGGGCAGAACCGCTTGGCTGAAATTTCTCAGCTACGCTGTAGAAAACCTCGCAAGTCGCGATCATCGGGCAGACGTGGACAGCGCGCAGAAACCGCAATGGACAGGTGTGAGGATTCCGAACACTGCCCGTGCCTGTCCGGCGGCGACGCAGTCGGCTTGTGAGCTACTGCTTAGTCGCGGATTTGCATTTCCGACGGATTCTTGGTCACTGCGCTGGCGGCGATGATGCCCAACTCGTAAAGCAGACACATCGGAATGGCCAGCATCAATTGCGAGACCACGTCTGGCGGGGTCAACACGGCCGCCAACACGAAGATGCCCACCACCGCGTAACCACGGCCCTCGCGCAGTTGCTGCGGTGTTACCCAACCGAGTAGAGCCAGGATCACCAGCGCGACCGGCAACTCGAAGCTGGCGCCGAAGGCGAAGAAAATCGCCAGGACGAAATCCAGATAAGACCCGGCGTCCGGAGTGAGTTGGATCACGTCCGGCTTGAACGTGGTCAAGAAGTGAAACACCGCCGGCAACACCAGAAAGTAGGCGAACGCGCAGCCGAGATAGAACAGCAGCACCGCCGATGCCAGCAGTGGCAACGCCAGGCGCTTCTCGCGCTGGTACAAGCCGGGGGCAACGAAGGCCCAGGCTTGGTACAGCAGCCAGGGCACGGCGATGAAGACGCCCAAAAAGAACGCCAATTTGAGCGGTGCAATGACCGCGCCGGCTGGATGCGTGGCAATCACGCTCTGTCCGACCGGCAACTGCGCCAGCATCGGCGCGGCCAGCCAGGTGTAGATACGCTTGGAGAACGGTAGCAAGGCCACCACCACCACGCCCAGACCGATCAGCGCACGCATCAGGCGCGCACGCAGTTCGATCAGATGTTCGATCAGGCTGCTCTCGGCTTCGGGGTTCATCGCGGTGCTGTCGGGTCAGCGGAAGGAGGCTGGACCGGAGCCGACGGCGAGGTGTCTGCGGTCGGTGAGTGCGCGGCGGTGGGGTCCTGCGTTGCCGACGATGCAAACACCTCGGCAATTGGCTCGGCTGTGGCGGTCGGCGTTGACGGCAGCGCGGGGCTGGCAGCAAGCGGCGGCCCCGAGGCCGAGGCCGTTTCCACGGTCTCGGTGGAGACGGCCGGTGTGGTCGGATCGATCTCGTGGCGCAGGGCGTCGGTTTCGCGTTGCAATTGCTGACCACTGTCGCGCAGCTGGGTCTCGGCCTGGCGCAGCGAAGCTTGCACGTCGCGCAGGCTGCGCTTGAGTTCCTCCGCTTCCAGTTCGCGCTCCAGCTCTTGCTTCACCGAGTCCCATTGCGCGCGGGCACGACGCACCCACAACCCCGCAAAACGCGCCGCCTTGGGCAAGCGCTCCGGGCCGAGTACCACCAACGCCACCACTGCGATTACCAGCAGTTCGCTGAATCCGATATCGAACACGCCACGCCGTCCTGTCAGCGCGCGTCGCGGTCGTGCTCGGCCTGGGTCTGGCGCGACGATTCACTGCCGCGCGAGGCGTCGGCGAGCTGGCCGGCGGGTTTGTCGTCGTCCTCGCGCATGCCTTTCTTGAACTCCTTGACCGCGTTACCCAAGTCCTTGGCGCCACCGGTCAGCCGCTTGGTGCCGAATATCACCAGCACGATCACCAGCACGACCAGCCAGTGCCAGATGCTAAAACTGCCCATGATCCGCTCGCAAAAAAGTCGTTGAGGAACCCGCAGGATAACGCACCGGACGTGGGTGCGTTATTTAGCGCACACGCTGCGCATGCCCCTGAACAGGCGTCAGGCAGGTGCCCCAGCCGCGAGCGGCGACGCCGAAATCAGTGGCTGCCGTTGAGTGGCTCTGTGCGGACCTCGCCGTCGGACACGGGCTGGAAGCCTTGCTTCTGCGGTGCTTGCGACGGTGCTTGCAACGGCGCCGTGCTGGTGTTGTCAGTGGTGTGCGATCCGACCGCCGATTCCGCTGCGGCCTGTCTGGCCGGCGTCGGCGCAGGTGCGGCGGCGGACGCCGGGGCTGTGTCGCTATCGTCGCCATCTTTGTTGTTGCGACGGGTTTGCCGTGCGGCGTAGGTGGATTCTTCCAGCTTGTCGCGGAATGCCACGATATCGTTGGACGGCCGGCTGGCGGTACGGCCTTCGAAGATCATCCGTGGGGTGCTGTTGCTGCCGTAGGCGTTGAGATCGGCGGCATCGTCGATCTGCAAGTCGGCACCGTCCAGGGCGACGCCGGCGAACAGCCCGCGCGCGCGCGACCACGACCAGATCTCGGCCTTGAGCTCGCCGTCGGTGGCCGCAGCGGCATTGCGCCCGACCGGACCGGCGGCGACCCCGGCATCGGCGCCCAGGGTGAACTTGCCATTGACGATGTTGTCCAGGCTGCGGTCGTTACGGAACACCAGCACCACATCGGAGGACTGCACGCCAATCTGTAGCCCGATGCTGCCGCCGGTCAGCTTGACGAACACCGGATTGGACCAAGTGCCATCGGGACGCTTGACCGACATCAAGCCGTGGCCGCGACGTCCACCGAACACCATGCCGACCTTGAGCGTGTCCGGAATGACCACGATGGCACGGCCCTCGTCGAGCAACCTGTCGGGAATGGCTTGCTCCGGGATCTTCTGAATCTCGCTCAGCACGCGCAAGGCGTTGCGGGCGCGCTCGTCCTCTTCGGGACCGGCCATGGCGTGGCCGGCGAACAGCAGGGTACTCAGCAACAGGGCGAGGCGCGGCAGGCGGGGCATTGGGGGTGGGCTCCAAGATCGATCCGCAGCTCAGATACTGCGGCTTCCCGAACTTACTCATCGCCCGATGAATCGGCTATGAGCGATGCCGCGACTCACCGATGCCGCACCCATCACTGCCATGGACAACGCGTCAGACTGCGGCGCCGAGTCTCTGCCACAATGCGCCCATGTCCAACGCACCCGAGACCGCCATCCTGGTGGTGAACCTAGGTACGCCCGAGGCGCCCACGGCACCTGCGGTCGCCCGTTATCTGGCCGAATTTCTCGGCGACAAGCGCGTGGTGGCGATTCCGCGCCTGTTCTGGTGGCCGCTGCTGCACTGGATCATCCTGCCACGGCGTTCGCCGAAATCGGCTGAAAAATACGCGCAGGTCTGGCTGCCGGACGGATCGCCGCTGGCGGTGTACACGCGGCGTCTGGCCGAAGGCATGCAACGCGCATTGCCCGACCACAAGGTGGCCTGGGCGATGCGCTACGGCACACCTGCGCTGGCACCGACGCTGGACGCGCTACGCGATGGCGGCGTGCGCCGGATCGTGGTGCTGCCGCTGTATCCGCAATATTCGACCACCACCACCGCTTCGATCGAGGACGTGGTGGAGGCCTGGAAGGCGCGCAATCCGCAGTTGCCGGTGCACTTGATCGAGGACTACCCGACCGATCCGGCCTGGGTCGAGGCGGTAGCCGCTAGCGTGCGTGCGCACTGGGCGCAGCATGGCCGTGGCGAGATGCTGTTCTTTTCCTTCCACGGCTTGCCGCAACGGGTGGCCAACAACGGCGACCCGTATCCGCAACGCTGCCAGGCCAGCGCCCAGGCGATTGCCACGGCCCTGGGCCTGGACGCCAGCCAGTGGCAACTCGGTTATCAGTCGCGCTTCGGCGCCGAACGCTGGCTGCGACCCTATGCCGAACCGCGCCTGTGGGAACTGGCAGAGCAAGGCATGCAACGCGTGGACGTGCTCTGCCCAGGCTTCGCCACCGACTGCCTTGAAACCCTGGAGGAGGTGGCGATGGGTTTCGTCGAAACCTGTGCCGAGCGCGGCATGCAGGTGCGTTACATCCCCTGTCTCAACGACACGGCGGCCCACGCCCACGCCCTAGCGCAGCTCGCCATTCGCGCCGCATGAGTCCGCGCGCCTTTACCTGTCCATCGCGAGTGGGCATGCTCGCCGGCTTGCGCAGCGGCGATCCGCAGGGACTGAAAGTGCTGGCCTTGCACGGTTGGTTGGACAATGCCGCCAGCTTCGTGCCACTGAGCGCGCATCTGCCGCAACTGGATCTGGTCATGCTGGACCTGCCCGGACACGGCTATAGCGCCGCGTTGCCGGAGGGAAGCGAGTACCTGTTGTTCAGCAGCCTGCATCCCGTCATGGACGCTGCCGATGCGCTGGGTTGGGAGCGTTTCGTGCTGATCGGCCACTCGATGGGCGCGGCAATCGCGAGCCTGCTGGCTGCGGCGATGCCGCAGCGGATCGAGAAGCTGGTGGCGATCGAGATGCTCGGCGGTCTGTCCGAAAGCGAAGCCGGCGCTGTGCAGCGCTTGCGCGACAGTGTGGCCAAGGGCCGCCAGCTCAATGCGACGCCGTTGCGGGTGTTTCCCGATCTGGCCGCCCCCGTGCGTGCGCGCATGCGGGCCAACCAACTCAGCGAACCCGCAGCGCGGCTCCTGGTGGAGCGCGGAGTGCGCGAGGTGGATGGCGGCTATGTCTGGCGCAGCGATCGCCGGCTGACCCAGTCCACCCCGATACGCCAGACCGAATCGCAAGTACTCGCCTTGCTGACCGGCATCGACTGCCCGACGCTGGTGGTGTTCGCCGATCCCGCACAGGCCATGCTGCCCGAGGCAGTGCGCCTGCAACGGGCGGCACAGCTACGCGATGGCCGCGTGCATACGCTGCCCGGCACCCATCATCTGCACATGGAACAACCCGCGGCGATAGCCGCGTTGCTGCACGCGTTTCTATGAATTAACGCCGTGCGTGCAGAGGATTATCCGCAAGGGTCATCCGCAGCGCATGTCTGCCTCCGCGCATCGGAGGTGAAATTTATATCCGGCACTATTTTTCTTTTAAGTCGCGCGCACGCCTGCGGTCAACAGGCGTAGAGGCGATCCGTCACGTCGTTCGCGGCGCGATCCCGGCGTCCGACATGCCGGCGTAGCACTCCCACCCAGGACCGTCACGGCTCGCTGACGCGGGAGATCGCACCGGGTTTTTACCGCAGGCGGGGAGAGGCGGCCTGCGGGGCGCTGGATGGAGTGCTGTCTGCGCAGCGCTGAGGCGAAGCGTCGGCATCTCCATACGAGGACGCCACCGTGCCACTGACGAGCGACGCATGTACCTTGGACCTGTGCAGCGCAGGCGCTAACCCAGCAAGCGCCGCAACTGCGCCTTCAGGCAGCGCCCATGTGTGTGGAAGTAACTGCGCTCGGCTTTCCAGTCCGGGAACCGCGCCTCCACTTCGCGCCAGAATGCCGGCGAGTGATTGGCCTGCAGCAGATGGCACAACTCGTGGACCAGCACGTACTCGAACGCCGATGAGCGACCCAGCACCAGAGCCAAGTCCAGTGCCATGGCGCCGTCCGGGGCCAGCGAGCCCCACTGCGAGGACATCACCTTGAGCCGGATCCGCGCTGGCGCGCGCGGTAGCGATGGCAAGTACATCGGCAGCCAGCGACCCAAATCGACGCGCGCCTGCGCTTCGTAGAATTCGCGCAGCGTGCGTGCAATCACCGCGTCGCTGGCGCGTGCCGGGATCTGCAATTGCGCGCCCTGGGCATCGACTTGCAAGCGCGCGTAACGGCCCTCGCTCCAACGCAAGGGTAGGCGCTCGCCGCGCAACGGCAGCCAACCAGGAACGCCGCGTTGCAAACCAGGCGTGCTGTCCTCGTCACGGTAGCGCGCCAGTTGCGTATCCAGCCACTGTCGGTGTTCGAGCAGAAAACGTTCGCCGGCGACCAGACTGGCGCGCAGCGGTAAGGTCAACCGCGCGCCGCGTTCGTCCACGCTGAGTTTGATCCGCCGAGCGCGCGGATCGCGCACGCGCAGTACCTCGATCTCGCGCTCGTCCAATCGCAGACGGACGAGGTCGCGTTCGACCGCCGCAGGCGGCGGGGCGAGCAAGCGACGGAGAAAAGTAGGCATGCGGACAGGATAACTCTCCGATCACCAACACATCGTGACAACGGCACGATCTGGTGCATCGTGACGCCGCTTGATTTCAGGTCTCGGCCTTGCTCAGCTTCAACGCCTCTTCCAGCAGCAGGAACAGCCGTCGCACTTCACCGCTCATCAGTGCGAAATGCGCATCCAGTTCGGCGCGCACGCCATCGTGATCGGCATGCTCAAGCTGGTCGAGCGCCCCGTCGAGGAACTTCAGCTTGCGGATCACCAGATCGTCGCCGAGAACGAAGGACACGTGGTCGTCCAGCACCAGCGCCAGCTTGGTGACCTGTTTGCCAGCTTCCAGGTGTTTGTCGATCTCGTCGCAGCGCAGTTCCTGATGCTGGCACTTGACCACCGCGCCGCCTTCGATGGGGTCCTTCATCTCGCACTCTTCGCCCAGACTCAATCCTTCCGGCAACGGCTCGCCGGCGATCCAGCCGGTGAGGATCGCGCGCGGGGCCACCTCGGCATTCAATGGCAGCGCCGGAAAGCTGCCGAGCAAGCCACGGATCTCCGACATCACGGTTTCTGCGCTCTTGCGGCTGGAGGTGTCCACGGCGACGTAGCCGTGCTGCAGATCCAGCATCGCGTCGGTGCGCGAGGATTTGACGAAGGCGCGCGGCAGCAGTTCGTGGATCAGGTCATCTTTCAAGCGTTTGCGTGCGCGACCGCCAGGCCGGCGCCCTTCCTTTTCCTCGATTTCGGCGACCTTGCGCGCGAGCAGGTCGTTGACCACCGAACCGGGCAGGATCTTGTCCTCCCCGCCCACGGTGAGCCAGAGAAAATCGGCGATGCGGTGCGACAGCGCTTCCTGCTCATCGCGACCGAACGGGGAGATGAAACCACGCGAACTCATTTCCAGCGGGCCAACCGATTTGAGCCGGGCCTCCGGCAGGTGCGTATCGACCTCGGAAAAGTCCAGCGTCGTAGGGAAGCGGAACAGCGTCAGATTGCGAAAGAACATCGAGCATCCAGCAGAAGGAAACGGAACGATCCGGCGCCATTGCGCGCGGCGATAGGCGACATTGTCGCATCGCGTCGGCCCGCTTACCGCATCGAACGGTTCAGCGAAGCGCGTTCAGGCTGGACTCTCGTCTGCCCAGGCGGTTGCAGGCGCGCCGCCGCCGAGCGCGGCGAAATCGAACAATGCGCGGTCGGCCAGTTGCGATGGCTGCACGTTACCCATGGCCCGCGCGATTTGCTCCACCCGTCCCGGGTGCTCGCGATCCCACTGTTGCAACATCAGCCCGACCTGGCGCCGTTGCAGGGTCTCCTGGCTGCCGCACAAGGTGCAGGGAATCAGCGGGAAATTTTGTGCCTGCGCATAGGCGGCGATATCGTGCTCGCGCACGTAAGCCAGCGGCCGGATCACCACGTGCTGGCCGTCGTCGCTGCGCAGCAGCGGCGCCATCGCCGCGAGTTTGGCGTGGAAGAACAGGTTCATGAAAAACGTCGCGACGATGTCGTCGCAGTGGTGGCCCAAGGCGATCTTGCTGATGCCGTGTTCGGCGGCGTAGCGGTATAGCGCGCCACGACGCAGTCGCGAACAGAGCGAGCACAGGGTTTTGCCCTCCGGCACCACCCGGGTAACCACCGAATAGGTATCCTGCTCGATCACATGCCAAGCCACGCCGCGCTTGCGCAGATAGTCGGGCAGCACGTCGGCGGGAAAGCCGGGCTGTTTCTGGTCCAGGTTCACCGCCACCAGTTCGAACGGCACCGGCGCCTTGCGCTGCAATTGCAACAAGATCTCCAGCAACGTGTAGCTGTCCTTGCCGCCGGACAGGCACACCATCACTTTGTCGCCAGCGGCAATCATGCCGAAGTCGGCAATGGCCTGACCCACCTGCCGGCACAGGCGCTTCCCCAACACCGAGGATGGGGAACGCGTGGGCGAGGCGGGATCGGCAAGACGCTGCGGCAAGGGCAGGGAAGAAGACATGACGGTGCATTGTAGTCGTCGCATCGGCGTGGATGCGCTGGTGCCGAATGCGCTGCCGCGTCAGGACATTGCACGCTGTGTCTTGCGATGGCGCATCGCAGCAAGCGTTTCGCTCGCAGGCTGGGTAAAGTTCGCGCGTCCCGGCTTGCGAACCGCATCCAATGCATGCGTCGGTTTTCTTCGGCAGTGGCGCTTTTTCCACTCCGTCCATGATAGCGCTAACATCGTTGGTCACGCTGGCACGTCTGCGGTCGTGCCGCTACCGCGCAGCGCGAACGCTGCGCGTGGTCCATACCCAATGTCTGCCGCCGCTGCATCTGCGCGACGCAACGGCGGCATTGCGTGCGCCTGCCACGTACGCGCCTGCGCCAATCGACATGGCAACGGTCCGCACACCGATGACGCCGTGCCGACCATCGTTCTCCCACTCGACAGGAATCCGTTTCTCATGAGCCACTCCGTCTACCTCGGCGCCAAGGAATATTTTCCGGGCATCGGCCGCATTCCGTTCGAAGGCAAGGCCTCGGACAACCCGCTGGCCCACTCCGTCCATGATAGCGCTAACATCGTTGGTCACGCTGGCACGTCTGCGGTCGTGCCGCTACCGCGCAGCGCGAACGCTGCGCGTGGTCCATACCCAATGTCTGCCGCCGCTGCATCTGCGCGACGCAACGGCGGCATTGCGTGCGCCTGCCACGTACGCGCCTGCGCCAATCGACATGGCAACGGTCCGCACACCGATGACGCCGTGCCGACCATCGTTCTCCCACTCGACAGGAATCCGTTTCTCATGAGCCACTCCGTCTACCTCGGCGCCAAGGAATATTTTCCGGGCATCGGCCGCATTCCGTTCGAAGGCAAGGCCTCGGACAACCCGCTGGCGTTCGTTCAAGGTGTACGACGCCGACAAGCAGATTGGCGGCAAGTCCATGGCCGCGCACCTGCGTTTTGCGGTGGCGTATTGGCATAGTTTCTGCGGTAACGGCGCCGATCCGTTCGGTCCGGGCACGCGCGCCTATCCGTGGGACGCTGGCAGCGACGCGCTGGCGCGGGCCGAGGCCAAGGCCGATGCGGCGTTCGAGTTTTTCACCAAACTCGGTGTGCCGTATTACTGCTTCCACGACGTGGATCTGGCCCCGGACGCGGAGGCCATCGGCCAGTACGAAAAGAATCTGCCTGCAGCACATGGTCGGCATCGCCAAGCAGCGCCAGGCCGACACCGGCATCAAGCTGCTGTGGGGCACGGCCAATCTGTTCTCGCATCCAGCACATGGTCGGCATCGCCAAGCAGCGCCAGGCCGACACCGGCATCAAGCTGCTGTGGGGCACGGCCAATCTGTTCTCGCATCCGCGGCGCTAC
>NZ_JZIM01000011.1:0-98921 GCF_000963215.1 Xanthomonas sp. MUS 060
GGCAGCATGATGTATTTCAACCAGTATTCGCCTAACCGGCTGGAGTGGAGCCTCGACCACTTCGGCAACCGGGTGGACTACACCTACGACGCCGGCTTGGTCAGCCACATCGTCTCGGCCACGGGGCGTTCGCTGAGCATCGGCTACGACGGCAACAACCGCATCAAGACGCTGAGCGATCCGCTGGGCAACACCTGGTCCTATGCCTACAACGACGACGGCTACCTGTCGCAGGTGACTCGCCCGGACGGCAGCACGCGCAGTTATCACTACAAGATCCGCCAGGCCGCCGGGATCCGCGAAGGCGCCGACACGCTGCCCTATCAGGCGCGCTTGGAGTCCATCACCGACAGCAAACAGCAGCGTGTGCTGTTCAACGAGTTCGAGAGCGCCAATGGCACCTGGACGGGCAGGGTGGTCAAACAGACCCAGGCCGATGGCGGGGTGCTGACGATCAACTACGCGCACGTGGATGGCGGCACCACCGGGGTGCTGGTGACCAAGCCCGATGGCAGCCAGCGCCGGGTGGTGTTCGACCCGGTCAGTCACTACCCGAGTAGCGACACGCTGGCCTACGGCACGCCCCTGGCGCAGACCATCACCTACGCACGTACGGCCAGCGGCCAGACCACCGCGCGCACCGACGCCCTGGGCCGGCGTACCGAGTACACCTACGACAGCGCCGGACGCCAGCTCCAGATCACCCAACTGGCCGGCACCGCGCAGGCGCGCAGCACCACGCTCGCCTACAACGGCGATGGCGACCTGGCCGCGATCACTGATGCCCTGGGCCGCACCACCAGCTTCGGCTATACGAACCGCTGCCTGACCTCTGTGACCACGCCGCTGGGCCAGACCAGTACCGCCACTTGCAACGGTGTCGGGCAACGCCTGAGCGTGACCGACCCACTGGGCCACACCAGCAGCTTCACCTGGAGCAACGACGACCTGACCGCGATCACCGACGCGCTGGGCCGGCAGACGCAATTGCGCTACGACGCGCTGGGTCGCTTGATCGGCGTGCAGGACGCGCAGGGCAACGTCTCGCGTTTCGAATACGACGCACTGGGCCGACAGACCAAGGCGGTCGATCCGTTGGGCAACAGCGTGGCCACGGGCTTCGATAGCAACGGCAACGTATCGGCGATCCTGCTGCCGAACGGTGCGGGCGTCACCTATGCCTACGACGCACTCAACCGCCGCATCAGCCGCACCGACGCCCTTGGCCAGGCGGAGAGCTGGACCTACGACAGCATGGACCGTGTCGCCAGCCACACCGACCGACGCAACCGCACCACCAGCTACAGCTACGACGCGCTGGGCCGCCCAAGCAGCGCCGCGCTGCCCGGCGCAGGCGGCACCTTGACCGCCAGCTACGACGCCGGCAACCGGCTGATGGCGCTGTCCGACAGCCTGTCGGGCACGCTGAGCTGGAGCTACGACGGCTTCGACCAAGTGACCCAGGCCAACGGCCCGCAAGGCAGCATCGTGTACGGCTACGACGCGGTAGGCCGACGGACAAGCATGCAGCCCGCCACGCAGTCACCAGTGAAGTATGCCTATGATGACGGCGACCGCCTGACCAGCATTGCCCAGGGTAGCGACACGGTGAGCTTCGCCTACGACAACGCCAACCGCTTGAGCAGCAAGACGCTGCCGAATCAGGTACAGACGGTGTACGTGTACAACGACGCCAACCAGGTGACGGGGCTTGCCTGGGTCAGCCACATCGTCTCGGCCACGGGGCGTTCGCTGAGCATCGGCTACGACGGCAACAACCGCATCAAGACGCTGAGCGATCCGCTGGGCAACACCTGGTCCTATGCCTACAACGACGACGGCTACCTGTCGCAGGTGACTCGCCCGGACGGCAGCACGCGCAGTTATCACTACAAGATCCGCCAGGCCGCCGGGATCCGCGAAGGCGCCGACACGCTGCCCTATCAGGCGCGCTTGGAGTCCATCACCGACAGCAAACAGCAGCGTGTGCTGTTCAACGAGTTCGAGAGCGCCAATGGCACCTGGACGGGCAGGGTGGTCAAACAGACCCAGGCCGATGGCGGGGTGCTGACGATCAACTACGCGCACGTGGATGGCGGCACCACCGGGGTGCTGGTGACCAAGCCCGATGGCAGCCAGCGCCGGGTGGTGTTCGACCCGGTCAGTCACTACCCGAGTAGCGACACGCTGGCCTACGGCACGCCCCTGGCGCAGACCATCACCTACGCACGTACGGCCAGCGGCCAGACCACCGCGCGCACCGACGCCCTGGGCCGGCGTACCGAGTACACCTACGACAGCGCCGGACGCCAGCTCCAGATCACCCAACTGGCCGGCACCGCGCAGGCGCGCAGCACCACGCTCGCCTACAACGGCGATGGCGACCTGGCCGCGATCACTGATGCCCTGGGCCGCACCACCAGCTTCGGCTATACGAACCGCTGCCTGACCTCTGTGACCACGCCGCTGGGCCAGACCAGTACCGCCACTTGCAACGGTGTCGGGCAACGCCTGAGCGTGACCGACCCACTGGGCCACACCAGCAGCTTCACCTGGAGCAACGACGACCTGACCGCGATCACCGACGCGCTGGGCCGGCAGACGCAATTGCGCTACGACGCGCTGGGTCGCTTGATCGGCGTGCAGGACGCGCAGGGCAACGTCTCGCGTTTCGAATACGACGCACTGGGCCGACAGACCAAGGCGGTCGATCCGTTGGGCAACAGCGTGGCCACGGGCTTCGATAGCAACGGCAACGTATCGGCGATCCTGCTGCCGAACGGTGCGGGCGTCACCTATGCCTACGACGCACTCAACCGCCGCATCAGCCGCACCGACGCCCTTGGCCAGGCGGAGAGCTGGACCTACGACAGCATGGACCGTGTCGCCAGCCACACCGACCGACGCAACCGCACCACCAGCTACAGCTACGACGCGCTGGGCCGCCCAAGCAGCGCCGCGCTGCCCGGCGCAGGCGGCACCTTGACCGCCAGCTACGACGCCGGCAACCGGCTGATGGCGCTGTCCGACAGCCTGTCGGGCACGCTGAGCTGGAGCTACGACGGCTTCGACCAAGTGACCCAGGCCAACGGCCCGCAAGGCAGCATCGTGTACGGCTACGACGCGGTAGGCCGACGGACAAGCATGCAGCCCGCCACGCAGTCACCAGTGAAGTATGCCTATGATGACGGCGACCGCCTGACCAGCATTGCCCAGGGTAGCGACACGGTGAGCTTCGCCTACGACAACGCCAACCGCTTGAGCAGCAAGACGCTGCCGAATCAGGTACAGACGGTGTACGTGTACAACGACGCCAACCAGGTGACGGGGCTTGCCTGGGGCAAGGTGGGACAAGCAAACGGCGCTGGGCAGCCTGGGCTACGGTCACGACAGCCGGGGACAACTGGTGGCACAGACTGGCAGCTACGCCCCACAAGCGCTGCCGCCTGCCAGTACCAACAACAGCTTCGACGACAACAACCGTCAGACCCAGGCCAACGGCAACGCACGCAGCTACGACGCCGACGGCCACCTGCTCAGCGACGGCACCAGAACCTACACCTGGGACGACCGCGACCACCTGAGTCAGATCACGCAGGGTGGCATTGTCATCGCCAGCTACAGCTACGACGCGCTGGGCCGCCGCAGCGCCAGGACGGAGAATGGCACCACCACGCAATACCTGTACGACGGCGTAGACGCGGTGCAGGAGACGCAAGGAGCAAAGATCAACCCGATCCTGACCGGCCCGGGCATCGACGAACGCTATGCGCGCGACGATAACGGCGGACGCACCTACTTCCTGACCGACGCGTTGGGTAGCACGCGGCTATTGACCGACACGAATGGCAATGCGGTGCAGCGCTACGACTACGATCCGTATGGAGCGACCACACAGAGCAGCACGAGCTACAACAACCCGTATCAATACACCGGTCGCGAGCACGACCAGAGCGGGTTGTATTACTACCGTGCGCGGTATTACATGGCGGAGTTGGGGCGGTTTATTAGTGAGGATCCGCTGCAATTGGCTGCCGGTCCTAATAGTTACGCCTATGTTGGGAGTAATCCGATCTCCTTTATTGACCCCTATGGGCTAGAGGCGGTTATTGCACCTCCCATCCCTTATTTGCCGCCTTGGGTTGGCGAGATTGACGGCATTCTGAGCGCTGGCCCTGGTGGTGTTATTGTCGGAGCGTTGTGGCCATCTCCCATGGGTGCCCCATCATGTGAGATGGCCGGAAATTTTGCCGCGTGCATCAACGGGGCGTACAATAAGCCACCAAAAGACGCTGCTGATCCTAATGGTGCTAAAGCCCCAGGCAAGCCGGGTGATGCCGAAGGCTATTGCCCAAGCAAAAAAGGCGATCGCTGGGTTCAGAATCCAAATGGTTCCGGCAGTGGTTGGGAAGATGCGAACGGTGATGTTTGGGTACCTTCTGGGCCAGGTGGCGTTCAGAATCCAAATGGTTCCGGCAGTGGTTGGGAAGATGCGAACGGTGATGTTTGGGTACCTTCTGGGCCAGGTGGCAGTGCTCATGGTGGACCGCATTGGGATGTTCAAACACCTGGCGGCGGCTACATAAATGTTTACCCTGGAGGGCGGAGACGATGACTGATGATGTAATCGAACTCGAAGCACTTAGAGTCAGGTTCTATTCCGCAAATGACGAATCGGCGTTTTTTGACTGGGCGAAGAAAATCCCCTGCATCGAAAACTGCGAGGGCCATGGGCCAGTCATTTATTTGCGTGTCAGTGCAGGTGCAATCACTGAAAATTGCTTGCGCGAGCTGCTGTCATTATTTCGGCGTTATGAAATTTCCATGCAACAACTATCCGCATTCGACCAAGAGAGATTTTCAACTTGGTTCCGGGACAAACGCGCATATTGGTATGCATCGATCTTTGAGGTTTAGTAGGGCGGGTTCAAGCCCAACGTGATATCCGAAGTCCCGCCAAAATTCTCCTTCGTGTTCACACCGGTCAATCTGGTGCCGTTCCCGGTCGCGAGCAACTCCCCGACACTGACCACCGGCACGCGGGCCAATTTTTGGATCTACTACCCGTTCGAGGGCTGGCGGGTTTAGGGGCAGTGGGTGTGACCAGCGACGGCACGCACATCGCCCAAGATGTCCGCAGGCCGGCTGGTTGCAGGATGCGCCATGGCTGCCGCCCTGGATCCTTAATACGGGCCTTGCTTCGCCACCGTCACAGGTCTACAACATAGTGCTGAGGACCCTGTTGGGCGTAGCGCCGTCGTGCCGGTGTCCAGCTCGTCCGTATGAGCGGTGTTCTTGTTCGATTGATCGGTGGAGGCGTCCCGTGGAATCGCAGGCCTGTCCCAGACCGGGTGCCGTAGCGCGTGCGGTGTGTCGCCAACGCGATGGGCACATTGCGCAGGTCCATGACCTGGTGGCTGCTGAGGTGCCGGTGGCGTTCGTCTACAACGATGCGCCTTTCGTGGTGATGATGGCCACACCCGAAGATCTGCAGGATTTGGCTTTGGGGTTCTCGCTCAGCGAGGGCATCGTGGCAATGCCGGCGCAATTGCGCATTGTCGCCATCGAGACTCACTTGGAAGGCGTGTCGCTGCGTTTGCAGATTCCCCCGCAACACGCTGCCGCGCTGCAATCACGGCAGCGCAACCTGGATGGGCGCAGCGGTTGCGGTATCTGTGGCAATGCCGCGTTGGAGGCGGTGTTGCGTGCGCCAAAGCGGCTCTCTGCCACTCTCCCAATCGCGGCGTCGGCACTGGCGCGCGCGTTGCGCGAATTGCGCGAACAGCAGACGCTCAACGCGTTGACCGGCGCCACCCATGCCGCAGCGTGGGCCGACGCGCAGGGCCAGGTTCGTCTGATACGCGAGGACGTTGGTCGGCACAACGCTTTGGACAAGCTGATCGGGGCGTTGGCTGCTGCAGGCATCGATCCGGCCTGCGGTTTCGCTGTGATAACCAGCCGCGCCAGTTATGAGATGGCGCTGAAGGCCGCGCAAGCCGGTATCCCGTTGTTGGCCGCGATGTCCGCGCCGACGGCGCTGGCCATCGCGTTGGCCGATAGCGCCGGCCTGACTCTGATCGGCTTCGCCCGCGATCACGATTGCGTTGTCTATAGCCACCCGCAGCGGTTTGCTTTGTCCGAATATTCAGGAGAACCCGCATGAGCAAGAAGACCATCCAGGCTTACACGCAGCCGGCGGGTGGCTGGGGCGCGCTGCGCTCGGTTGCCAAGCATCTGTTGGAACAGGATGTGGCCGTGCAGGGTGCAAAAACCCTGCTGCATGCCAATCAGCCCGATGGGTTCGATTGTCCCGGCTGCGCTTGGCCTGACCGCGAACATACCTCGACCTTCGAATTCTGCGAGAACGGCGCCAAAGCCGTGGCCGCCGAATCCACCGCACGCCGTGCCAGTCCGGCGCTGTTCGCGCAGTACAGCGTCGCGCAGTTGGCCAAGTACAGTGACTATTGGCTGGAAGGCCAGGGTCGGCTGACCCATCCGTTGCGCTACGACAGCGTCAGCGACCACTACGTGCCAGTGGAATGGGATGCCGCGTTCGCGCTGATCGCGGAGCATCTCAATGGCCTGGCCTCGCCCGACGAAGCGATTTTCTATACCTCTGGGCGCACCAGTAATGAAACCGCGTTCTTGTACCAGTTGTTCGTGCGCCAGTTCGGCACCAACAATTTTCCCGACTGCTCGAACATGTGCCATGAGCCGTCGGGGACGGCGCTGGGGGCGCAGATCGGCGTCGGCAAGGGCACGGTGTCGTTACACGATTTCGAACTGGCCGATGCGATCTTCATCTTCGGCCAGAATCCCGGCACCAATCATCCGCGCATGCTCGGTGAACTGCGCCAGGCTGCCAAGCGTGGTGCCTCGATCGTCGCATTCAATCCGTTGCGCGAACGTGGGCTGGAGAAATTCGCCGATCCGCAGGACAAACTGGAGATGCTGTACAACGGCTCCACGCGGATTGCATCGGACTACTTTCAGTTGAAGATCGGTGGCGACCTGGCCGCGGTCAAGGGCATCATCAAGTACGTGCTCGAGCGCGATGCCGAGGCCGCGCGCGCGGGGCAGCCGCGGTTGCTGGACGTGGCGTTCATTACCCAGCACACCGCCAATTTCGATGCGTTTGCCGCCGAGGTGATCGCCGAGCCGTGGCACGTCATCGTCGAAGAATCCGGGTTGAGTGAAGTCGAACTGCGCCACGCCGGTGAGATCTACCTGAAATCGGAGCGGTTGATCGCCTGTTGGGGCATGGGCATCACCCAGCACAAGCATTCGGTGGCGACGATCCAGATGATCGTCAACCTGCTCCTGCTGCGCGGGCATCTGGGGCGTCCCGGTGCCGGCGTGTGTCCGGTCCGTGGTCACAGCAATGTGCAGGGCGATCGCACGATGATGATTTACGAAAAACCTCCGGTCGAGTTTCTGGATCGGCTGCAGACCGTGTTCGGTTTCGATCCGCCGCGCGCGCATGGCTACGACACGGTCGCGGCGATCGAAGCCATGGCCGCTGGACGCGGCAAGGTGTTCTTCGGCATGGGGGGGAACTTCGCCACCGCCACGCCCGATACCGAGGTCACTCATCGCGCATTACAACGCTGCGATCTGACGGTCCACGTGGCGACCAAGCTCAACCGCAGCCATCTGGTGCATGGCCGCGACGCGCTGATCCTGCCGTGTCTGGGGCGCACCGAGATCGACATCCAGGATGCCGGGCCGCAGCATGTCAGTGTCGAGGATTCGATGAGCATGGTGCACCTGTCGGCCGGGATCAATCCGCCGGCCTCGCCGCATCTGTTGTCGGAAGTAGCGATCGTGGCGCGTCTGGCCGAGGCCACCCTGGGCACGCGCAGTGCCATCCGCTGGCGCTGGTTGGCTGCCGACTACGATCGCATCCGCGATCTGATCGCACAGGTCTTCGACGACTTCGCCGATTTCAATGTGCGCGTCCGCGTACCGGGGGGCTTTTGCCTCTCCAATTCCGCCCGCGAGCGCGTGTGGGAGACGCCGGAGCGCCGCGCGGTGTTCAAGGTGCAGGCGGTGCCGACCGACCATCCGATCCACCGTGCGCGCCGCGCGCGTCCGGGGCAACCGGTGTTCACCCTGGCCACGACCCGCTCGCACGATCAGTACAACACCACGGTCTACGGCCTGGACGACCGCTATCGCGGTGTGTTCGGCGAGCGCCGGGTGGTGTTCATCCATGCCGCCGACATGGCCGAGTTGGGGTTGCAGGCCGGGGACTGGGTGGATCTGGAGAGCGTGTGCGAGGATGGCGTGCGCCGCCAAGCCAAGCGCTTCATGTTGGTCGCGTACAACATCCCGCGTGGTTGCCTGGCGGCCTACTATCCGGAGACCAACCCGCTGGTGCCGCTGTCCAGCTTCGCCGACGAGGCGCGCACGCCGACCTCCAAGTCGATTCCGGTGGTGGTGACGCCGCATGTGGCCGACCCGGTCGCCGCCGCGCCTCGCGATATCGGAATGGCGCTTGTCAGCTGATCTGCTGCTGACCGCGCGCGTGCTGCAGGTCTTGGCGCAAGCGCCGCAGGGGCTGCCGCTGCCACGTCTATGCAAGCGCCTGGATGTGCGCATGAGCGTGCTGCTGCGCACTCTCGCCTGGCTCGGTGAAGCAGCGCTGGACGGGCGTCCAGGGCCGGGATGGGTGCTGCTGTGTCGTCACGAGGCGCGCGAGTGGGCGCTGCTCACTGAGGCGGGGCGGGGGGAGGCTGCCGCACAAGCGCGGATGCAGGGCGCTGTGCCTTGAAACGCTGCCAATCAGCCTCGTGCGCTCGATCTTTCATGCCCGTGTGGGATTGATCAGCGCGGAACGATGGGTCGGGGCGGAGCGCTCGTCCAGGCCGGAAACGCTGTCATCACTGTGCTTGCTGCATATATTTTTTGATAAAATTCACGAAATTTTGAAGAATTTCATCAAGCTTTCCGTCATTGCGCCGATCACGCGCTGAGCAATAGCGCACGTTCCTCCGCCACACAAACGGGACATGACGCGATGCAATGGTGGCGGGGCGAGTGTCGGCCTGCCGGGGAACGGGCTCTGGGGAGTGCCGGACGATGCTGAAGCTGCGCGCCAATCGTTTGTCGTTGTACTTTGCGCTGACGATGCTGTTGGTGGGAATGGCGCTGAAGTCTGTCGTGGCGTTGCAATTCCAGCGCGACAACGCACAGCACGTGCAGGCCCAGTTGAACGTCAAGGCTCGTGCCACCTTCGGCCGTATCGAAGACGCGCTCTATCGCTCGAGCCACGCTTCCTCGCCGCCCAGCAGGCAACACGGCGACAGGATTTTCGTATTCGCACGCTGGCGCCGCATGCTGGCGACCGTTTCGTTATCGAATACATCGAGCCGAGTGGCAATAACGCTGCACAGATAGGGCTGGATATCGCTTCGGACCCTTCCTGTCGCGCGGCGGCTTGGGCGGCGGCGCTGAGCGGAGAGCCGCGCCTGAGTGGTCCGATACCCGTGGCGCAAGCCGGTGCACAAGGTGTGCAGGCGTTCCTGATGTTGTTGCCGGTGTACCGCAGTGGCCTTACCCCATCGACCGTGGCCTTGCGTCAGCGCGAATTGGTGGGCTGGACGTATGCGCCATTGCTGATGCCGCAGGTGATGCAGGCGCTTAAAGTCGATCCCAATCGGATCGAATTGGCCTTGAGCGATACCAATGCCGACGCTACGATGATTCCGTTCTATCGCAATGCGCCGTACGCTCCACTCGCGCAGGCACCGCGCGCATTCCTGGGGCGCACCGTGATGGGGCGGCACTGGCATATGCACATGGCCACTGGCGGGGATTTCGTCGTGGCCAACGCCCTATGGTCGGTAAGCTCTGCCATGATCACGGGAGTGTTGCTCAGTGCACTGGCCGCCGCGCTGGTATTCGCCCTTGGCAATAATCGTCTGCGACGCAAACAGGTTGCTCGCGATCATGCAAACCTGATCGCAGTCTTGCAAAGCTCCGCCGATGCCATCATCGGCCAGTCATTGGATGGCGTGGTGACCAGTTGGAACCGTGCCGCCGAACAGTTGTTCGGCTATACCGAGGCGCAAGCGGTCGGCCAGCGCTTGTGCGATTTGATCGTCTCGCCCGAGCTGATGGACGAGGAAGAGTCTGTGTTGGTGCGTATCGCGCGGGGCGAGCATGTACCGCATTTCGAGACCCTGCGTCGTCATGCCGATGGCCGTCTGTTGGATGTGCTGGTCAGCGCTTCGCCGATTTATGACGCGACCGGTTCTGGTTCGACCTTTCACTGGCGCTGGACGCGAACGACAGTGCGATTCCCATCAGCGGCCTGGGTTCTGCCCGCCATGTACTGGTGGTGGACGACAGCGCCTTGGTGCGCGAGTCGTTGATCGATGCGTTGAGTGCCTACGGTTGGGGCATGGCGGGCGTGGGCAGCGGCGAAGAGGCGATCGCGCAAGTAGTGCAGGCGCATGAACACGGCAAGCGCTTCGATGCTGTGCTGATGGACTGGCGTTTGCCGGGCATCGATGGCGTCGCCGCCGCGGCTGGGATACGAGCCGCCTGTGCCACGCCCCCAATGGTGTTGATGTTAACCGCCTACCAAAGCGATGTGTTCGGCGAGGCGCAGCGTCATGCCGAGGTACCGTTCGTGGATTACCTGGTCAAGTCGGTGACGTCGTGGCAGGTGGTGGAGACGCTGGAAAAGATAACGCTATAACGCTACGGTCACCCGTCTGGCGATGCGTGTTTGCGTCTACTCGCGCAGACCCTCGCCGGTTGTTTGCTGCGTCCATACGATCTCATCGCCCGTTATGGCGGAGAAGAGTTCGTTGCGTTGCTTCCCGAGAGCGACGCCGAGGGCGTGCGCGATGTGGCCCAGCGCATGTTGCAGCGGATCGCGCAATGGCAGCATCCGCATGCCGCATCGCCGCTTGGACCATGGCTGAGTATCAGTCTGGGGGGGCGGCGATGGTGCCTGGCATGGATGCGATGGGGGTGCCATTGCTGAAGTTGGCCGACGCGCAACTGTATCTGGCCAAGCAGGGAGGACGTGCGCGGGCCTGCGTGGTCTGAGTCGATCTCCAGGCGGTTGTCGTTGTTTTGTCGTTGCAAAAATTACGTGATCGTCGCGCGAATCTGCCAGAATCGGGATTGTGCTCTGTAGGCCGGTTGCCGATGTCCCATCTTCTTTCCGTACGTAACTCTCCACGTCGTGTGCTGTTGGCCAGTCTGGTCGGCACCACCATTGAGTTCTTCGACTTTTACATCTATGCCACCGCTGCGGTACTGGTGTTTCCAGCGCTATTTTTCCCCGATGGCGATCTCAATGCAGCGCGATTGCAGTCGTTGGCGACTTTTGCCGTGGCGTTCGTCGCGCGTCCGTTGGGGGCGGCGCTGTTCGGTCATTTTGGCGACCGGATTGGACGCAAGGCAACGCTGGTGGCCGCGCTGTTGACCATGGGGTTGTCGACGGTGCTGATCGGTCTGTTGCCGAGCCAGGCGCATATCGGTGTGTGGGCGCCGGTGTTGCTGGTGCTGTGCCGGTTCGGTCAGGGTCTGGGGCTGGGAGGTGAGTGGGGTGGGGCGGTGTTGCTGGCCACGGAGAATGCGTCTGGGGCTGGGAGGTGAGTGGGGTGGGGCGGTGTTGCTGGCCACGGAGAATGCACCGCCGGGCAAGCGTGCTTGGTACGGCATGTTTCCGCAGTTGGGCGCGCCGCTGGGTTTCATGTTGTGTTTCCGCAGTTGGGCGCGCCGCTGGGTTTCATGTTGTGCTTGCTCGGGTATTTTTTTGCTGCTGGGTGCGCTGCTGGACGAGACGCAGTTTATGCGCTGGGGCTGGCGGATCCCGTTTTTGGCGAGTGGGTTATTGGTCGGTACCGGGCTGTGGGTACGCCTGCGTATCCATGAGACACCGGATTTCCAGCGCACACTGGATCGCAATGAGGTGGTGCGCTTGCCCATGCTGAAGGTGCTGTCGCAGCATGTCGTGGCGATGCTCATGGGCATGTTGGCCTTGCTGGCGACCTTCGTCCTGTTCTACCTAATGACGGTGTTCACGCTTGGCTATGGCACCACGACGTTGCGCTACAGCCGTGAACAATTCCTGTTGTTGCAGATGCTCGCTATCGTGTGTTTCGCCGTTGCCATCCCGCTGTCGGCGTGGTTTGGTGATCGCTGCGGAACGCGTCTGGCGATGATCGTGGCCAGTTCCGCCGTCGTGCTGTTCGGTCTGCTGTTTGCGCCGTTGTTCCATGGCGGTCAGCCTTGGCACGTGCTGGGATTTCTGTCCCTGGGTTTTTTCTGTATTGGACTGAGTTACGGCTCATGCGGCACCTTGCTGGCCGAACTCTATCCGCCGCCGGTGCGCTATACCGGCGCGTCGTTGTCGTTCAGCCTGGCCGGTATTCTCGGTGCTGCGCCCGCGCCATCTGTGGCGTCATGGTTGGCCTCCAATTACGGCCTGCCCTGGGTCGGTTACTACATCAGTGTTGCGGCACTGATGACCTTGCTGACCTTGCTGGCAATGCCTCTACTGCGCCGTTGAACGCTTCTCCCTGTGGGGCGTGTTCGACTCGGTTGCGGCCACCGGCTTTGGCCAGGTAGAGGTATTTGTCGGCTTCTACCAGAAACGGATGCATCGCCTGGTTCTTAATCTTGCTGCTGCACACGCCGATGCTGATGGTAAGACGTAGCGTTTTTTCGCCGACACTCACCTGCAGCTCGGCGACGCGCGCGCGTAGGGTTTCGAAGTAATCGGTGGTGGCCGCCTCATCGAGACCGGGCACCAGCATGCAGAACTCTTCACCGCCAAAACGTGCGATCAGGTCTTGCGGTCGTGCGTGCGCGGTCAGCACCGAGGCGACCGCACGCAGCGCTTCGTCGCCGGCGTCGTGGCCGAGGGTGTCGTTGACGTGCTTGAAGTGATCCAGGTCGAGCATCGCCACGCTGACCGTTTGTTGACCGGTCAGGCATTGCGGCAACATGCGTTGGCTTTGCTCAAGGAAATGCCGGCGATTGGGCAGGCCGGTGAGGAAATCGCGAGTCGCCAGATCCTGCAGTGTGCCGATCAGTTCCAGTTGGTCCACGTTCTGCGATACCCGGCAGAAGAATTCTTCGCGCGAGAATGGTTTGCGCAGGAAGTCGTTGGCGCCGTTCTTGAGGAAACGCGGAACCAACGAGGCGTCGCTGGTGCCGGAGAGCCCAATGACCGCAAGCATGTCCCGCGCGCGCAGGGCGCGCAGCCTGCGGGTGAATTCCACACCCTCCATGCCTGGCATTTCTTGATCCACCACTGCCAGGCGGATTGCAGGATTCGCCTCCACTGCCTTCAGCCCGGCGGCACCGTCGGCTGCTTCCACGACCTGGTAGCCATACATCACCAGCAGGGAGGCCGCATAAGCCCGTGCCGACGCCGAATCGTCCACCACGAGCGCGGCGATGCGGCGATTGCGTACCAGCCGCTGCACCAACCAAGCCAGATAGTCGATGGTGCCTGGTGCGTTTTTCAGTACGAAATCGATGATCTGCTGGTTCAGGATGCGCTTGCGCAGCCCTTCGTCGTACACGCCGCTGACCACGACGGTCGGCACGCCGCGGGCGACGAAGAAGTCCACCACGCTGTCGTGGTTCCCATCTGCGAGCACCAGTCCGGTGAGCACCAAAAACCAGGGGCCGCCATCGTCCAGCGCGCTGCCCGCCTCGGCCAGCGTGGACACGACAGTGACCTGCAGCTCAACGCGTTGCTCGATGGCCGCGCGTAGCAGGTCGGTGAAGGAGCGCGAATTCTCTACCAACAAGATGCGCTGCTTCTCTAAACCGCTAACGCGATCATTTATAATGGTAGAGGCCGACAACATGTGCGGCATGTAAGCCTCGCAGAGTGACGTTTCTGTATGAAACTGATTTAACGGCTGCGTCTGCGACAACTTTAGAGCGCGTGATTGGTTTCGATAGACAGATCCACTGGGCGTCGGTGTTGCGGATGCGGCGTTGGCGCCAAGGCAAAATGCCTGCCCCAGCGCCGTGCTGTCGACGGCCAAGCGGGATAGGGCGCGTGTTGCGCGGCTTGCCAGGGCCTTTCAGCGCTGGAACAGGTCTTGCATGGATCCACTCTGGCTGCCTTCGCATTTACGTCACATCGGGTCGCATGTTCCAGGCCGCGATGGGGCTGCCTGCACCGCTTTGGTCTCACCACAGAGCGTCGCGTAGTTTGTACCAGGACATCGCCGCCGCCAGCAGCGGGGCACGCAACAGGCGGCCGCCCGGAAAAGGACGGTGCGGGATCCTTACGAACACATCCAGGCGCTGCGACTGCCCGGCGATCGCCAGGGCGATGGCCTCCCCGGCCAGGCCGGTCGTGGCGACGCCATGGCCGCAAAAACCCTGCGCGAAGTAGACGTTCGGGGTCAGCCGGCCCCAATGCGGGGCGCGGTTGCGGGTGATGTCGACATAGCCACCCCAGACGTCATCCAGTTCCACCGTGTTCAGTTGCGGGAACACCTTGCGCATGCGTTGGGTGATGAATCCGCGCAGGCCTGGCGGCGGCAGTGCCGAATAGCTTGCGCCGCCGCCGAACAGCAGGCGGTGGTCGCGGCTGAGGCGGAAGTAGTCCAGTGCCAGGTTTACGTCGGCTACGGCCATGTCATTGCCGATCAGCTCGGCTACGGCCATGTCATTGCCGATCAGCTCGTGCGCTAGTTCCGCGCCGAGCGGCGCGCTGGCACCGATGTAAGTGCCCACTGGCATGATGCGCGTTTCCAGTTCCGGGGCGATGCCTTGCAACCAGGCATTGCCGGCGAGGATGGCGAAATCGCCTTGGAGCTCGCCGTGTGCGCTACGCAAGATCGGTCGCGCGCCGCGGATCAGCGTGGTCACCGGGCTTTGCTCGTAGATGCGCACGCCAGCAGCCAGTGCCGCGCGTGCCAAGCCACGGGCATATTCCAGTGGATGCAGGTGACCACTGGCCGCATCGTACATCGCGCCACGATAACGCGCACTGCCTAGCTGCGCCTGCAGTTGCCCCCGGTCCCACCATTGCAGTGGATAATCGTAGCGTTGCGCCATCGCGAGGATGCCGGCGCGCAGTGTGCGCTCGTGGCGCGGCGTGATCGCCACGTGAGCATGGCCATCGCGCCAATCGCAGGCGATGGCATGGCGTTGGATCCGCCCGCGCAGCAGGCGCATGCCATCGCGAGAAAAATCGAACAGCAGGCGTGCATCATCCTGGCCGAGCAGGGTTTCCAGGGTGTGTTGCTCGCAGCCGTAGCCGACGATGGCCTGGCCGCCATTGCGTCCGGACGCGCCCCAGCCTATGCGCTGCGCTTCCATGACCGCGACCCGATACCCCGCCTCGGCCAGCGTCAGCGCCGCGCTTAGACCGGTGTAGCCGGCGCCGAGAATGCAGACGTCCGCTCGTACTTGCCCGCGCAGGGCGGGCTGTGCCGGCAGGGGCGTCGCGCTGTCGAGGTACCAGGAGCCTGGGCCCATGGACGGCTCGGTGCCTGGGGCACGGTGCAGCGGGGGCGGAGCGGTTCGGATCATGCTGGTTGACGGCGCATCAACGTCATCTCGATGGCGTTTCGAGCGATTGCTGTCTGATGCCTGCGTGTGCCCGCTTCTGGATCATTCCGGCTCTTCACACTGTCCGCAGGTACCAGCGATAGTCCACGTCGCTTACCTGCGTATGGAAATCCAGCATCTCGCGGCGCTTTTGCTGGCCGTAGATGTGGCGGAAGCGTGCACCGAAGCGTTCGCTGACGAAGTCGCTGGCCAGGAAACGCGCGATTGCGCCACGCCAGTGCGGGTGGCGTGGCGCGCTCTGCGCGTAGGCATTGCCTTGGGTCGGCGGTCCTGGATCGATGTGGTGCTGCAAGCCGTATTCGATGCCGGCCAGCACGGCGGCGGCGACCAGATAGGGATTTGCGTCGGCACCGGCGATGCGGTGTTCGATACGGGTGTTGGCCGGGTCGCTATGTGGTATCCGCATCGCCACGGTGCGATTGTTGAAGCCCCAGCTATCGTTGAGCGGCACGAAGGCATTGGCAACGAAGCGGCGATAGCTGTTCGCATGCGGGGCGAATAGCAGCAAGCAGTCGTCGGCGACGTGTTGCAGCCCTCCGATGGCGTGTCGCAGTGGCGCTGCCGGGGTCTGTGGTGTGCAGGCGAAGACATTGTGGCCGGCAGCATCGAGCAGGCTCACGTGCACATGCAGACCACTGCCGGATTGCCCTGCCAGCGGCTTGGCCATGAAGCTGGCGAGCAGCCCCTGTTGCTTTGCGATCTCCTTGATCGCGCGCTTGAGCAGGACCGCATCGTCGCAGGCCGCCAGCGCGTCGGCGCGATGGGTGAGGTTGATCTCGAATTGGCCGGGGGCGTATTCGGCGACCGCGGTGTCGGCCGGAATGCCCTGTGCCTGGCAGGCTTTTGCCACCGCGTCGATGAACTCGCGCTGCTCGTCCAGATCCTGCATCGAATAGACCTGGGTGCTGTCGTTGCGCCGCCCGCTGTGCGGTTGCAGTGGCGTCTGCGGGCGTCCGTGTGCGTCTGCGCATGGATCGAACAGGTAGAACTCCAGTTCCACTGCGATCACTGCAGTCAGCCCAAGCGCCTGCAATCGTGTCAGCACTTGCGCCAGAACCTGGCGCGGGGCGAAATCGAGTGCGTTGCCTGCGTCCTGCATCGCCAGCAGCACTTGCGCCGATGGCACTTGCGCCCATGGAATCGGCCGCAACGTGCCGGGTATCGGAAAGCACAATCGGTCCTCGTCGCCGATGGCGTAGCCCAGGCCGGTTTCTTCCACCGTGTTCCCGGTGATGTCGGTGGCGATCAGCGACATCGGCAGGCACACCCCGTTGCGATAGACCTTTTCCAGTGCCTGGCGAGTGATGCGTTTGCCGCGCAGCAGGCCGTTACAGTCGGGCAGTAGCAGGTCGATCTGCACGCAGCCGGTGATGTCTTGCAGGGTACGGGCATCGTCCGGGGGCAGCAGCGGAGTGTCGTGCATGTCGTCATCGCGGCGCACTGTGGTAACCCGATAAGCCTAACAGAGCGCCTTGGTGTCAAAAATACACAAAAGGTCGATATGTGTGGCTGGTCATGTGCCGCGTATCGCTGCGATGGGCCATCGTTATGGCATCTGCCGGCCTGGCGTGAGATGCGCGGGAGCCGCACGGGCCATTTTGTATCGTGTTGTAAAAATACAACGTGCGGGTTAACTTGCATCGACGCCACACGAGTTTTTCGCATGGCTGTATCGCCTCTGGTCGGCTTACCGACCGACTCCAAGCTTATTGATCAGCATTCCTTTCTGGCCTCCGGTGAGAAATATGCGCGCGCCGCCATCGACGGTGCGGGTGTGATTCCGGTACTGCTGCCTTTGCTGCAGCCGCCGATCGATCCATATGCGTGGTTGTCCCGGCTCGACGGTCTGTTGCTGACGGGGGCGGTCAGTAACATCGAGCCACATCATTACAGTGACGAGCCGAGCTGGCCTGGCAATCCGCATGATCCGGTACGGGATGCGAACATGCTGGACATCATCCCGCAGGCGATTTCCATGGGGCTGCCAATTTTGGCGATCTGCCGCGGTTTTCAGGAGGTCAACGTGGCGCTGGGTGGTACCTTGCACCAGCAAGTGCATGTGCAACCTGGGTTGTTGGATCACCGCGAAAACCCGCATGCACCGCTGGAGATGCAGTTCGCCTCGGCGCATGAGGTGACCTTCAGCGAAGGGGGCTGGTTGGAGGAGATCGCCGGTGGTGCGCGGGCGCGTGTGAATTCTCTGCATGGTCAAGGCGTGGCTCGGCTCGGCGGCGATCTGATTGTCGAGGCGCTGGCGCCAGATGGCTTGATCGAAGCGTTTCGCGGTGTCGGTCCAGGATTCCTGTTGGGCATGCAGTGGCACCCGGAATGGCGTGTCCTCGACGATGCGTTTTATCTGCGCATCTTCCAATTCTTCGGCGACGCGTGTCGCCACTATGCGGCCGGCCGCAGTAAGGACTAATCCCATGGCGAACGGTTCTCGCGCGCACAAGCACAGCTCCGAAAAACAGGAAAGTTCACTGCGGCGCTGGTTGAAGGAGCGCCACATCACCGAGGTGGAATGCCTGGTGCCGGACATCACTGGCAATGCGCGCGGTAAGATCATTCCCGCCGCCAAGTTTTCGCATGATTACGGTACGCGACTGCCCGAGGGCATTTTCGCCACCACGGTGACTGGCGATTATCCCGACGATTACGATGAACTGATCTCACCATCGGATTCGGACATGCAGTTGCGCCCGGATCCAGACACGGTACGCATGGTGCCCTGGGCCACGGATCCCACCGCGCAGGTCATCCATGATTGCTACACCAAGGAAGGCCTGCCGCACGAGCTCGCACCGCGCAACGTGTTGCGTGGCGTGCTCGCGGCATACGCGGAGATCGGTTGCAAGCCAGTGGTGGCGCCGGAGTTGGAATTCTTTCTGGTACAGAAAAACACCGACCCGGATTTCCCACTGTTACCGCCGGCTGGTCGCTCCGGTCGCCCGGAAACGGCGCGGCAGTCGTATTCGATCGACGCGGTCAACGAATTCGACCCGATCCTGGATCTGATGTACGACTACTGCGATGCGATGGAACTGGACGTGGATACCTTGATCCATGAATCCGGTGCGGCGCAGTTGGAAGTCAACTTCACCCACGACGATGCGTTGTCGCGGGCGGACCAGGTATTCCTGTTCAAACGCACCATGCGTGAGGCGGCATTGCGCCATGGTGTCTACGCCACGTTCCTGGCCAAGCCGATGGAGAACGAGCCGGGCAGTGCGATGCACATCCACCAGAGTCTGCTGGACAAACACGGCAAGAATGTCTTCAGTGGTCGTCGTGCCGGCGAGTACAGTCGTACCTTTGCGCATTATCTGGCAGGTCTGCAGAAGTACGTGCCGATGGCGATGGCGTTCCTGGCGCCCAATGTCAATTCCTACCGTCGTCTGATGTTCGGCGAGGTGTCGCCTAGCAATGTGCTGTGGGGATTCGATAACCGCACCTGTGGCCTGCGCGTGCCGATTGACACGGCTGAGAATATGCGTGTGGAAAGTCGTTTCGCAGGCTCCGATGCCAATCCATATCTGGCGATGGCGGCGACACTCGCCTGCGGGTTGCTGGGCATACGCGAGGCATTGGAGCCGACCGCTCCGACGACTGGCAGTGGTCAGGTAACCGGTTACCAACTACCACGTTCGCTCGGCGAGGCGCTGGATGGGTTGCAGCACTGTACGCCGCTGCAGGAATTGTTGGGGCCAAGATTCGTGCGGGCGTATATTTCGGTCAAGCGCAAGGAATACGAGACATTCTTCCGGGTCATCAGTTCGTGGGAGCGGGAGTTCTTGTTGTTGAATGTATGAGGCACTCAGCGCGGCCCGCATCGGCTAGCGCATGATCGGTGGTCGTCTTTCATCAATGGATCGATCATGAGCGCGACCGGCGTGTCCATTCCTCTGCCTCGTGACTTGCCGCATATCGAACGCATCTGCCACTATTGCACGCAAGGACGCCGCGCACGTGCTGGGCAAATCGCCTGAGTCTGGCGCGTTGTGCTGCGCTGAGATGCTATCGGTCTGTTGTGTGTCGCGCGCTGCCTGATGCTTCCCGATTTTTCCATGGACCCCAGGAGCCATGTCATGACGCCGCGGCGATGCATTCTTTGTTTGCTTTCCTTTTCGGTGACGTTGCTGGCCGCCTGCGATGGATCCGTCGGCGCCGATGGGCGCAATCCGGGTGTGGACGCAGCAAAGGTGCTGAACGTTTACAACTACTCGAACTACATCGCCGAGAGCACCATTCCCGATTTTGAAAAAAAGACCGGCATCGAAGTCACCTACGATGTGTTCGACAGCGACGAGATGGTGGAAGCCAAGCTGTTGGCCGGCGGCAGCGGCTACGATGTGGTGGTGCCGACGTTGAATTTCTTCGGCCGGCAAATCCAGGCTGGCCTGTTCCTGCCGTTGGACAAGCGCAAGATCCCCAATCTTGCCAACCTCGACCCGCAGATCATGCAGCGCATCGCGCAGCAGGACCCGGGCAACACCTATGGCGTGCCATACATGATCGGCACCACCGGCATCGGTTACAACGTGGACAAGGTCAAGGCGGCTTTCGGCAGCACCGACGTCGCCAATAGTTGGGATCTGGTATTCAAGCCCGATTACCTGGCCAGGCTAAAGGATTGTGGCGTGACCCTGTTGGATGCGCCCGCGGACCTGATTCCGATCGCGCTGCATTATCTGGGTGAGGATCCGCATACCACCGATGCGGCCAAGCTTGAGCAGGCCGCCGCGTTGCTCACACGCATCCGCCCGTATGTGCAGAACTTCAACTCCTCGCAGTATGTGACTTCTCTGGCCAACGGGAGTACCTGTCTGGTGGTGGGGTGGTCCGGTGACATCATCCAGGCGCGCGATCGCGCAGAGGAAGCCAAGAACGGCGTGCATCTGGCCTATTCGATTCCCAAGGAGGGCGCGCCGCAGTGGTTCGACATGCTCGCCATCCCCAAGGATGCCAAACATCCGGAGAACGCGTATGCCTTTATCAATGATCTGCTGACGCCGGCAGTGGCTGCGGCCAATACCAATTTCATCCATTACGCCAATCCGGTACCGAAGGCGACACCGCTGGTGAATCCGCAGATCCGTCACGATCCGACGATCTATCCACCGCCAGCGGTGGCGGCGAAGATGTTCACCTATGCGATCAACCCGCCCGAGGTGGACAAGCTGTACACCCGCTTGTGGACGCAGATCAAGACCGGCCGTTGAACGACAGGCCTCGGCGTCTTCAGTGGTTACGATCGTGCGCCACGCCAATGGTGCGGTGGATGGTGCGTCATGCACGCCCCGTCACGTTGCCATCTCCCGGGGTGATGCGAAGTCGTTGATCGACGCCCAGGAAGTGCGGTCCAGGCATCTGTGCTTTAAGAAGAGTGCACAGGCATGCAGGTTTGCCGTCGTGCGCCGTCATTGTCCTGGATCGGCGCAGGCGGGGGAGTGGGGATGTCGCTGTTGAAGTGAGCGCGCTGCTGCGGTATCGCGCAGATGGCAAGCGCGGCTACACTGTGCGTCAGTGTGCTGCGTTCGTCAGCAGCATCGGTGACGCATCTCGATGGCGTTTTCATGAGCAACAACCGATGGCGTTGAGCCAAGTCAGCCCCCACCCTCTGCCGGAGTCACCCACGCCGCCGACCACGGGCTGTGGTTATCTGTCCATTGCCGGTGTGTGCAAGGACTACGAGGGTGTCGTTGCGCTGGATACGATCGATCTGGAGATCGGCAAGGGCGAGATCTTCGCTTTGCTCGGCGGTTCCGGCAGCGGCAAGTCCACGTTGCTGCGCTGTCTGGGTGGGTTCGAACGACCTAGCCGTGGCCGCATCGTGCTCGACGGTCAGTCGTTGGATGACCTGCCGCCTTACCAGCGCCCGCTCAATATGATGTTTCAGTCCTATGCGCTGTTTCCGCATATGACGGTGGAGCAGAATATCGCCTTCGGTCTGAGGTTCGATGGCCTCTCGCGTACCGCCATCGTTGCCCGCGTCGGCGAGATGTTGGAGTTGGTACGGTTGCAGACCTTGGGCAAGCGCAAGCCGCACCAGCTCTCCGGTGGGCAGCAGCAGCGCGTGGCGCTGGCACGCGCACTGGCCAAGCGACCAAAGCTGTTGCTGCTGGACGAACCGATGGCGGCGCTGGACAAGCAACTGCGCGCACAAATGCAATTGGAGTTGCGCGCGATCATCCAGGCCTCTGCCGTCACCTGCGTGATGGTCACCCATGACCAGGAAGAGGCGATGACCATGGCCACGCGCATTGCGCTGATGGATGCGGGCGTTATCCGCCAGATCGGCACCCCGGACGCAATCTATGAGCAGCCGGCCAATCGCTTCGCCGCCGAGTTCATCGGCTCGGTCAACCTGATCGAGGCCAGCATCGACGCGGACGAACCAGATGGTACGCGCCTGCACAGCGCGATGTTCCCCGATCGCATCATCGTCGGCCATGGCCTGCCTGGTTGTGGCGGACAGTCGGTGTTTTTCGCGCTGCGTCCGGAGAAGCTGCGCATTGGCCAGCAGGCACCGGCCCAGACGCATAACAAGGCCCTTGGCGTGATCGAGGACATCACGTATTTCGGTAGCTATTCGGTCTACCACGTGCGCCTGCCGGTCGGCTTCACGCTGATGGTCAGCGTCACCAATCAGCAGCGTCATGCCAGCCAACGCCTGAGCCGGGGTGATACGGTTTGGCTGCGGTGGGACGAGCACGATGGCGTGGTGCTACGCGCATGAGCACGCCCGTCGCTGCGGGCGTGTCCGCCGCGTTGTCTGCGTCATGGCGGATGCTGCGCACGCGGCTGGGGCCGCGTCTGCCTGGCGCGCGCTGGGTGGTGATCGCTGCGCCATATCTGTGGATGCTGCTGTTTTTCGCGATCCCGTTTCTGATCGTGCTGCGTATCTCCTTCGCCGAGCAGGCGATCCGTAGTCCACCGTATAGCCCATTACTGCAGGACCGCGACGGCGTGCGGACCTTGGTCCTGACCTTGCAGAATTATCTGACGTTATTGCGTGATCATCAGTACATCCAGGCTTACTGGGGCTCGCTCAAGATCGCCGGGATCTCCACCTTTTTCACCCTGCTGATTGGTTATCCGTTGGCCTATGCGATCACGCGCCTGTCGCCGTCGGCGCGCAACATGGCGATGATGCTGGTGGTACTGCCATCGTGTATCTCGTTCCTGATACGTGTCTACGCCTGGATCGGCATGCTTGACAGCAACGGCCTGCTCAACCGCCTGTTGTTGGGGCTCGGGCTGATTGATGCGCCGTTGCACATCCTGTATACCCCGCTCGCCGCCTACATCGGCATCGTCTACTGCTATCTGCCGTTCATGGTGCTGCCGCTGTACGCGACCCTGATCAAGCGCGACCAGCGTCTGCTTGAGGCCGCCTACGACCTGGGGGCGCGGCCATGGCAGGCGTTCCTCTCTGTGACCCTGCCGATGTCGCGGCCTGGCATCATCGCCGGCTGCATGCTGGTGATGATTCCGGCGGTGGGCGAATTCGTCATTCCGGAAATGCTGGGCGGGCCGGACACGCTGATGATCGGCCGCGTGCTGTGGGAAACGTTCTTCAGTAATCGTGATTGGCCCATGGCGTCGGCGCTGGCGATCGCGCTGCTGGCGTTGCTCGTGCTGCCGATCCTGATGTTTCATCGTCAACAGCAACGCCAGCTCGACGGTGGCCCGGCATGAGGGGCACGTCCCTACTACGCAGAGGAACGGGGATTGCGCTGCACTGGGCCGTGCTCGGGGCCGGCTTTGCTTTTTTGTATCTGCCGATCCTGCTGCTGATGGCGTATTCGTTCAATGCCTCCAAGCTGGCGACGGTCTGGGCCGGGTTTTCCACGCGCTGGTATGGCGCGTTGCTGCATGACCGGCAGATCCTGCGCGCGGCGTGGATCAGCCTCAAGCTCGCGTTATCGACCGCGACCGCCTCACTGGTGCTCGGCACGCTTGCGGCGTTGGCGCTGACCCGTTTGCGGCGCTTTCCTGGTCAGCGCCTGTTCGCGGCGTTGGTGACCGCGCCGCTGGTGATGCCGGAGGTGATGATTGGTCTGTCGATCCTGCTGCTGCTGGTGTCGATCGGTGGGGTGATCGGTGTCGCGCCCAAGGGCGTCATTGCGATATGGGTCGCGCACGTCACCTTCACCCTGTCCTTCGTCACGGTGGTGGTGTCTTCGCGGCTGCAGGCATTGGACCGTGCGTTGGAGGAGGCGGCGATGGACCTGGGCGCCAATCGACTGGGTGTGTTCTGCCTGATTACCGTGCCGATCATCGCGCCGGCGTTGGTGGCCGGCTGGCTGCTGGCGTTCACCTTGTCGCTGGACGACGTGGTGGTTGCCAACTTTCTCGCCGGCCCGGACACGACCACCTTGCCGATGATCGTGTTCTCCTCGGTGCGGATGGGCCTGACGCCCAAGATCAACGCCCTGGCGACGCTGATGGTGTTGTTGGTATCGCTTGTCGCTTGCCTTGGCGGTTGGTGGATGGCGCGCAGCGGGAAGCGGGAAGCGGTGTCGGCGTGACATGCAACTGCCGCTGCGGTAGGCCGACTAGGACCTGTTTGACAGCCCCCATTTACAGATCCCGATCATGCGTCACAGGCGGTTGAGTCAGATTACATAATCCGGATGGCTCACCACATGAAATATCCGCACGCTGATTCATGATGAATGGTTGATTATCTTTGCCGTGACCAAATTTAGGGTAATAATAGACGGGATAGTTGACTTTTTCCACGCGCTGGTATGGCGCGTTGCTGCATGACCGGCAGATCCTGCGCGCGGCGTGGATCAGCCTCAAGCTCGCGTTATCGACCGCGACCGCCTCACTGGTGCTCGGCACGCTTGCGGCGTTGGCGCTGACCCGTTTGCGGCGCTTTCCTGGTCAGCGCCTGTTCGCGGCGTTGGTGACCGCGCCGCTGGTGATGCCGGAGGTGATGATTGGTCTGTCGATCCTGCTGCTGCTGGTGTCGATCGGTGGGGTGATCGGTGTCGCGCCCAAGGGCGTCATTGCGATATGGGTCGCGCACGTCACCTTCACCCTGTCCTTCGTCACGGTGGTGGTGTCTTCGCGGCTGCAGGCATTGGACCGTGCGTTGGAGGAGGCGGCGATGGACCTGGGCGCCAATCGACTGGGTGTGTTCTGCCTGATTACCGTGCCGATCATCGCGCCGGCGTTGGTGGCCGGCTGGCTGCTGGCGTTCACCTTGTCGCTGGACGACGTGGTGGTTGCCAACTTTCTCGCCGGCCCGGACACGACCACCTTGCCGATGATCGTGTTCTCCTCGGTGCGGATGGGCCTGACGCCCAAGATCAACGCCCTGGCGACGCTGATGGTGTTGTTGGTATCGCTTGTCGCTTGCCTTGGCGGTTGGTGGATGGCGCGCAGCGGGAAGCGGGAAGCGGTGTCGGCGTGACATGCAACTGCCGCTGCGGTAGGCCGACTAGGACCTGTTTGACAGCCCCCATTTACAGATCCCGATCATGCGTCACAGGCGGTTGAGTCAGATTACATAATCCGGATGGCTCACCACATGAAATATCCGCACGCTGATTCATGATGAATGGTTGATTATCTTTGCCGTGACCAAATTTAGGGTAATAATAGACGGGATAGTTGACTCTTTTTGCAAATCCCTGCATCACATGCCTATATAATGACGCTTCATTTTCCCCTGCATTCAGGCTGTGAAATTCACCAAAAATCACGGCGTTTGGTCGAAATTTTATGTTGTATTGAATTTGGTGTAGAGTTCTATCGAGCTGCTCAGGGGAAACCCCCTTATCTTCCAGTAAGATTATTTTTTCAGAGTAAATGCTTTCATAAATTGTTGAAAAAAATGACCGCAGCAGCGTCAGATTTCCACCATCGATTTTACCGCTTACGCTCTTTAAAGCCAGGCTATTCAGTGGTTCGACGCCAGCGTAGTTCACTCCTTTATCAAAGGCCTGAAATGCCTCAATCAGGCTGCTGTTCATGTTAATAACTTTCTTGCTATCCAATTCATGCATTTCCTTGTTGTACTCGGCAAGCACACCATGAATACTAGGCCAGTTCAATTCATGATTCACAAAGCTGTGAATAGCAGTGACATCACTGAAGCCGATGATGATTTTTCGCGTTGATTTCGATATCAATGCTCGGTTCTCATGCAAGGCAGGATAAAGATTGAGTGCGCCGTAACCACCCCTGACAAACCAGAGGTATTTCACATTCTTATCGCTTAGCGCCTTTATCAAAGTTGCCGCACGTTTTTCATCATTATTCACATAGCCGAGCAAGGTGGGATTCTGATCCAGGTATCTCGTGTCGGCCACATAGCCAAGTCGGTAAAGAAACGCCTTGATTTTCGGTATGACTCTCTCGTCATACCGCGAGGAGCTTGCAATAAGGTAAACCTTCTCCTTAGTTGAATCTACATCTAAAGCGTGGGCCGCCACTGGCTTCACTGAATTATATGAAATAAATAAAATTAAACAAAGAATAATTATTCTCATTTTTACTTATATCCTCGATTGAGTAAATTATGAAGCAACTAGGTCTAATTACAGAAAATAAAACAACATTCACTCAGTTCGCACTTCAAATTTCGTGGTTTCGCACTTTTTCGGCAAATTCCTGAGAAAATTCCAGGATCGCAGACGCAACTTCCCTGCAGCAGACAGCCATTGCGCTCGCTTCAGGCACAGGTTCAATAGTGAAAACAGTGTCGGCAATTGCACCGTATTCTTGGAAAATCCGCGATAAAGCACCTTGAGATAGCCGAATGGCGCTTGATGACCCAGAACGGGTACTTCAGCGCTCGGCACATTTCAATTCGCCCTTGTTGTTGATCTGCTTAAGCTTCGACGGTTTCTCCGCGATCAGCTCGCATTTGGACACCATCATCCCTGTGCGTCTCCAACCAGGTATCGCCGCTATAGCCGCGCACCGTATTTTTCTTGCCGTGCAGCAGTTTTTGCATCAGGGTGATGTAAGCGGCGTTAGCTGCCATACATTCCCACGTGCTGGAACAGCCCAGATTCGTCAAATAATAATAGGTTGCCCCTCTTCATCCGGTGCATCTCTCTATCGTGTTCACCGTCCTTATTTTTTGTCGAACGAATTTGGCGCGATAATGATCGTCGCTTCAAAGATATTTCCGCCGTGCAGGTTTTTGCTCTGGCGAGAAAGATATGCATTTCCCCAGTTAACCAGTTTATTGGATGACGCAAATTTGAGGAATTTGGCTGGATCAGCACCATCATTTCCTTTCACGGCACACTTCACTAGGCGTTTGCTTGCGCTTGCCGTTGTACTCCGTATCGCCAAAGTTCAGTTGCATCGAAATTGTTCAGCCGAGTTATTGAGGGGGCGTCAAATCAGAACGTAGCCGATCAGGCGTTATGATATTTTTTAACAAACATATTATTCATAAATGAATTATAATTTCATGATTTTTTTATTTGTGTGCCGCTTATCTCAAGATTGTTCTTCAATCAGAAGAGCGACGGTGTTGTGCAGCATGGTTTCAACGCAACGAATCTGTCTTTGCCGTCGTGGATTGTCCGTGCGTGTTTTGGATTTTCGAGCAGGGCGATACGACTGGGTTGCAAGAGATGGTGGAGAAGCCTGATCGGATCGGCTCCTTACCGTTGACAGCCAAACCGCGGGAACCTACCTGAAGAGCACCGAGTGCTTTCGTTATGACGTCGTGGTGCCGCAGGCCACCGCGGCACCACGACGTGGTGGCAACCTTCTTCACGCTAGGCTAAACACAGGTTTTCCGAGAGGGCTCGCGATGTCTTACGCCACGATCAATCCCACCACCGGACAGGTCGAATACTCCGTCGAACTGATGGATGCCACCGCCATCGAGCAGCGGCTGGCTGCTTCGGCGCAAGCGTTCCCGGCTTGGGCGGCGATGTCGTTGACGCAGCGCGGTACCTTGCTACGCGAGGTCGGTGCGCAACTACGTGCGCAGCGCATCCCCTTGCAACGGTTGATGACCGCGGAGATGGGCAAATTGCGCCATGAGGCACTGGCCGAGGTCGACAAGTGCGCGGCGGCCTGCGATTACTATGCCGAGCATGCGGCGGATTATCTGCGCGAGCAGCTTATCGCCACCGAAGCCTGCCGCAGCTACGTGCGCTACGAGCCGCTGGGGTGTGTGCTGGCGGTGATGCCATGGAATTTCCCGCTCTGGCAGGTGTTCCGCTTTCTGGCACCGGCGCTGATGGCCGGGAATGTTGCTTTGCTCAAGCACGCCACCAATGTGCCACGCTGTGCCGATGCGATCCATGTGCTGTTGCAGGCGGCTGGTGTTCCGAGCGGGGTGTTCGATGTGTTGCACATCGATAACGACCAGGCTGCCGAGGTGCTGCGCGATGCGCGGGTGGCTGCGGTCACGCTCACCGGGAGCGAACGCGCTGGCCGTTCCATCGCCGCCAACGCCGGCGGACAACTGAAGAAGTGCGTGATGGAACTAGGTGGCAGCGATGCGTTCGTGGTGCTGGACGATGCTGACGTGGAGGCGGCAGTGGCCGCCGCTGTGCAGTCGCGCTTTGATAATGCCGGGCAGACCTGCATCGCGGCCAAGCGTTTCGTGGTGGTGCAGGCGCTCGCCGATGCGTTCGTGCAGCGCTTCGTTGCGGCGGCGCACGCGCGCCGTCTTGGCGATCCACAGGACCCGGCGACCACGCTTGCGCCGATGGCGCGGCAGGATTTGCGCGATGCCCTACACCATCAGGTGCAGGCCAGCATTGCCAAGGGCGCCACGCCGTTGCTCGGCTGCGCGCCTGACCTGAGCACCCATGCCGGCTATCCGGCTTCCATCCTGGATCACGTGGTGCCGGGGATGCCGGCCTACGACGAGGAGTTGTTCGGTCCGGTCGCCGCGATCCTGCGCGTGGCCGATGAGGCCGAGGCGGTGCGCGTGGCCAACGATACGGTCTTCGGGTTAGGCGGTAGCGTCTGGAGCGCGGATCGTGATCGCGGCGAACGCGTCGCCTGTCAGTTGCACTGCGGTACGGTGTTCGTCAACGCCAGTGTCAAGAGCGATGTGCGCCTGCCGTTCGGCGGCGTCAAGCGTTCTGGTTTCGGTCGCGAACTGGCGGCACATGGCATCCATGAGTTCATGAACATCAAGTCGGTCTATGTGGGGTGAAACCCCGTGGCCGCGGCTTGCTCGGACAATCTCAATCCGCTCTGGAGCTGCTTCATCGCTCGGCGTTGGTCATTACAGCCATTTCGCCCGCTTGAACGCCGCATACAACCCCAGGCACACCGCGCCCACGCCGCCGACCATCAGCGGATAGGCCAGTGGCCAGTTCAGCTCTGGCATATGTTGGAAGTTCATGCCATACCAACTGGTGATCAGCGTGGGCGCGGCGAGTAGGGCGGCCCATGCGCCGAGACGCTTGACCGTCTCGCCCTGGGCCAAGGTGACCAGCGATAGATTCACGCTCAAGGCGGTGCCCAGCATCTCGCGCAGGGTGTCGATGGCGTCGTTGGTGCGCACCGCGTGGTCGAGCACATCGCGCAGGTAGAGCCGCACTTCGTCCGGGATCAGCGGGCCGGGATGACGCTTGAGATGGGCGAGCACATCCTGCAACGGGGCCACACCCAGCCGCATCTGGTTGAGTTCGCGCTTGAGTTCGTACAGGCGGATTGCGGTGTCGCGGCGGTACGATTCGGCGAAGATGTCGCTTTCCAGGCGTTCCAGGCTGTGCCGGAACGCGTCCAGGATCGGTTGGTAGTTGTCCACGATGTAGTCCAGCACCGCGTACAGCGCGTAGGATGGCCCCAACTGCAGCAGTTTGGATTCGCGCTCCAGCCGTTCGCGCACCGGCGCATACGGCAGCGAGGCGCCGTGGCGCACTGTCAGCAGAAAGCGAGTGCCCAGGAAGGCGTGGGTCTCGCCGTAGACGATGCGCTCGTCGATCACCTGCGCCGTGTGCACGGCCAGGAAAAGTGAATTGCCGAACGCCTCGACCTTCGGGCGCTGGTGCGCCTTGCGCGTGTCTTCGATGGCCAGATCGTGCAATTGGAACTCGTCTTGCAGTTGCTCCAGCACCGTGTCGTCGGGTTCGTACATGCCGACCCACACGAAACCATCGTCGCCGGCCAGGGCGTCGCTGATCTGTGCCAAGGCGATGTCGTGACGACGACCGTGGCCATCGTAGTGCACGCAGTTGATGACGCAGGCAGGATTGCTGGGGACAGAAACCATTAGATAGACCCGTGCGTGGCGGAATCGTGCGGCAAGGTCAGGGCAACCCGCGCTGGCGAGTCAGTGCCCAGGCAAGAGCCGTGTGGATCGGCAGCAGCAGTGCGATCCATTGCAGGTTGAATTGCGGCTGCAACATCGACAACCAGTGGATCAGCAGCGTAGCCCCAGCCAGTGCCGTCACCGTCCACAGCAACACGGCGAACCAGCGCCCTGGACGATGGCCGCGCAGCACACTCAGGGCGCCGATCAGCAGCGGCAGGCACAGCGGATCCAGCAGCAGCAGATTGCGGTTGCCCCACGCCGCGCGATGCGCGCTGAAACCCCACAAGTACAGCAAGACGCAGCCGCCGAGCGCGCAGAGCAGCCAGAAGGGCATCGCCAGTGTCGCCAGCCAGCGCGGATGTCGGCCCAGTGCCAGCACGCCTGCCGCGATAGCCAGGCCGAGCAGCAGCCACGGCCAGCAATGCCGTGCCTGCTCCGGTGGTTCCGGGGCCAGCCGTTGTGGCAGGAGCCGTTGGCGTGCCTGTACCAGCGGGCGGCCAGCATTGTTGTGGACCTCGTTCAAACTCTCGGCCAAGCGCATCGGGACGAACGCTTCGTCCCAGCGCGACAGCGGCTGATCTGCGAACGGCCCTAAACCCAGGTCGAATCCCAGCCACATCCAGGATGCAGGCGAGGCCAGTCGTACCGACTCGCTGCGGTAGGTGTTGCCGCGCGAACGTCCGGCCAGTTGCGCGTGCAGCGCGCCGCCCATGGCCTTGTCCAAGGTGTCGCGCACCATGGTGGCGCAGTTGGCGGTGTAATAGTCGTAGCGGTAGCGCGCGTTTTCCGGTCGTGCCCGCCAGGCCAGCGCTTGTGCGAGCGCGCGTGCCTGCGCCGGGGCTAGATCCAGCCACTGGATGTCCACCCCACGGCCGGCCTCGCGGTACTGCTCCAGATCTTCCTGCAGTGGCAGTGCCATCAGGTAGTAGCGCATGTCGCCGGCGGCGAAGCGGCTGACGAAGCCTGCTTCGCTGGGGTCGAAGAAGCCGAAGTTGTACGAAATGGTTTGGCCATCGCGCGGGTCCTGCACCACGAGTGCATCGTGGCCGAAGCGCTCGAAGAACACATCGCCCGGCTGCATGGTGGCCACGCCGATGCGCGGTGTCGTGGCGTCGGCCGTCATCGGCGCGGCCAGCGCTGGTGGTGACGTCAGCGCGTCGTTCTGTGCGAATGTCAGCGCGGACCAGAGCGTCAGCAGTAAACTCAGACAGACGTGCGGCCAGCCGCGTCGGCGCGCGTCAGGCGGGCGGGGCGCGTTCAAGCCGCTTCCTGCGGGTCGTTTGGCAGGATGGTGAGGTGGAACGCTTGTACCCGGCGCGCGTCGGCGCGTGCCACACGGAACGCGAAGCGTCCCATGGTCAGTTCCTCGCCGGTCTCGGGCAGGTGGCCGATTGCCTCGGTGAGCAGTCCGCCGATGGTGTCGTAGTCGTCGTCGGAGAAGTCGGCGCTGAAGCGCTCGTTGAAATCCTCGATCGGCGTCAGCGCGTCCACCACGTACTGGCCGTCGGCCTGTGCCGCGATCAGCGATGCCTCGTCTTCGGCATCGTCGTGCTCGTCGTCGATCTCGCCGACGATCTGCTCCAGCACGTCCTCGATGGTCACCAGTCCGGCCACGCCGCCGTATTCGTCGACCACGATCGCCATGTGGTTGCGCGAGAGTCGGAACTCCTTGAGCAGCACGTTGAGTTTTTTCGACTCCGGGATCAGCACCGCCGGACGCAGCAACTCGCGCACCGTGCCGGGGCCATCGTCGGCGACTACCCCGCGTAGCAGGTCCTTGGCCAGCAGGATGCCGAGGATCTCGTCCTTGTTCTCGCCATGGACGGGGAAGCGGGAATGGCCGGATTCGACCACTTGCCTCATCAGATCCAGGAAGCGCGCCTCCGCTGGCAACGACACCATTTGCGAACGCGACACCATCACATCGCCGACGGTCAGTTCCGAGACCGACAGCGCGCCTTCCATCATGCGCAGGGTGTCGCTGGCGATCAGGCCATCGTGCTGGGCGTCGCGTAGGACTTCGACCAGTTCATCGCGGGTGTGCGGATCGCCGGAGAACACCGAAGTCAGCCGTTCAAGCCAGCCGCGGCGCTTTTCGTGGGGTTCGGGGGAGGAGCTACTCGGGCCTTCTTCGGACATGTTCTGAGGGTATTCGCCTGATCGAACGGGCGTTAGGCGTAAGTCTAGCAGGGCCATCGCGAGCGCATTACGACACGCATTGCAGGCACGCGGTGCCCGCCGATCCGGGCTCAGCCCCCGCTGGGCTGCGTATGCAGCACGTCCGGCGCTGGCGGCGCGCCCGGCACCTCTGGCAAATCCAGGCTGTAGCTGCACCCGGCCAGGGTCTTGCCCGGATGCGACTTCACCGTGGAGACGCTGAGGATGATCGACTCGATCATCGGCTCGCCGGTCTTGGGGTCGTGCACATCGCGACTGAGCACTTCGCGGCCGAACATGGCCTTCTCCGGTGTATCCACCGCCGCTTCCAGTTTCAGTTGCTTGGCCAGCGCTCGCGGATCGGGCAGGTCCAGGATCGCCATCACGCTGGCGCCGGAAAAGGCAATCCGGTCGGTGCTGTAACCGTACACGTGGATTGGCCGAGCCAGTGCGTATTCGCTCATGAAGAGGTTGGTCTGCGGCAATGGCCGCCATCCATGTGCCACGGCTTTCAGTGGATCGCTCAGCAGGGGCTTCAACGCATCGAAATCGGTGACGTGCTTGTGGCATTCCAGCAGCGCCGGCAGGTCGATTGCAGCGGTGGAGGTGGTGTTGGCGGCGGTAGCCGGCACTGCACAACTGAGCGCGAGCAGAAGTAACGAGGAACGGGTCGGCATTGGGAGCCCCGGGCGGCGAACAGGTAGTGACAGTGCCGCTCCACGCTACCATCCGTGCCGCTGGCTGACCAGCGCGCCAGCGATGGTTGCTGGTGTTGGCGAATGCGACGCCAGCTCGCACTTGCAGCCCTCCAACAGGCGCGATGAGCGCGATGGTCTTGCCGCAATGCAGTGGATGCTCGGATCAACGCTCGCCGGCGTAGGGATCGGACAGGCCAAGTTCGGCCAGAATCTCGCGTTCCAGTTGTTCCATCGCCTCGGCCTCCTTGTCGTCCTCGTGATCCCAGCCGAGCAGGTGCAGCACCCCATGCACCGTCAGATGCGCGTAGTGGGCATTGAGTGGTTTGCCCTGTTCGGCGGCCTCGCGCGCCACCACCGGCGCGCAAATCACCAGATCGCCAAGCAGCGGCAGCCGGATTCCCTTGGGTAGCCCGTCGGGCAGTTCGGCCGGGAAGCTGAGTACATTGGTGGCGTAGTCCTTGCCACGGTAGTGCTGATTCAGTGCGCGGCCTTCGCGTTGGTCGACCAAGCGGATCGCCAGATCGGCTTCGCGGATGCGTCCTTTCAGCGCCACCGCGACCCACTTGCGGAAGCTGACCGCCGCTGGCAGCCCCGCACGCGGCAGGGCGTAGCTGACGCCGACATCAAGACGGAGGGGGCCTTTGGTCATAGCGAAACTGCTGAGCGGCATGGACAGGAGATGACAGTATCGCGCCTGTGTTCTCTTGTCGCGACATTGGCGAGCCGGGACATGCGCGATGGCCTTCGCCAGAGTTGGCTGGTCCAGGCTTGTATTGCACTGAATACGAAAAAGGCCGGAAACCCTGTAATGTCAGGACTTTCCAGCCTTGGTCGTACCGTCTAGGACGGGAATATGGTGGAGCGGAAGGGGATCGAACCCTCGACCTTCGCATTGCGAACGCGACGCTCTCCCAGCTGAGCTACCGCCCCACGTAGAGCCATAGTTTAGCTGGAGCCAAGGCCGCATGCCA
This sequence comes from Xanthomonas sp. MUS 060, assembly GCF_000963215.1. Taxonomy (NCBI): domain Bacteria; kingdom Pseudomonadati; phylum Pseudomonadota; class Gammaproteobacteria; order Lysobacterales; family Lysobacteraceae; genus Xanthomonas; species Xanthomonas sp. MUS 060. The sequence continues at coordinate 33,654 of NZ_JZIM01000011.1, forward strand.
AGGGGGCGCTGCCTCGTCTGCAATGGGAGTAGGGCGACCCAGGTGCTGTGCTGCATCGCGCTGCAACGACATCTGCGTCGCTGGTGTTGTTTATTCGCCAGAACGCCATACATTTTATCGGTCGATACCGATATACTGCCGCACCGAAATCTCCAAGCGTGATTTCGCCTTTCCGGACGCTATTATTCCGTCCATTCCAAACATTCACGACAGAAATAGGTCTTTTCAATGACGGAAGTTCGCAACTTGCAACAGATCGCCGAAGCCAAGGCCAAGCTGCAAGAAGAAATGCGCAAGTTAGAAGAGCAGGAGAAGCAGGCGCGCGAGGGTCAGACCAATGCGGCGCACGCCAACGTGTTGTCCCTGCTGGAGCAGTTTGCCGAGTTTTTCACCGCCAAACAGCGCAACGAGATCGCTTCTTATGTCACCAGCCCAGCGCCCAAGGCCGCCAAGGCTGCCAGTGGTCGTAGCGATGTCAAGCCGAAGTATCAGTTGCCGCATACCGGCGAAACCTGGTCTGGCCGTGGTCGCACGCCCAAGTCGTTTGCCGCATGGGAAGGTACCGCCGCTTATAACGAGTGGAAGGCGCGCCACCCGGAGTTGAAGTTTCCGCTGTTCAAATATTGATCCGGCCGTAAAGGCCAGGGGCTGGCCTTTTATGCAGGATTCTTGATTTTCCGCGGGCTCGACCGGGTGTGCCGGTCGAGTCGCTGCGGCTAGCGCACGCCGTTCAGCAGTGGTTGCAGCCGTGGTTCCAGTTCGCGCCGGCGCCAGCCGGCCAGCGGCAGCGGCCATTGCGCGCTTTCCAGCAGCGCTTCCAGATGTTTGCGCGAGGCGAGCAGGCCGTCGGGCAGGCCGAGCTCGGCGCTGCGTGCGGCGACCGCATCCTGGAGTCGCTTCAATGTTGCCTTGTGGCTGTCGCTGGAGGCCTGCGCCAGTGGCGCGTCCGTCTCGTCCGGCAATGGCGTGGTCAGCGCCTGCCATACCGCATCGCCCAGCTTGCGTGGTGCTTGGGGATGTTTGTCCAATAGCGCTTGCAGGCCGTGGCGATCGTCCGGTGGAGAGCGTGCCAGCGTGGCGGCCAGTTCGTTGTCCAGGATCCAGCTGCGTGGCTTATCGCTATGCCGGGCCTGTGCATCGCGCCAGCGCAGCAGGCGTAGCAGGCGCAGTTGCGCGGGACGTTCCATGAACTGCGCTGCGCGCATGCTCAGGTGTGGCCAGCGTTCTGCGTTCTCCTGCTCCACTGTACCGAGCAGGCGCTCGCCGTCTTCCTGTAACCAAACACTGCGATCCAGCACCTGCAGCCGTGCGTGCAAGCTGTCGTGCAGCGCGAATAAATGGCGCACGTCGTCGGCGGCATAGTCCAGTTGTGCGGGCGAGAGCGGGCGGCGCAGCCAGTCCGAGCGCGTCTCGCCTTTGGTCAGGTGAATGCCGGTGATCTCCAGAACCAGCTTCTGGTAGCCCATGCCAGCGCCGATGCCGGCCAAGCCGGCCGCGATCTGGGTGTCGAACAGCGGCCGCGGCAACGTGCCGCAGGCGCACTTGAACGTCACCAGATCCTCGCTGGCGCTGTGCATGATCTTGAGGATGCCTGGATCGCTCAGCCATGGCGCTAGCGCCTGCGGCATGTCGGGGATCAGCGGATCGATCAACAGGATCTCCTCGGCTACCGCCATTTGCACCAGCGCCAGTTGCGGCCAGTAGGTACGTTCGCGGACGAATTCGGTATCCAGTCCGATCCTGGTTGGTCGTTGCGCCAAGCGCTCAGCCAGCTCGTTGGGGTGCTTGATCCAATAAGGCACGTGATTTCCGATTGAATGCAGGGTTTGCTCAGGCAGGCGAGAATAGCCTAACGTCGTCTCGTCGGTCGCACGCGCGCAGGGCGCGCGTGTCACGAGATCAATCTGTTCGGAGGATAAGGTGCGCACGAACGGCGCGGTGATGGTCTGGATTCTGCTGGTGGGGATGCTTGGAGGCTGTGCACGGCAGACGTCCACGCCGATGCCGGCTGCGGCGGCACCGGCCAGAGCGGTGCGTGCGCCCAGTGTCACCGTCGGTGGCGAAGACGCCGCGCAGATCGTGATGCAATGGCAGCCGCCGCTGCCGACGCTCGCACGCAGCGGCCTGGCCCAGGCGCGGCGCGATGCCGCGCGTGCGTTGGCCGAGGACCATCTATTCGAGGATGCGCAGGCGGCGATTCCACTGTATCTGGCTATCCGCACGCTAGCGCCGAAGGATCGCGTCGCACGCGACGGCCTGCGCAAGGCGCGACGGCGGCTGTTGCAACTCGGCGAGGACGCGCTGCGCGACCCGGAACGTTCGGATGCGGTGCTGGAACGCGTTGACCGCATCGCGATGGTGGCGCGCTGGCTGGATGCGGAGGATCCGGCGCTGTGGCGTCTGCAGCAGCGGTTCGAGACCGCATCGCGGGTGTTGGCCTACAACCGTGCAGGTGAGGACGACCTGCGCGCTGGTCGGCTCGGCGAGGACGGCAGCGGCGGGGCGCTGGCCAATTTCCGCGAGGCCCAGGAACTGGATGCCGATGACGCGCGTGCGCGGCAAGGCGTGGCGGCGGTGGAAAGCGCGTTGATCCGGCGTGCCGAGGTGGCCGCCATGGCATCGGATTTTGCCGCTGCCGACATTTGGCTGGCGCACGCTGGGCGCGTGCGCGATGACGCCGTCACTGTGCACGATGCGCGCGAGCGAGTGGAACAGATGCGTATCGCGCGGATTGCGGCGTTATGCGACGCCGGTCTGCGCGATCTGGTCACGCCGGCCGGCTTGAAAGCTGCGCGTGCGCGGCTCGAGGAAATGTTGCGTATCGCCGATCCTGGCGATCCGGTTGCCGCCATGCTGCGCGAGCATATCGATCTGGTGGCGCATTACGGCAGCTTTCGCCCTGGTCAGGTATTCGCCGACGCCATGCGCGATGGCACGCGCGGCCCGCAGATGATTGTGGTGCCGCACGGTGGCTTCCGCATGGGCGCCGGCGAGAGCGAGCCGAATGCCGCACCGAGCGAGATGCCGCAGCACTACGTGCGCTTCGAGCGTGGGTTCGCCATGGCGATCACGGAGGTCACGGTGGCCGAGTTTCGCCGCTTTGTCCAGGCCACGCAGGTGCGACCACGCGCGACCCGGCGTGGCCACTCTACGGTGTACGACGAACGCAGCGGCAACTTTGTGCGTCGCAGTGGCGTGGACTGGCAATCGGACTACAAGGGGGCGCGCGCGGCACCGAACAGCCCGGTGATCCACGTCAGCGTGCGCGATGCCGAGGCCTACGCGGCCTGGTTGTCGCAGCAGACCGGACGCCACTATCGGTTGCCGAGCGAGGCCGAGTTCGAATATGCCTTGCGCGCCGGTAGCCAAGGTCGTTATCCCTGGGGCAACGCCGCCACGCCGCCGCGCGATAGCGGTAATTTCACCGGCAGTGGCGATCTCTCGGCCAGTGGCCGACATTGGAACAACGCCTTTGTTGGTTACACCGATGGACTTTGGGGGCCGGCGCCGGTTGGCAGTTTTGCCGCCAATGTGTGGGGGTTGCACGACATGGCGGGTAACGTCAGCGAGTGGGTCGCCGATTGCTGGCATGCCAGCTACCGACGCGCGCCCGCCGATGGCGCGGCCTGGTACAACCCCGGTTGCCGCTCGCGGGTGGTACGCGGCGGCAATTGGGCCAGCGCCCCGGAGCAGACCCGTGCCGCGTGGCGCTCGATGCAGGATTCGGACAGCACCAGCGCCCGCGTGGGTTTTCGTTTGGTGCGCGGTATTTGATTCTGTCTGACGCCGGTTAAGACAACGGCACGCCCTTGCTTGGTGTGCGTTGCTGACAGCGGAATGACGGCGCATGGTGCGCTGTCGGGTTCATCGTGACGGGGCATGATCCGTTGCGCGCCATCGGCAGCAGTCTTATGCCGCGTCCGCAGGCAGGGCCATGCAGGTAGGCACGCGGTTGCGATGGCGACAAGGGGGGGGGGGCGTCGGCCCTGCCTCGGTGTGGCGCTCAGCATTCCTGTTCGGGCGCGACATAGCCTTCGGGCTTGGCGGCACCGCCCTGGAACAGGAATTTATCCAACTCCGCCTCCAGAAAAGCGCGATGCTTGGGGTCGCGCGGCGATAGCCGATTCTCGTTGATCAGCATGGTCTGGTGCGCCAGCCATGCCTGCCAGCCGGCCTTGCCGATCTGCGCGAACACGCGCTTGCCCAGTTCGCCGGGGTAGGGCACGTAGTCGAGGCCCTCGGTGTCGCGTTGTTGGTAGTGGCAGAAGACGGTACGGGACATAGCGGTTCCTGAGAGTGCGTCGTGGCGCTGGTGCGTGGGGTACATCACACCGGCTAAAGACCATCGAGCAGTTTGCGGATCGGTGCCGGCAGGCCGAGCGCCGATAGTGCGGCACGCGCGACCCAGCGCAGGTCGTCATTGTCGCGCAGCGCATCGCGCAGGGCGACCTTGCGCAGGCGTAGCGGCTGCAGATGCAGGCGATAATGGCTGAAGGTGTGAACGATGGGCGGTAGTGGCTCGGCCGCGTCGAAGGCGCTGCCGCTGGCATGGCGGGTGAACCAGTCGCGCAATGTGCTTTCGGTCTCGGCCTGCGGCAGTGTCCATAGCCCGGCCCAGATGCCGGTTGGCGGCCTCCGCTGCAGGAGCAGATCGCCGGCGGCGTTCTCCAGCAGCAGGGCTACCGCCTCGCGTTCTGGCAGGGTCTTGCCGGGCTTGGGCGTGGGGAGTGCATCGACCAGGCCGTCGCGGCGCGCCACGCAGTCCTCCTGCAGTGGGCACAACACGCAGGCCGGATTGGCGCGGGTACACAGGGTGGCGCCGAAATCCATCTGCGCCTGGGTGTAATCGGCCATGCGGCCGTCGGGAACTGCACCGACATGGGCCTGCGCCATCGCCCACAGAGGCTTTTCCACCGCAGGCAGGCCCGGATAGCCGGCGATGCCGTGGTAGCGCGTCAGTACGCGTTTGACGTTGCCGTCGAGGATCGGAAAGCGGTCGTTCCAGGCCTGGCTGAGAATCGCGCCGGCGGTGCTGCGTCCGATTCCCGGCAGCGCGTTCAGCGCTTGGAAATCGCGCGGCAGCTCGCCGTCGTGCAACGCCACGCATTGCTTGGCCGCCGCATGCAGATTGCGCGCACGTGCGTAGTAGCCCAGCCCCGCCCATTGCGCCATCACCGCGTCGTTGTCGGCGGCGGCCAGTGCGGACAACGTGGGGAAGTGCGTCAGGAAGCGCAGGAAATACGGGATCACCACCGCCACCTGGGTCTGCTGCAGCATGATTTCCGATAGCCACACCCGGTAGGGGCTGCGTGGATGCTGCCACGGCAGGTCGTGGCGCCCATGGCGGTCGAACCAGGCGAGCAAATGGGCGGCAAAGTGGTCTGCGGGCTGGCGCATCGGTGCGGGAGTGCTCTTGGTTCTCATCGGCACAGGCTGCTAGCCAGTGTGTATGAGGCACTAGGCGCAGCATGACGGGATTGCAACGGTAGCTGCATGGCAAAGTGTGCTTGTTGCACGAGTGGTTCTCTGCAGTGGTGCGCTGCGCAGTACAACGGCGGCCAACCGTCGGGTCAGCCGCCGAGCGCCTCGGGCAGCAATGCGTCGACGAATGCCTCGGCATCGAACACGCGCAAATCCTCGGGGCGTTCGCCGATGCCGGCGAAGCGGATCGGGATGCCGAACTCGCGCGCCAGCGCGAACACCACGCCACCTTTGGCCGTGCCGTCGAGCTTGGTCACCACCAGCCCGGTCACGCCGACCGCGGCATGGAACTGGCGCAACTGCGACAGCGCGTTCTGCCCGGTGGTGCCGTCGATGACCATCAGCACTTCGTGTGGTGCGTTCGCATCCAGCTTGCCGAGGACGCGACGGATCTTGCCCAGTTCGTTCATCAAGCCGGTCTGGGTGTGCAGACGACCAGCGGTATCGGCGATCAGCACATCGGTGCCGCGCGCCTTGCCGGCTTGCAGTGCGTCGAACGCCACCGAAGCGGCGTCGGCGTTTTGGCCCTGTGCGATGACACTCACGCCGTTGCGCTCGCCCCAGATTTGCAACTGCGCCACCGCCGCGGCGCGGAAGGTATCGCCGGCGGCGAGCATCAGGCTATGACCTTCGTCCTTGAAGCGCTTGGCCAATTTACCGATGGTGGTGGTCTTGCCGACGCCATTGACGCCGACGGTCAGCAGCACGAAGGGTTTGGCGTTGGCGTCGATCTGCAATGGCCTGGCCACGGGGCGCAGGATCGCCAGCAGATCCTCGCGCAGTGCGCGCTGCAGTGCTGCGGCGTCGGCGAACTCGCGTGCTTTCATGCGCTTGCGCAACTGCTCGATCAACGCGGTGGTGGCGGGAATGCCGACATCGGCGGTGATCAGCGCGGTCTCGATTGCATCGAGCAGATCATCGTCGAGTTTGGGATTGCGCGAGAACAAGCCGCCCACGCTGCGCGCGAAGCTGCTGTTGCGCAGGCGCTCGCGCCAGCCGGGTTTGCCCGCCGGCGCGGCGGGTAAGGCATCGCTGCGCACCAGGCCATCGTCGGCTGCCACTGCGGTGGTTGCTGCAGGAGGGGTCGGCGTGGAGATGGAGTGGGGCGGCGCGGCAACTGGTGGGGGGGCGTCGGTGTGTGCTGGTGGAGCCGATGTCGGCAGTGGTTCGGCAGGTGGAGGAGCGATGGCTGTGTTCGACATCGGCGCAGACGGTTCCGTCGCGCTGTGTGTGGGCGCCGTCGGTTCGGCGTCGGCGGCAGGCGCCGCGCCAGCGGACTTCGGGAAGGCCGCAGCCAATTCCTCGATGCTGTAACGTGGCGCGCGGCTTTCGCCAGCGTTGTCCTGGGGCTTGTTGCGGCGGAATAGGCTGACCATGGATGACGCGTGGTGCGGAAACGGTCCATGCTACCACTTGCAGCCGATTGGCCTTACGCAACGCTGCCTTGGGTGTTTTTTAGGAGTTCATTGCCGGCGAATAGGTAAATAGCCAGGAGCGACGTTTGGGAGGCCGCAGATCCTCGGCAGTGATCGCCACGGGAGCAGTGACGTGGCTTGGCGGCTCTGGTGGTGCATGGGACGTTTCCCGTGCCAGCCAGGCGACAGCATATTGCTCGTGCGTTGCCTGCGCGTGCTGTTCCTGCTGCAATTGCACGATCCGTGCCTGTTCCCGCACCTGCAATTGGGCCGTCTTTGGTTTATCGAACGAGGCGGCGTCCGCGTGTATCGCGTGCGGTGGCGCTCATGCCATCGGTCTGGCTATCGGCCATACGAATGCTCGTATTTTGGCTGCTGCCGCATGGCCGTCAACTCTGTCTGCTTCCTGTACCTGCTGCTGGTTCTGCACCTGCTGCAGCGTGGACTGCACCGATGGGGCTGGCTCGCGCAGGTCCAGCGTGAAGTGCTTATAGCAGACATCGATATCGCAGCCCTCGAAAATATCGCCCTTGACCACGAAATCGTTTTTCCCTGCTGGTGTCATATCGTAGATCGCCATCTTGCCGACGACCTGATGCAGGCGTTCCTCGGACATCGGAATGCCCTTTTCCTCCAGGGTGGCCTTGGTCTGTGCGTAGAGCGCGTGCAGCGGGGGGGGAATTGGGGCTGCTGTAGGGTTCCAGCGCTTTGGGTGCTGCCTGCTGCTGCGCAGTGGCGAGGTCGGGGCGAGGCGGGTTCGGGCGCTCGGCGAAGACATCGGTCGAATGGGAAGGCGCAGGCAGACATCGGTCGAATGGGAAGGCGCAGGCCTAGCTTGGTCTGCCAAATGGCGGACGGTCGGTGGCAAGGTCCTGTGTCTTCTGCCGCGCGGCGAACTGCGCATGCGTCTGCAGCGCTTCGAGCGTGCCTGGGTCGGCGATACCGGTCGGCTCACGGCCAGCCCAACGCTGGAAGTTCTCCACCGCCTGTTGGGTGCGTGGACCGTAGTGCTTGTCGTCCCGGATGGCCTTGCCATCGTGGTCGGTGGCACCGATGGCCTGCAAGTGTTGTTGCAAGGACTGCACGGCGACGCTGCGGTCGCCAGGCTCCAGGGGATGTGCCGTCATCAGCGGGAGCTGTGGTCGGTGGCAAGGTCCTGTGTCTTCTGCCGCGCGGCGAACTGCGCATGCGTCTGCAGCGCTTCGAGCGTGCCTGGGTCGGCGATACCGGTCGGCTCACGGCCAGCCCAACGCTGGAAGTTCTCCACCGCCTGTTGGGTGCGTGGACCGTAGTGCTTGTCGTCCCGGATGGCCTTGCCATCGTGGTCGGTGGCACCGATGGCCTGCAAGTGTTGTTGCAAGGACTGCACGGCGACGCTGCGGTCGCCAGGCTCCAGGGGATGTGCCGTCATCAGCGGGAGCTGTGGTGTGTGTGCGCCACTGGCGGGGTGTGCAGCATCGGCTCGGCGGCCTGACGCTGTTCGTGTTGATGCGAACGGGTGTCTTGGCTGTGGCGCTGGTCGTGTTCGCGTTCGTGTTGCTGTGCATCCATGGCTTGGCGGTGCAACTGCGCGTGTTGCTGCGTGATCTGGTGTTGCTGCTCGCGCGCTGCCTGCGCTTGCTGTTCCTGCTGCTGCAATTGCGCGATCCGCGCCTGTTCCTGCATGTCCACGCTGGCCGGTTTCGCCACTGGCGGGGTGTGCAGCATCGGCTCGGCGGCCTGACGCTGTTCGTGTTGATGCGAACGGGTGTCTTGGCTGTGGCGCTGGTCGTGTTCGCGTTCGTGTTGCTGTGCATCCATGGCTTGGCGGTGCAACTGCGCGTGTTGCTGCGTGATCTGGTGTTGCTGCTCGCGCGCTGCCTGCGCTTGCTGTTCCTGCTGCTGCAATTGCGCGATCCGCGCCTGTTCCTGCATGTCCACGCTGGCCGGTTTTTCACATGGGCAGCAGTGCTGTGCTGTGGAGGCGGTGCATGTACATGCGTGGGAGACCGCACCAAATGCGGCGCTTGGTGTTGCTGCGCCTGTTGCCTGTCCACGACAGGATGTGGCGTGGATGCGGCTGGCGCGCTCTGACCGAACCACTGCCCTGGATGGGTGACGGTCTCGTAAGCTTGGCCGGCAGCATGTTCGGGCAGCAGTGCTGTGCTGTGGAGGCGGTGCATGTACATGCGTGGGAGACCGCACCAAATGCGGCGCTTGGTGTTGCTGCGCCTGTTGCCTGTCCACGACAGGATGTGGCGTGGATGCGGCTGGCGCGCTCTGACCGAACCACTGCCCTGGATGGGTGACGGTCTCGTAAGCTTGGCCGGCAGCATGTTCGGCCGCAGCATTGATGACGCGTTCGACAGTGGGACCACTGGCCGCGTAGGCATGTTCGGCACGCCTCTGCAGCGCCAGTGCTTCCGCCTTCGCCGCCATGGCGGCAGTCGCGCCAGGATTCAGGGCCATGTGATGACGCGTTCGACAGTGGGACCACTGGCCGCGTAGGCATGTTCGGCACGCCTCTGCAGCGCCAGTGCTTCCGCCTTCGCCGCCATGGCGGCAGTCGCGCCAGGATTCAGGGCCATGTTCAGTAGCTCGCGGTCCTGATGTATGTCCTGGCGAACATGGTCAAAGGCGGCCTTGTTGTGCGCGTAGTTGGCTTGTTTGGAGCTGCGCCAGCCTCTCCGGGGACAGCACGCGAGCTGCGCCAGCCTCTCCGGGGACAGCACGCTCTGCGGGCCAGTGAAGTGTGTACCGCTGTGATCGCCCATGCGCATCGCCCGCAGCGGATTGGGTGACGATGCGCCGTGGCTGACGTCGAGGTAGTGCGCGTCTTTGAGCGCTTGCACATTCTCTGGAGTCGCCAAAGTCACCACCGTGCCGTAATGCCGACTGGCCGCACTCACCGGATCACCTGCCAGGACGTAATTGGTCACCGCCGTGCCGCCCTCCGGCACGTCCACCGTGCCGTAATGCCGACTGGCCGCACTCACCGGATCACCTGCCAGGACGTAATTGGTCACCGCCGTGCCGCCCTCCGGCACGTGATGACGCAGGCTCACCGCGCCGTAAGCGTTGTAGGTGGAGCCGGCCAGGCCGAATTCCGCCGCTTCGATCTGCGCCAGCGCGCCCCCGAGAGAGTGGCCAGTGACGGTCACGTGGTCTTTGGGAATGCCCTGCTTGGCTGCTTTGGCGAGCATCTGCGCGGTGAACGCATCGGCAGCGGCTTTTGCCCCCGAGAGAGTGGCCAGTGACGGTCACGTGGTCTTTGGGAATGCCCTGCTTGGCTGCTTTGGCGAGCATCTGCGCGGTGAACGCATCGGCAGCGGCTTTTTGCGGATTGACGGCGTCGCGCACCATCGTGGCATCGACGGCGATGTCCTGGAGAGTGGTGAGCGCATGCTGCGCTTTTTCCGCCTTGGTCTCTCCGGTAAATAAAGCCGGGTCGGTGCCACGGTAGGCGATGATGATGTTACCAGTCGCGATATTTTGATATGCAGTCGCGTGGAATCCGGTAATCGGGTCGTTTGCGTAACCAAAGAATTGGTGCCAGTGTCCATTGAGAAGAACTTTTTTATGTTTCTCAATATCGACTTTTGATCGATTGAAATACGAGTCATTGGCTGCGTCAGCGCGTACTTGATCGGCAGTGTTCATGGCTTAACTTCCTTGATAGCAATGGTGACGGGAAAGAACTCACTCGGGTTCTGTTTGTATTCAGGACGAAGAGGAGAGTAGTCAGGTGCGCCATAGTGAGCGAAAGACCGATCTCCATACGCGTTCTTCTTGAAATAAGTTGTCTCAGGGCTATCACGCAGGAGTTCTTCAAACGCACCACTCCAAGCAAACCTAACGCCTTTTGCTATGGCACTGGCACTAACGCTGGTGACATCCCAGTGGCACATGCCAAGCTTGAAGTAATCCTCGTCCAACAAGGCGTCGCGGTAGAAATATCCCTTCCACGTGTGATCGTCCACCTGTGTCATGGGAACATCGAGCCCGGTATTGGGCATGTGTCGTTGGCCAACGAGCGGGATCATCGGCACGCATTTCGGGTTGATGACGTCATATCCGATGTAGGCCCCCTCAAACGTATCCCATGGCCCCGGCGCATGCGAGGTGGCAATCACTTCGTAGCGTTTGACCGGATGCGGATTGAGGTGACCGGTAGCNGGGTACGGCAGTGGCGCGGGTTTGCGCTTGGGTTCCACCGGCAATCCGCCAGGTGGCAGTGGCCCAAGCTCGGCGCGCACCCGCGCATTGATGATGGCCATATCGCGCAGGAGCTGCAGATCGTGCATCCTCGGGGGAATGGAGCACAGATGCGGCGGCTGGCGGGTACGGCAGTGGCGCGGGTTTGCGCTTGGGTTCCACCGGCAATCCGCCAGGTGGCAGTGGCCCAAGCTCGGCGCGCACCCGCGCATTGATGATGGCCATATCGCGCAGGAGCTGCAGATCGTGCAGCCGATCGCGCACCTTGAGTTTGCGCGGGCGATAGGGATTGTCGCTGTGATCGTCGTGATCGTCGGTGTCCTGGCTCATCGCGCGTGACCTCTCCTTTTGATTTTGAGTTTGCGCGGGCGATAGGGATTGTCGCTGTGATCGTCGTGATCGTCGGTGTCCTGGCTCATCGCGCGTGACCTCTCCTTTTGATTTTGAGCAAGCAAGCATCTCCCATGCGCTTGCGATCTTACGTCACGAAGCGGATGCCGCCACCGTCCGACCTGTCCATTGGGTCTTTGAAGCCATGGCCGGTGGTGGTCATGGTATGGCGCACGACCAGCCAACAGCGTGACAGGATGCATCGGCAAGACAGCGACGCCCGCCCGATGCGCCGCCGAGGCCATGCGCTCGTCCATGGCCTGCACTGCATGGACGACTCAGCAACAACGAAACCCGCTCTTGCCGCCGTAGCGCGCTTCCTGGCGCTCGCGGAAGAAGGTTTTGTAATCCATCGGTTGCTGCTCCGGATGTTTCTCCAGCATATGCCGAACGTAGTTGTCGTAGTCGGGAATGCCGCAGCACAGTCGTGCGGTCTGCACCAGTCGTCGCCACAATCGACGGTGCGCTTGGTATTGGCCGACGGGGACCAGGTCGGTACGCATCACAGATCCGCCATTTGGTGTGGTTGTAGTGTGACGTAGGGAGTTTCGCGGTCGCTGCGCTGCGGCTTGCGGCGTGCGGCGAGGATGGTCTTGATCGAGTAAATCAGGATCGCCAGGACCACGCACAGGAACAACACCGTCAGCCCGGTGTTGACGTAGGCGTTGGTCACGATCTGCTGCATCTGCGCCATCGACGTGGCCGGTGCGGTGATTGTGCCGCTGGCAATGGCGTCGCGGAAGGTATGTGCTTGTGCCAGAAAGCCTTGCGTGGGGTCGGCGTCGAAGAGTTTGATCAGCCCGGCGCAGGTGGTGCACAGCAGCAGCCACAGCGCCGGGATCAGGGTCACCCAGGCGTAGCGGTCGCGTTTGAGTTTGAACAGCACCACCGTGCTCAGCATCAGCGCGATACCGGCGAGCATCTGGTTGGAAATGCCGAAGAGCGGCCACAGTGTGCGAATGCCGCCATACGGATCCTTGACTCCGGTGTACAGCAGATAGCCCCACAGTGCGACGCAGCCGGCGGTGGCGAGTATATTGGCTCCCCACGATTCGGTACGGCGCAGCGCCGGCACGAAGTTGCCGAGCAGGTCCTGCAGCATGAAGCGGCCGGCGCGGGTGCCGGCGTCGACCGCCGTGAGGATGAACAACGCTTCGAACAGAATCGCGAAGTGGTACCAGAACGCCATCATGTTCTCACCCGGCAGCAGTTGGTGCAGAATCTGCGCGATGCCCACCGCCAGGGTCGGCGCGCCGCCGGCGCGGGCCAGGATGCTGCTTTCGCCAATGTCGTGCGCGGTCGCCTGAAGGACGTCCGGGGTGATGCTGAAGCCCCACTCCGAGACCTTGGCCGCGACCGCGATGGCGTCGTGGCCGACCATCGAGGCCGGCGCGTTCATCGCGAAGTACACGCCCGGCTCGATGATCGAAGCCGCGACCAGTGCCATCACCGCGACGAACGATTCCATCAGCATGCCGCCGTAGCCGATGTAGCGCATATGCTGCTCGTTGGCGAGCAGCTTCGGCGTGGTGCCGGAGGCGATCAAGGCATGGAAGCCGGATACCGCGCCGCAGGCGATGGTGATGAACAGGAACGGGAACAGGCCACCGGCCCACACCGGGCCCATGCCGGTGTGGGCATAAGCGGTGATCGCAGGCATCTTCAGCTCGGGCATGACTACCACGATGCCGATGGCCAGTGCGAGGATGGTGCCGATCTTGAGAAAGGTGGACAGGTAGTCACGCGGCGCCAGCAGCAGCCACACCGGCAGGACCGAGGCGACGAAGCCGTAGCCGATCAGCAGCCAGGTGACCTGCATGTCGGTGAAGGTGAAGGCGGCGGCCCAGACCGGATCGGCGGCGATGCGACCGCCGAACCAGATCGCCGCCAGCAGCAGGATCAGCCCGACCACCGAAATCTCGCCGATCTTGCCAGGACGTAGGTAGCGCATGTACACGCCCATCAGCAGCGCGATGGGCATGGTCGCGATCACCGTGAACATGCCCCACGGGCTTTGCGCCAGGGCCTTGACCACCACCATCGCCAGCACCGCCAGGATGATGATCATGATCAGGAAGGCGCCGAACAGGGCGATGGTGCCTGGAATCTGCCCCATTTCCTCGCGCACCAGCTCGCCGAGCGAGCGACCGTCGCGGCGGCTGGACAGGAACAACACCATGAAATCCTGCACCGCGCCGGCCAGGACCACGCCGACCACCAGCCACAACAGGCCGGGCAGGTAGCCCATCTGCGCGGCCAGTACCGGCCCGACCAGGGGCCCGGCACCGGCGATGGCGGCGAAATGGTGGCCGAACAACACGTGTTTGTTGGTCGGCACGTAGTCCAGGCCATCGTTGTTGACGACAGCGGGCGTGGCCCGTGTTGGGTCGAGTCGCATCACTGTGTCGGCGATGAAGCGGCTGTAGAAGCGGTAGGCGATCAGGTAGATCGAGACGGCGGCGACCACGATCCACAATGCGTTGATGGGTTCGCCCCGGCGCAGGGCGAGCGTGCCGAGACAGAACGCCGCCAGCACGGCGAGTGCGGCCCAGGCCAGTTTGGAAACGCTTTTCATGCAGCGTGTACTCCTAGAGTTATGCGACAAGCGTCGCCGCGATGCTGCGGGCGGTCAAGGCCGGCCATTGATATTGGGTGCTCACCTGCATGTGGCCGCGACACAGCCACGGCCACCGGCAGTGGCCGCGTCGACATCTGCACGATGGAACGATGGGTTGCGCTGATCACGGTTGGCTGCTGCATTGGTCGCTCCCATAGTGATGACTTACCCAGCGAGATTGCCTGCCATGACCGACACCTCCACGACCGACCCGGCGCGCATCCTGCGCACGATTCGCGGCCATGCCACCGCCGATGGCGATGGGGTCAAGTTGACCCGCGTGATCGGCGGTGGCGAACTGCCCGAGCTGGATCCGTTCCTGTTGCTGGACGAATTCGGCACCGACCGCGCCGAAGACTATATCGGCGGCTTTCCCAGCCATCCGCATCGCGGTTTCGAGACGGTCACCTACATGCTCGATGGCCGCATGCGGCACAAGGACAACCACGGCAACGAAGGTCTGCTGACCCCGGGGAGCGTGCAGTGGATGACGGCCGGTCGTGGTTTGGTGCATTCGGAGATGCCGGAGCAAGAGTCCGGGCGCATGCGCGGTTTTCAGCTATGGGTGAATCTGCCGGCGCGCGAGAAAATGACCGCGCCGCGTTATCAGGAGTTCGCGCCGGAGCGCATTCCGCTGATCCAACCGGCTGCGGGCGTGACGATCAAGGTCATCGCCGGGCAGATCGGCGAAATCCATGGGCCGATTGCGCAGCCGGCCACCGATCCGTTGTATCTGGACATCGCGTTGGCCGCGGATGCGAGCTGGTCGTATCTGCTGCCATCCGGACACAATGCGTTTGCGTACATGTTCGAAGGCGCGGCGGTTGTGGGCACGGGCGCGCCGGCGCGGCCACTGTCCGCGCAGACCTTGGCGGTGCTTGGCGGTGGCGATCTATTACAGCTTCATGCTGGGGAGCGGGGGGCGCGTCTGATCCTGGTGGCTGGGCGGCCCTTGCACGAGCCGGTGGCACGGCATGGACCGTTCGTGATGAACACGCGCCAGGAATTGATGCAGGCCTTCGTCGATTTCCAGGAAGGGCGCTTCTAAGCGCAGCATAGGCCGTGTCGTTTTAGCGCAGCGCCAGGCCGATCCGCCTGGCCGTTGCCCTCAGCGCTCCAAGGCCAGGCTGGCCTGATGCATGTCCAGCGCTTGTACCAACCCTTGCAGTGACTGTAGTTCCTGCGCATCGCTCGCATCGATCCATACCTGTGCGAACTGGCCTTTTTTCAGTTCTGCGACGGTGATGCGGCGCGAGGCCAGGCCGGGTAGCTCGGCACCACCCACGTCGGGTCGGTACCATTGGATCGTCTCGCCACCGATGCTGCCTTTTTCCTCGCGCAACGCGCGCGGGAGCGGAATGCGCGGGTCGCGCGCGGTGAGCATGATGCCCAGCACCTGGCGGCCGTCGGCGGTTGCCGCGCGGCAGACGATGAGGCCCTTGTCGCTGCGCTCGTTCCACTGCAAGTTGACCTGCGGCGGCAGTTGTGGGCAGTTCTGGGACTGTTGCGCCAGAGCAGTGGCCGCCGGCAGAGCGGCGGCCATCGTCAGAAACACGTTGCATACGATGGCAAGCTTCATTCGCGATGTCCCCATGGGTCTTGTTGCAACGGTTTCGGTTTGTTTATCCATTCACGCCAATATCGGCTGTCTGCAGCGGTTCTCCTGCTGGCGGGCGATCACTGCCTCCCTATCCCGGCGCAGTGCCTGTCCCGGAGTGCAGTTGTCTGTTTCGCACGATAGCACCATCGCCAAGGTGATAGCGTGGGCGGAGCTATAAAAGTGGACATGCGCTAGGTGTGCGCTAGTCAGTGTCTGGTGTCTGGCGGGGGCGTTGTGCATGGCCGGTGCGTGGGCTTGGCCATGCAACGGCCGCCAAGGACTGAACAATCTCATCTCCCGCGTCTTTTGAGCGGCCAACCCATTGGATTGTAAAGTCGTTGATCACGAGGGTATAACTTGTTTAGGTTATCCCTAAATGTCAACTTGGAACTGTGCGCGATGCCTGCTCATTCGTCAGTTCTTAGGAATGAAGGTTACAATCCTTGGCTCCTCACGGCGACTGTGTTGCGATCACGCTGAAACTCCGTGTCGACCATGTTTATCATCCGACGCAGTGCGGGACACTGTTCTGTTGGTGTGGTCTTGCATTTATGATTAATTGAAATATGAATAGTTTCCTTCAATCAACATCGATAGGATAAATTTCTTATGAAAACAGCATCTAACATTCGTTTTCGGCACAAGTGTCTGCTAGGTATCGCGGCCGTCCTGGCGACGTGTCTTGCTGGTTCGGTCCAGGCGCAAAGTGTGCCCACACAACTCGCCACCGAGATTGATGCGGCCAAGGGATTGCTGGTCTATAACGTTGGTTGCTACAAGATATACAAGGGTACCAATGTCCAGGGGCCGGTGCTGAGTTGAGGTGTGAACTACACAGTGCAGGCCATGAGCACGGCAACGTGTGATGCTGGTACTGGTATGGCAGGGTTAAGTATCAGTTTTTATCCGCGTCCGCGTCCGCGAGGTAATTTGATCAAAGTCACCGTTAATGGCATTCAGCTGAGCAGCCTCTGAGACGGTGCCGGCAAACGCCGAAAGTGAGTACGCGGGCTCTTGCCTCAAAAAACCTCCCGGCTGCGTCGGTGTGGACGGTGACCTCGCGCGAGCGCCTGCAGCGCTCTTTTGCGATCAGTCACCTCCGCAGTCGTCACGAACACCGCATGCGGCAGTGCCTGGGTGTCCACTGTAATGCGCCACTGGCAGCTGGGTAGCTCTTTTTCATCTCTGGAGCGTCTCACATCTCAGCGGGAGACTTTGAGCACGCTCTTAAAGTGGCGAACAAGATGTGGCGCGATGACGATGCCTGCTGTCCAACGCTCCCATCCTGGTGCCCTGACGTGGGGTAATCGACCGTGGCAGGTGTTGGCTCTGGCAGGCATCCGTCGCATCGGCATGCCTGATGGTGATCTCGGTTTAAATAAATTGAATGATGTGTATTCGGGTGAAATTTTTCTACATCGCGCCTGTTGTGAATTTATATAGTAAAAAATTCGTCGGTGTGCTGTGATTTGATGGATTTCCAGTCGTTTCACTAGCTGGGCGCATCTGCAAATATCACATTTCGTGCCGATGCCAATGGTTGGATATTTGCGGCTAATGATCCTGATCTGGCACTGTCTGCTGTGGCAGACATGCTTCGCATGTCGCATGTCGCATGTGGTGAGTTGGAAGCGACGATGGCGTGTTGTCGTCGTTGAATCGTTTTGTCATTATCATCTGGAGAAAATGCATGACCAGCACGAGATACAACAGATAATCCAACATTCGTCTTTGGTGCAGGGCGCTGCTGTGTTTCCCCGCCGCCCTGGCCATATGCGTTGCTTTGGCGTCGCAGGTACAGGCGGAAAAATGTATGCCAACAATAATCTTAACGGTGCCAAGGCATTGCTGATCAGTGAAGGTGATCTGAGCAGTCCAGTGTGCTGCAAGGTTGGCTACGCTCAGAAAGTGCCATGTGTCCAGGTAACCCAGGGTTGCAATTATTTTGCTATCGCCATGAGTGACTCAAAATGCAGGGGCGGCACTGCGACGGCCGGGGTGTCCACCTATTTTCGTGGTGGGTGGCCCTACGACCGCCAAGCTACCATTTCTGCTAGCGGCATCGTGATCTCTAAACGCTGAGATCCGTGCGGGTGACCACGCCTTGGCGCATGACGTGTCAAGGCGTGTGGCGACCATGGCGCATGTCGATGTTTATCGGTGTATGTCTTGGAACAGATCAGGACAGATGATCGTCGTCGAGATATGGAGGCGACATCAGCGACGTGCCTTTTGATGCCAAATAGGAGCAAGCTCAAGCGGCGAGGGCAACCACGCGTGCCGTCGGCTCAGAACAGGCTCCCGACTGCGCCGGTGTGTACGGCGACCTCGCCACGACGCGAGGCCAGCCGATCGGCCAGCCGGGTCGGTTCCGGCAGACGGTAGCCGCGCAGATAACGCTGGGTCCATTGCAAGGCGCTGTCCACGCTCACGCGGTGTCCTGGCGAGACGATCAACGGATTGCAGCGTACCTTGCTGCGCAGCGCCCAGCCGACCACTTCGCCGCGATGCAGGATCGGGCTGTGGTCGCCGGCTTGCGCGCCGGGTGCGTCGAAATGACCGGCCAGCGATTTTTTCGCTACGCCGATGCTGGGTAGTCCAGTGACCACGCCAAAATGTGCGGCGATGCCAAGCCGGCGCGGATGAGCGATGCCTTGGCCATCGACGAAGACCAGATCCGGAGGCTGTCGCAGCAATGCCAGCGCGGCCAGGAGTGCCGGCAATTCGCGGAAGCTCAGCAGGCCTGGGATGTAGGCCATTGCGGTAGGCACGCGGGCGATCTCGGCCTGCTGCGGCTGTAGCGTCTGTGCGTCTAGCAGCACGGCGGCGGCGCGGGTGATGCGGCCCTCGTCTTCGAAGCCGACATCGACGCCCGCCAGCCAGCGTGGTGGATCGGTGACCTCGTCGTGCAGCCGCACCTGCCGCGCCAGCGTCGTTTGCAGGGCGCGGGCTTGCGCGACGCTGCCATCCCAGTCGCCGAACACGTTGGAGTTTTCAGACATTTGCATGTGCGCATGCTGACAGCGTGGGCGTTGCCGCGCTGTGGATGCGCTGAAGATGCGCAGGGGACGCCAGGAGCGTGCGTGCGGATCGGGCCCTGCCCGTGGGGGGCGTGACGGTGACGGCACCCGATTGCGTCATGCCGCTACAATTCGTAGGCAATGTCCTGTCTTTTCCTCTCACGGAGACCGTCGTAGTGACCCGCAAACTCGTATTGTTGCGCCATGGCCAGAGCCAATGGAACTTGGATAACCGTTTCACCGGCTGGGTGGACGTGGATCTCACCGAGCAAGGCCGCCAGGAGGCCGTGGCCGCCGGTCGGCTGATGCGCGAGGAGGGGCTGCACTTCGATGTGGCGCATACCTCGGTGCTCAAGCGCGCCATTCACACCTTGCAGGGCGCGTTGAACGTGCTGGAGCAGGACTGGTTGCCGGTGCACAAGAGTTGGCGCCTCAACGAGCGTCACTACGGTGGCTTGCAGGGGCTGGACAAGGCCGAAACCGCCGCCAAACACGGCGAAGAGCAGGTCAAGATCTGGCGCCGTTCCTACGATATCCCGCCGCCGCCGATGGATGCCGCCGATCCGGGCCATCCGCTGCACGATCGCCGTTACGCCACGCTCGACCGCAATGCGTTGCCGGCGACCGAGTCGCTGGCGAGCACGCTCGATCGTGTGCTGCCGTACTGGCACGATGCCATCGCGCCGCAACTCAAGGCTGGGCAGACGGTGCTGGTCACGGCGCACGGCAATTCGCTGCGCGCGCTTTACAAGTATTTGAACGGGGTGTCGCGCGAGGAGATTCTCGAACTCAACATCCCCACCGGCATCCCGCTGCTGTTCGAACTGGACGACGCCTTGCAAGTGCGCTCCTATCGCTATCTCGGCGATCCGGAAGCGGCCAAGCGCGCCGCCGAGGCAGTGGCGAATCAGGGCAAGGCAAAGTAAGCGCCAGACCATTGCGGCCACGCGCACGGTACCGACCACAGGCACCGTTGCGCGCGCAGCCTACGCTGCTGCGCGCGCGTGGTGCATTGCGCCACTGGCTCAGCCGTTGCCGCCAGCGTCCAGCCACACCCGCATCTCGCCTTCGCCGCGGTTGGCCCAGGCGAAATACGGCACGAAGATCAGTGTCTGTGGCTGTCGCGTTGGCGGCGGCGCATCGTAGCGGTACAGCGGTGCGGTGTCGGCGCGGCTGTCGTCGCCGTGCAGGCGTTCGCCTTCGGCTTGCAGCAGCACCTGTCCGGCCAGCGCGCCGCTGCCGGCAATCGCATGGATCGCCGCAGTGGCGGGCAGGCGCAACTGGTGCAGGTGGGCGCCGTTGTCGGCTTGCTCTAGGCAGTACACGAGCGGCCCACGTTGCAGTGCGACCTTGCCGGCCAGATGCCGCACGCGCGGATGCGCGCTGACCCGCAGCGCCGGCATTGGCAAGTGCAGGTGGAGCGTGTCGCCCTGTTGCCAGCGCCGACGCAGCATGCAGTAACCGTGTTGCCGGTGTGCGTCGATTTCCACTGGCTCGCCATTGAGTCGCAGTTGCGGCGTGCGACACCAGTCCGGCAGGCGCAGGGCCAGGGCGGCTTCGATGGGCGTGGTGCAGTCCACGTGCAGTTCGATCTGTTCCTGCCAGGGGTAGTCGCCGCGCTGCTGCAGGGTCAGGGTCTGTCCGTGTACCTCCAGGCTCGCATCGCTGCCGACGTAGAGGTTGACGTACAGCGCGTCGTCGCGGCGGGTGTAGATGTAGTGGCCGAGCGAGGTCAGCACGCGGGCGATGTTGGGTGGGCAGCAGGCGCAGCCGAACCAGCGCTGGCGCACCGGTTTGACGTGGTCGAAGGTGTGGTTGCCGTGTACCGTGGCCGGCTGCACTTCCAGCGGATTGACGTAGAAGAAATGCCGGCCGTCCAGGGCCATGCCGGCCAGCACCGTGTTGTAGAGCGCCCGTTCCATCACGTCGGCGTAGCGGCTGTCCGGCGCCAGTTGCAGCATGCGCTTGGCGAACATCATCAGCCCGATTGAGGCGCAGCTTTCGTTGTAGGCGGTGTCGCTGGGCAGATCGTAATCGACGCTGAAGGCTTCGCCGTGGCTCTGCGCGCCGATCGCCCCGGTGAGGTACATCTGCCGCTGCGTGGCGTTGTTCCATAGTCGTTCGCAGACGGTGCGCAGGCCGGTGTCGCCGCTGTGCCGGGCCAGATGCGCCACACCGGCGTAGAGGTAGGCGAAGCGCACGGCATGGCCGACGGCGCTGTCCTGTAGTGCCACCGGCAGGTGCGCCTGGCTGTAGGCCTTGTCCTTGATCATCCAGGCCGGGCCGTATGCGTCCCAGAAGAAGCTGCCGCCGCGTTGTTCCTGTTCGATGTCGTAGTAGTGCGGCGTGCGCCCGCGTTGCTCGACGAAGTAGCGCGCCAGCGCCAGGTAGCGTGGTTCGCTGGTGGCCTCGTACAGGCGCATCAGCGCCAGTTCGATTTCCGGGTGGCCGGGGTAGCCGTGCAACTGCGTAGGGCCGGGGCCGAAGGTGGCGTCGATGTGGTCGGCGAGCCGGCAGACGATGTCGAGCAGGGTGCGTTTGCCAGTGGCCTGGTGATAGGCGACGCCGGCTTCGATCATGTGCCCGGCGCAATACAGTTCGTGGCACTCGGCCAGATTGGTCCAGCGTTGTTCTGGCGCTTTGACGGTGAAGTAGGTGTTGAGATAACCGTCGGCCTGCTGCGCGGCGCCGATCAGTTCGATGGTCGCATCGGCATTGCGTTCCAGGACCGGGTCGGGATGCTGCGCCAGCAGATAGGCCACCGCTTCCAGCCATTTGGCCACGTCGCTGTCCTGGAACACCATGCCGTAGAAGGTGCCATCGCTGCGTCCTGCGGCGATGCGGAAGTTCTCGATTGCATGGCTGGGGGCGGCATCTGCCACGGCGTCGTTGAGCGCATCCCATTGGTAGGGCAGTACCACCTCCTGCACCAGGCGCTGGTAGCGCTGCCAGAAGGGGGCGGCGATGCGCAGGCGGTCCAGTGGCAGCTCGGCGGAGGGCAAGGGAGTATTCGGCATGGGGGATGCGTCCTGGACGAAGGCGAGGAGGGTCAGCGTACCGGGTGGGTGGCAAGATCGGCGGCGATGCGGGTCAGTAGTGGCCGACGCAGGCGGCAGCGTTGGATCGCCACGGCCAGCATCACGTGCAGGCCGGCGGGAATCAGCGTTTCCAGCAGGGTGATCGCACGCAGCGAGGCGGCGGTCTGATGCGCGGCACCTGCATGGTAGCCAGCGTGTACGAATAGAGCGCCGATCACCACCGCGCTCGATGCCCAGGCCAATTTGATGCAGAAAAGATTGAAGGCGAAGTTGATGCCGGAGGAGCGCAGTCGGTTTTTCCAGGCGCCGTAGTCGTCGGCGAAGGCCATCAGCGAAAAATGCAGCGGCAGTGCGAAGCCCAGCACCAGGCAGTTGACGAAAATCACTCCCAGCCACAGCGTCTGCTGGGTCGGCCCGGTCGGTATCCACCATTGCAGTGTGCCCAGTGCGGCCAGTGCCAGGTTGGTATGCAGGTAGAGCGTCAGTGGGTCGAAGCGGCGGCACAGCGCGTTGACCACGATGGCGCCCAGCACCGTGGCCAGCGCCACCATCGCGAAGAACAGCGAGGTGTAACCGCCGTCGCCGCCGAGGACATAGGTGATGAAATACAGGTAGCCGCCGCCACGGAGATTGAATACGTTGATCAGCAGGAACGACATCAGCAGTACCAGCCGCATCTGGTCGTTGTGCAGTAGCCCACGCAGGTGTTCGCCGATGCTGGCGTTGCCGAGCAGGCTGAATGGCACCCGCTCGCGCACGGCGAAAAAGCAGCACAGGAACATCGCGGCCGCCAGCACGGCGAGTAGGCCCACACCGAGGCTGTAGCCGCGCGCGGCATCGCCGTTACCGAGCGCGCGCACCAGCCAGGGCAGGCCGACCGAGACCAGGAACCCGGCGATGCCGCACAGTACGAAGCGCCAGGATTGGGCCGAGACGACCTCGCGATGGTCGTTGGTCATGCTGTTGATCAGTGCGCAGTACGGCACGTTGATCGCGGTGTAGCACAGCGACAGCAGGAAATAGCTGGCGAAGGCGTAGCCGATTTTGGCGTTCTGGCTGAGCTGCGGCGTGCTGAAGGTCAAGACGCAGGCGATGCCGATCGGTAGCGCGACCCACAATTGCCACCCGCGAAAACGGCCCCAACGGCTGCGGGTACGGTCGGCGATGAGGCCCATCAATGGGTCGGATACCGCATCGGCCACGCGCAGCACGGTGAACAGGGTGCCGACCAGTGCCGGCGTCAGCCCGAAGACATCGGTATAGAAAAAAGTCAGGAAGTTGGCGATCAGGCAGGTGACGATGGTGCCGCCCGCATCGCCAAGACCGTAGCCGAATTTCTCGATGGACGAAAGCCGCGGCGTGGTAGCAGTGGTTGCGGCGACATGCTCGGTGGTGGTCGCATTCAACGGATCGGCTCCTGATGGGCGTGCGCTGCTGCGGCGCCGCGCCAAACTCGCATGTCACTGGCGTGGTGGCAAGCGGCGCTGCGGGATAAAAACCGCGCGATTCCGATCTGCCTGGTGACGACCGCATGGCAGGTTGCCTGCGAAATTTTTGCTGCATCGCAACGTTGCGTCACTGTAGAACGATATTGCTGCGCGATTGGGTGGGAGCGAATGTCTGAGCCTTCTGCGCATAGTGGTTTGGCCGAGATCGATGACCTCGCTGCCTATCGTCATGCCTCGCATTGCGCGTGCATCGCAGTGGCTGTGCTGCGCGCAATACATCAACGTTGATTGAGCGCCTGACCGACCATGCCATGCAAGATGGTGGTAGGTGTCACTGGTCAATGTAGATGCTGGCCGATCTCGCGCGCCATCGCGCTCAGCGGCAGGATTTTTTCCGCGCCGCCGCGCTTGCTTACACGAGTGACTGTCGTGTTGCAGGTATCCAGTTGGAAGTGCCGAATGCGCGCGCTCAGTGCCGCCTATGTGGCAAGGTGTTTGTGGTCTTTAAGGCGCGCGCCACTCAGCGTGGCGATAGCGCCGTCAGCAGGCCGCGCGCGGCATTGAATCGGTCGATGGGTTCCGGTAGCGGCAGTTTGAGTTTCAGTTTGTCCGGGCCGTCCATCGCGTACAGCTTGGGCTGTTTCTGGATCATCTGCAGGATGGTCATCGGGTCGATGTTGGGCTTGCTCTCGAACACCAGCCGCCCACCTTGTTCGCCCAATTCCAGTTTGCGGATGCCCAGCGCATTGGCTTGCAATTTCAGTTCGGCGATCGCGAACAGGTGCTTCACCGGCTCGGGCAACAGCCCGAAGCGGTCGATCATTTCCACCTGCAGTTCGCGCAGGCCATCGCCATCGCGGGCGCTGGAGATGCGCTTGTACAGCGTCAGACGGGTATGCACGTCGGGCAGGTAGTCGTCCGGAATCAGTGCCGGCACGTGCAGTTCCACTTCGGCGCCACGCGCGCTCTCTCCGCTGTCCAGATCCGGCAGCTTGCCCTGGCGGATACTGCGCACCGCGCGTTCCAGCAGTTCGGTGTACAGACTGAAACCGACCTCGGCCATCTGCCCGCTCTGATCTTCGCCGAGCAATTCGCCGGCGCCACGGATTTCCAGGTCGTGGGTGGCCAGGGTGAAGCCGGCACCGAGTTCGTCCATCGAGGCGATCGCGTCCAGTCGCTTCTGTGCATCGGCCGTGATGCTGCGTTGATCCGGCACCAGCAGGTAGGCGTAGGCGCGATGGTGCGAGCGACCGACGCGGCCGCGCAACTGGTGCAATTGCGCCAGGCCGAAACGGTCGGCGCGGTTGATGACGATGGTGTTGGCGTTGGGGATGTCGATGCCCGATTCGATGATGGTGGTCGATAACAACACGTTGAAGCGCTGCTTCTGGAAGTCCAGCATGACGGTTTCCAGCTCGCGTTCGGGCATCTGCCCGTGGGCGATCCCGATGCGCGCCTCCGGCACCAGCTCGCTCAATTCGCGCTGCATGCGGCCGATGCTCTCCACGTCGTTATGCAGAAAATACAACTGGCCGCCGCGCGCCAATTCGCGCTGAAAGGCTTCGCGCAGCAAGGCGTTGTCCCACTGGGTGACGAAGGTCTGCACCGCCAGCCGGTTCAGCGGCGGCGTGGCGATGATCGATAGATCGCGCAGGCCGGCCATGGCCATGTTCAGTGTGCGCGGGATCGGCGTGGCGGTCAGGGTCAGCAGGTGGACGTTGGCGCGCAGTGCCTTCAGTGCTTCCTTCTGGCGCACCCCGAAGCGTTGCTCTTCATCGACGATAACCAGGCCCAGATCCTTGAACCGCACGTCCGCTTGCAACAGGCGATGGGTGCCGACGATCACGTCGATGGTGCCGGCGGCGACTTTCTCCAACTCGGCCTTGATTTCCTTGCTGCTCTTGAAGCGCGACAGCACTTCGACCTTGAGCGGGTAGTCGGCAAAACGGTCGCGAAAGTTGCGGTAATGCTGTTCGGCCAGCAGCGTGGTCGGCACCAGTACCGCCACCTGTTTGCCGGCGCTGGCCGCGGCGAAAGCCGCACGCACCGCCACCTCGGTCTTGCCGAAGCCGACGTCGCCGCAGACCACGCGGTCCATCGGCTGGCTGCTGGCCAGGTCGCGCAAGGTGGCGTCGATGGCGGCCAACTGGTCGGGGGTTTCTTCGAATGGGAAGCCGGCGGCGAATGGCTCGTACATCGCACGGTCCACTTGTAGCGCCAGGCCGGCACGGGCCTGGCGTCGCGCCTGGATTTCCAGTAGTTCGGCGGCGACGTCGCGGACCTTTTCGGCCGCTTTGCGTTTGGCTTTGGCCCACTGCTCGCCGCCCAGCGAATGTAAGGGTGCGGTCTCGGCTGAGGCGCCGGAGTAGCGGCTGATCAGGTGCAACTGGGCCACTGGCACGTACAGCCGGTCGCCCTTGGCGTATTCGATTTCCAGGAACTCGCCAGGCATGCCGCCGGCGTCGAGCACGATCAGTCCACGGTAGCGACCGACGCCGTGGTCCTCGTGCACGATGGGCGCGCCTTCGGACAGCTCGCCGAGGTCGCGGATGATCGCTTCCGGCTCGCGGCCGACGCGGCGGCTGCGTCGCGGTTGGCTGGCGCGCTCGGGGAACAGTTGGCGCTCGGTCAGGACCGCGATGTGCGGTTGCTCCAGCGCGAAGCCGCCATCCAGTGGCGCCACCGCGATGGCGAACGCCGGGCCGGTCGCGGCGGCGAACGCGCTGAAGTCGCCTAGCACATGGGGTTTCAGATCGGCGGCGGCCAGCACTTCCCGCAGCGCTTCGCGACGGCCGGGCGAGTCGGCGGCGATCAGCACCCGGCCCGGGTAATGGTCGAGGAACTGCTTCAGCGCCGCAGCCGGCGCGGCGTCCTTGGCGGCCACCGGCAGCGGTGGCAGCGTTTGGTCGCCCAGCGTCTGCGCCTCGTCGATGCGCGGATGGTCGGCCGCGCGCACTTCGATGCGCGCCAGCGTGTTGAGCCGTTCGCGCAGTGTGTCCGGCGTCTGGTACAACTCTTCGGGCGCGAGCAGCGGACGTTCCACGTCGTGGCGGCGTTGCTCGTAGCGTGCTTGGGTCTGCGCCCAGAAGGCATCGGCGGCGGCACCCACGCCCGGTACGATCAACGGCAGTACGCGTTCGCCCAGGTAGTCGAACAAGGTGGCGGTGGTATCGCGTGCGCTTGCTTGGGTACCGCGCGATTCCTGAAAGAACAGCGGCAAGTAATATTCGATGCCCGACGGTGCCAGCCGCGCTTTCAGATCCTGGTAGAGCGCGCTGCGCCGGGTGTCCACATCGAAACGCTCGCGCAGCGTGGTCAGCACCCGCTCCACGCTGGCATCGTCCATCGGCACTTCGCGCCCGGGCAAAATTTGCACCGATTGCACGTGGTCCAGTGAGCGTTGCGATTCCGGGTCGAATGCGCGGATCGAATCGATGTCCTCGTCCAGCAGTTCGATGCGCAGCGGTGTGTCGGCGCCCATCGGGTAGACGTCGAGCAAACCGCCGCGCACGGCGAAGTCGCCAGGATCCATGACCTGCGGCACGTGACGATAGCTGGCGCTTTCCAGTCGTCGCTTTTCCGCGTCCAGGTCCAGACGTTGACCCACGCGCAGGTCGAAACTGCCGCCGACGATGTAGCGCAGTGGCGCCAAACGCTGCATCAGCGTCTGTACCGGCACCACCACGATGCCCTGTTGCAGGGTCGGCAATCGCTGCAGTGCCGCCAGACGTTGGCTGACGATGTCCGGGTGCGGGCTGAACTGGTCGTAGGGCAGGGTCTCCCAGTCGGGAAATGGCACCACTGGCAGATGCGTATCGCCGCCGAGCAGGGTATGTAGGTCGCCCTCGATCTGGTGTGCACTGTGGTTGTCGCGCGCGATCACCAGTAATGGTCCGCGGTGCGCGGCGGCGGCGCAGGCGATGTGCCAGGCCAGCGCGGTGGAGGAGGCGGGTGCGCGCCAGTGCGCGCGGAGTTGGCCGGACTTGGGCAGCGGCGGAACGGGGAAGGAAATAGACGGCATCGATTGTCGAGTTTAGTAAAGCCATGGGCGAGAGCCGTTGGCTTTTGCCCAGAGAAACGCCGCAGCCTGAGGCAGCGGCAGCGGATGCCGCGCAGAACAAGCAATGTTCTATACGAGCGGCGCGTGCGCTGGTTTCAGTTGCCCAATTCCAGCACCACGCGCACCAGGCCGGATGTGTCCGCATGCGGCATCCGCTGGAAACCGAGCGATTCGGTCAGTTGCAGCATCGGCACGTTGTTTTCGAGAACCTCGCCGTAGAGCCGGTCCAAATATTTGCGTCGCGACCACTTGACCAGCTTGCGCATCAGTTGCCGCCCCAGGCCCTGGCCGGCGACGAAGCTGCTGAGCAGGATCGCGCACTGGGCCTCGCGGGTACCGGGGGTGATCGCGGCGCGGGCGAGGGCGCCGATCACCGCTTCGCCGGGCGGCAGTGGTTCGGCGGCCACCAGGATCAGTTCCTCCTTCGGGTTGGGATGGGTGAGCCGTTGCGCCATTTCTTCATTCAATTGCTGCGCAGAATGCAAAAAGCGCGTGCGGATTTCGCTCGGGCCGAGTAGGCCGAAGGCACCTTGCAATGGTGCGCTATCTTCGGGCCGGATTGGCCGGATCAGCAGCTCACGTCCGCTGGGCAGGGTGAAGGTTTCATGCCAAGGGGGCATGCGGTTACGGGTCGCCATGTCCGTCTTGTCCTCGATCAGGCTCGCGATTCTCGCATTATCAGCAGGTCGTCGTCCGTGAATGCCTGCTGTCTTTCTCGTGTTGCCGCGGGTGCCGCAGTGCGGTAGGTCGTCGCCGATACGCGTCGCTGCGCGCAGGCTGTTGCGTGCGCTAACGGTGCGTAGTCGATGCGGAGTGATCCTCGCGCGGCGCATGCCGCGCTGCGTGTTCACTCCCATTCGCTGTGCCGTGCGGCTCAGGTTTCGCGTTTGAGCCACTCCAGGCGGGTCTTGGCGCCGGTTTCGCCCAGATGCGTTTGCAGGATCGGCAGCGTTTGCGCCAGTGTCTGTTCGAACTGCCAGGGTGGGTTGAGCAACAGCATGCCGCTGCCGTTGAGTCGCAGTGGTGAATCGTCGGGGCGGACCTGCAGTTCGGCCAGTAGTATCGATGATGCCGGCAGTGCTGCCGTCTTGCGGAAGAAGGGTTGCAAACTGCGCCGTTGCTTGATCGGATACCACACTGCGCACATCGCCTGCGGCCAGCGTGTCAGTGTTTCGCGCAAGGCGGTCACGATCAGCGGGTACTCCGCAGACTGGGCCTCGTAGGGTGGGTCGATCAGGACCAGGCCACGCCCGATCTTGCTGTTGCCGGATTTCGGCGGTAGGAACGCCTTGATGGCTGTATAGCCGTCGCCGACATGCACCTGCACACGGCGGTCTTGGGCCAACAGTGTTTTCAGCTCTGCGGCTTCCTCGGTTTGCAGTTCGCATGCAACCAGCCGGTCTTGTGCACGCAGCGCTTGCGCCACCAGCAGTGGGGAGCCTGGGTAGCTGAGCAACGTGCCGATGGGGTTGTCGGCTTGCACTGCGCGTAGGTAACGTTCCACTCCCTCCGGAAGGGTGGGGTGGCACATCAGGCGCAGTACGCCGGCGGCGGCTTCGCCAGTCTTGCGCGCCTCGCTTGCGGCGAACAGGTAACGGCCACGCCCTGCGTGGGTGTCGAGGACGAAGAAGGCGCTGTCCTTACGCTTGAGCGCATCGAGCAATGCCAGCAGCACGGTATGTTTGAGGACGTCGGCATGGTTGCCGGCGTGGTAGGCGTGACGATAGTTCATCCACGCAGTGTACGGGCCGACACCGCGCACAGCCATGAGCCCGTCGCGGTGTCGGCTGATGCCGAGCATGTCACCTCGTCCATGGTGTGCAAGTGGCAAACGCTGCGGCGACCATGGAATCGCCGCAGCGCATCAGGTATCGGTCAGTAGGCGATAGCCGCCTGGAGCACGTCCTTGGCCACCACCGACCAGGCTAACCTCCCGAAACCTTTCTTGCCCCAATCGGTTCCCCAACTGTTCTCGATCAGCAGGCCATCTTTGTCGTAGCCAAGGGCGATGACCTCGTGCGCGCCCAAAATATCGCTATTGGTGTCGGTATCGAGATCATTGTTCTGGGTCAACGATTCGAAGCCAGCACGGACATAGAAACCGATCACGACCGGGGTGTCGTTGGCGATTGCCAGCTTGATCTGTTCGATCAGTGCCTGACCATCGGCAGCGCTGATCTTGCCCGAATTACTGTAGATCATCTTGTAATGGAAGGGCTGCTTGTAGTTACGGGCATTGGCGCGCTCATGCTTGGTCGGCTTGCTCTTCCAGTTGTAGTCGCCCTGGAAGTAGTCCGCCTCGGTATCGATGCCCTGCGCTAAAGCGACGTCCAGCGGCGCTTCCATCGAGGAGCCTTCATCCTGTCCGTCATTGACTTGGGTGTACAGGTACATCGGTGCGAACAGATTGACCGATTGCTTGGTGACATTGGCATACCAGCCCGCCAGTGTGTGCGCGGTGGCCCAGGAGGCACACGCACCCAACTGCTTCTGATCGCCGGGTTGGATTGCCCATTGGGTCAGGTCGAAGCTTTCCGGAGGCGTCTTAACTAGCTTTCCATCAGCTTGAAAGAGTTTTACCAGTGGTTGTGTCAAGGTGGGTGGCTTCAGACCCATACCATGCGGTTGCGCATGGGCGACCGCGAACGCGGATAATGTGAGCAGACTAGCCAGCGCGACGATTGGGCGAGAGACGGATAGCGACATTAGTGACTCCTTGATCGGCGGCTCATGCCGACATGCGGCTGCCGCGGGGCGGTCAGGCAAATGTCGAGGGCATTCGCGCATCTTGCGATGTATGAAGTTGTGTTAAATTGCGATTAACATGTTGAGTCACGGCTCGCACTGGAATCGAGAGCCGTGAGGCACTTTTATTGCATTAATAGTGAATGAAATCGATGTGCATCTATCACGAATCTTCCCTTCTGGTGTGTTTGGTAGACGGAAGGCGCGCGGCGGAAGTTCACATGTTCATGCGTCTGGTCGGCGTGATCAAAGCTGCGATGAAGTTATGGCAGCGGTGCGCAGGTGTGCGGGCGGCATGATCGCCTGCAAGCTTTGCTTTCCATCGCCAGCGAACATTCGATGAATTGGACGATGTGCAAACGCGAGTGTCCTCGGCAAGATGGGGATGCACTTCAGCTCGTCTCCTTGCCTGCTGGTGGCTTACAGCTCCGCGCGCGACTGCGCGCAGACGCGGCGAACGCTGTCGCGGTAGAGCGGCCGCGCAGGATGTGCGTTGCCAGACAGTGCCACGTTGGGCGGGGTAAAATCGTGAGCTTGCCAATTGCTTTGAGCGCTCCATGGTCTGTCGCACCCGTTTTGCCCCCAGTCCGACCGGTTACCTGCATATCGGCGGTGCCCGCACCGCGTTGTACTGTTGGTTGGAGGCGCGCCACCGTGGTGGGCAATTCGTGCTGCGCATCGAGGATACCGACCGCGAGCGCAGCACGCAGGCGGCGATCGATGCGATCCTGGAAGCGATGGACTGGCTTGGCCTGGACTACGACACAGGTCCGGTCTACCAGACTCAGCGCCTGGAGCGCTATCGTGAAGTCGCCGCGCAGTTGTTGGCCCAGGACAAGGCCTACTATGCCTATGAAACCCGCGAGGAGCTGGACGCGATGCGCGAAGCGGCGATGGCCCGGCAGGAAAAGCCGCGCTACAACGGCGCCGCGCGCGAGCAGCACCTGCCGTATCGCGATGATCCGAACCGGGTGATCCGCTTCAAGAACCCGAGCGAGGGCGTGGTGGTGTTCGACGATCTGATCAAGGGTCGCATCGAGATCGCCAACAGCGAATTGGACGACATGGTGATTTTGCGTCCCGACGGCTATCCCACCTACAACTTCGCGGTGGTGGTCGACGATTGGGACATGGGCATCACCGAAGTGATCCGTGGCGACGACCACATCAATAACACCCCGCGCCAGATCAATATCTACCAGGCGCTGGAGGTGCCGGTGCCGAAGTTCGCGCACATGCCGATGATCTTGGACGAGCAGGGCGCCAAACTGTCCAAGCGTACCGGCGCGGCCGACGTGATGCAGTACAAGGATGCCGGTTACCTGCCGCATGCGCTGATCAACTATCTGGCGCGCTTGGGGTGGTCGCATGGTGATCAGGAGCTGTTCGCGCGGCAGGAATTGATCGAGCTGTTCGACGTCAAGGACGTCAACTCCAAGGCGGCGCGTCTGGACATGGCAAAGCTCGGCTGGGTCAATCAGCATTACCTCAAGACCGATGCCCCCGAATCGATCGCCCCGCATCTGCATTCCCAGCTCGTCGGCCTCGGCATCGACCCGGCGACCGGTCCGGCCGTGGCCGAGGTGGTGGTGGCGTTGCGCGAGCGCGTGCAGACGCTGAAAGAAATGGCCGAGAAGGCGCTGGTCTGGTACCAACCGCTGGACAGCTACGACGCCTCGGCAGTGGCCAAGCACCTCAAGCCGGGCGCCGAGCAGGCGCTGGGCAAAGCCCGCGCGTTGCTGGCCGCGTTGCCGCAGTGGAGCCTGGAGAGCGTCGCGGCGGCATTGCACGACACCGCCGCCGCGTTGGAAATCGGCATGGGCAAGGTGGCGCAACCGCTGCGCGTGGCGATCACCGGTACCCAGGTCAGCCCGGATATCTCGCAGACTGTCTACCTGGCCGGCCGCCGCGAGGCGTTGAAACGCATCGATGCCGCGCTCATCAAGATCCCAGCGGGAAGCTGATTCCCCGGAGACCGCCATGCCCAGCAAGAAGCACGCCTGTATCGATCCCCAGCACCATGTCCATGACCCGGTCGATTTCGTCACGGTGGCTGAGCGAGTGAGTTGTGAGCGTGGTCTGCGTTTGACCCCGATCCGCGCCAATCTATTGCGGTTGATCGCCGAGGCGGCGCGCCCGGTCAAAGCCTACGAGTTGCTGGAATGGGTGCGCGAAGGCAAGAGCGTGGGGGCCGATGCGCCACCCACCGTGTACCGGGCGCTGGATTTCCTAATTGCCAACGGTTTCGTGCACAAGCTCGAATCGGTCAATGCCTTTATCGCCTGTCATCATCCCAGTAGCGCCCAGCACTCGGTGCCGTTCCTGATCTGCGATCGCTGCCACAGCGCGGTCGAACTGGAAGACCGCGATGTGGTCGAACAATTGGAACGGCGTGCCAGGGCGCTGGGCTTCCAGCCGCAGGCGCAGACCCTGGAAGTGCACGGCCTGTGCGCACGCTGCGCGAACGGCTAGGGCGCCATCTCCGAGCCTGCGTGTACGCGCCGGAGCTCACATGCAATGAGGCGTCGATAGTATTTGCCAAGTTGTTGCGCAGCGGTTCTCGCATGAAATTCACGACAATGCCTATCCCTTCCAATCTCCGTGTCTTGCTCGACCGTCTCGGCGCCACTGGTTCGTTGTTATGCGCTGTGCATTGCGCGGTGCTGCCGTTGGCCCTGGCGTTATTGCCCTCGTTGGGTCTGTCGATATGGCTGGGCGAAGGGGTGGAGCTGAGTATGGTGGTGTTCGTCACCTGCCTTGGCTTGTCCAGTTTGCTGCTCGGCTACCGTCGGCATCGCGCCTGGCAGGCGCTGGGGTTGTTGATATTGGGCCTGTTGTCGGTGTGGGCCGGGATCCTGGTGCCTGCCTTGCACCACGCGGCAGTGGCGCATGCGGTGATCATGACGTTCGGTGGCACCCTCGTCGGGCTTGCCCATCTGCTCAATCTGCGCCTGAATCACAGCCATGTGCACGACGCCAGCTGCGCCCATTGAGCGCACGTGTTAGGCTTATCGATCTTGTGTGAGGATCGCCAATTGCGTTGCCCTCGCCAAACCCCGCGCCGCGCGCGGGGATTTTTTGCACATACATTCAGGAGTCGATGAGCATGGGTAAGGGTGACCGCAAGACCGCCAAAGGCAAGCGCTACAACGCCAGTTACGGCAATGCGCGCTCGCACAGCGTGAGCAAGGTGGCTGTGGGCGCTGCTGCGCCGGTCGCGAAGAAGTCGGTGGTCAAGGCGCCGGCGGTGAAGAAGGCGGTGGCCAAGAAGACGGTGGCCAAGGCCGGCTGAGTTCAGGTCAACGCCTGCAGCGTAAAACGCGGCGCTTGCGCCGCGTTTTTTTTGCGCAGTTTGCCAGGCTGCGGCGGGTTTCGTGCCGTACCGCCTGCGCCGGGTCGCATCCCCCGGTTGGCGGAGGCTGCACGAAAACGGCGGCGCTGTGGCGCTCAGCGCGGGGGCGCGTCCTCGCCCTGGTCTCCAGCCAGGTCGGCGACCAGAGACGTTTTTTCCTCTGTCGTGGGCGCGGGAGGTGGTGGCGGCGCCGCCAGCAACAATTCGGCCAATCCCCTGTAGATCGGCGTGCGGCAGACCAGCGCCGAGGCACCGCGCGCGATCAGGACTGTCGCCAGGATCGGCAGCAACATGTTGCTGCTGTCAGTCAGTTCCAGCGAGATCACCGCCGACGTCAGGGGAGCCTGGGTGACACCAGTCAGATAGGCGCACATGCCCAGCAGCACGAACATGCGCGGATCCACGCTCGGCATCAGCACGGCCAGGTTGTGGCCGAGACCGGCACCCACCGCCAGCGCTGGCGAGAACAGGCCGCCGGGAATGCCGGCGACGTAGGACACCAAATTCGCCAGGAGTTTCATCAGGCCGAATTCGTGGCCGACGCTGGCATGCCCTTGCACCAGGCTGCGGGCCTGCTCGTAGCCAGTCCCGAAGGCGCCTGCGCCGAACACCAGGCCCAGCACGACCAGCGACAGGCCACACAACGCGGCCAGCAGCACCGGATGCTGGCGGCGCAACGTGCCCAGCCAGCGTGGTTTGCCACCGACGGTCGCCAGGACCATGCGTGCGAACCCGCCGCCGAGCAGGCCAGCGACCACGCCGCACAGCAAGATCGCCAGCCA
Organism: Xanthomonas sp. MUS 060; assembly: GCF_000963215.1. Lineage (NCBI taxonomy): Bacteria > Pseudomonadati > Pseudomonadota > Gammaproteobacteria > Lysobacterales > Lysobacteraceae > Xanthomonas > Xanthomonas sp. MUS 060. The sequence goes on from NZ_JZIM01000011.1 coordinate 67,796, forward strand.
CGCCTCGCCAAGTGGCAGCCCCGCCGTGGCGACCTTGCCGAAATAGGTGTAGTTGCCCAGCAAGCCCAGCGAGATCACGCCGCCAACGATCACGGCGGTGAGCAAGGTGCCGGAGAAGTGATGCTCGAAACGTCCGCTGAGTTCTTCGATGGCGAATACCACGCCGGCCAGTGGCGTGTTGAACGCGGCGGCGATGCCGGCCGCGCCGCCGGCGAGTAGGAAGTGGCTGGCATGGCGCGAGTCGCGAAAGCCGAACCAGCGCCCGAACACGTACATGAGGCTGGCACCGACGTGGACGGTCGGACCTTCGCGGCCGATCGAGGCACCGCCGAGCAGCGCCAGGGTGGTCAACAGCAGCTTGCCGGCGGACACGCGCAGCGACAGGTTGGCCTGTCGGAATGCATGGTCGCTGCGTTCCAGCGCGGCGATGACCTGAGGAATGCCACTGCCGCGCGTGGGCCGCAGTGCGCCGTTGGTCAGCCAGGCGAGCAGTGCAAAGATGCCAGGGGTGAGCAGCAAGGCCCACCAGCGCGAATGGGCGGTGATGCGTTGGAACAGGTGGAAGGCGGCGTCGCTGGCTTTGGCAAAGACGAGCGCGACCAGGGCCACCGCCACCGCGCCGCCCCACAGCACGAGGCGTTGTTTCCAGCTTTCCTGCGATAGCAGCGGCCGCAAGCGATGGCGCAGGCGTGGCGGTTGCGCGTGATCTGGCGAGTGCATGCGCGGATTGTCGCATGCGTTGCGTTGTGCCGGTGGTATGTAGCGAGGCGATCAGCGCATGGATGAGCGGTGTTGCACGCATGCGTGCAGATTGTGGCCAGCTTCGGCTCAGCTTCGGCGTGAAGCGGCGCGTGCGCACGCTGTCGATCCAGGCAGATAGAACCCGCACCGTGACGCGGAGCGGTGTTGCTGTCGATGGCGGATAGCCCCGCCGTGGCGCATGAGCGTGGCTAGCAAAACGATAGCGAATCGCTTCGTTGTGTTAGCCGCTGTTAGCCGAACAGTGCCGTGGTCGTGCCGCGATGCGTGTGGGTGTCAACCTTGGTGCGGCGTTCCAGTTCCAGTAGCGCGGCTTTAGTGGGTAGGCCGCCGCCGAAGCCGGTGAGCGTGCCGTTGGCGCCGATCACGCGGTGGCAGGGCAACAGAATCGGTAGCGGGTTACGGCCGTTTGCCGCGCCGACCGCGCGCACCGCACGCGGTTGTCCGAGGTGCTGCGCCAACTGCGCATAGCTCCAGGTTGCGCCGTATGGAATGTCGGCCAATGCCTGCCACACACGGCGTTGGAAGACGGTGCCATGCGGTGCCAATGGCAGTTCGAAGCCGGTGCGTTCGCCGTCGAAATAAGCCTGCAATTGCCTGCGCGCTTCGCGTACTGGCGCTGGATCGTGGATCCAGTTGGCGCGATCCGGCGCGTCGTAGCGATTTTCCGGGAACAGCAGATGATGCACGCTCTCCTCGTGCCCAACGGCGACGGTGAGTTCGCCGATTGGCGTGGCAAATCGGTCGTAGTACAGCGTGCAGCGGTTCATGTGGCAGTTCCCACGGGCGGGTCGCCGGCCAGTCTAGTACGTTCTGACCACCAGGACGGAGCGTTCCCGGAAGCACTGCCGGCGGCCATGGTGGTGTCGCGCGCGGGTCGCCGCCAATTGGGACGTCCTGCACAGCGGTAACGGACAGCTTCCCGATCTGCTCTGCACGGTGGAAAGACCGTTATCGCAGAACGACGTGGCATCGCTCTGAGTCTGAACGGTGGCTGCGCCTGGACACGATGCGTCGCCGCCCATTCATGTTGTGGGCATTCGCGTGGCGCTAGCGTCCCCGGTATTGATCCCCGGAGTGCACCTATGTCCCCCGGAACCAAGCTGATGATGCGTTTGTATCTGCCGCCGGCGCTGTTGGCCTTGGTCGGCTTCCTGATTGCAGAAGTGCTCCTGCATTTCGCCACTGGCAGGCACGCGACGTTGCTCGCGCGCAGCGCTTCTCTAGTGAGCCTGTGCGCGCTGCTTGGCGCGACCGTCTGGGCGTTATGGGGCAGTTGGCGTGCCTGGCATCGGCAGCGCTATGTCGTTGACCCCATCCCGGCAGCGCCAGGAGAGGAGATGCCCTGAGCGGCGAGGCCCGCGGCGACGTAGACTGCCGGTCCCATCATCGTTGCGTGCGAGCGTTGTCCATGCCGATATCCGTGCCGTCGCATCGCCTGTTCGGCATGTTGCTGTGCGCCGTGGCGCTGCCTGTGTCCGCCCAAACCGCCCCGTCCAAGCCGCCGGCTCCGTCCAAGCATGCCGTCGCGGCTGTGCCCGCACCTGGGCCTTTAGCCAAGCAGGATGCGCAAATGGCACAGGCCGGCCTGCGCGCCGCCCAACTGGTCGATGCTGGCCGTAGCGGCGAATTATGGGACGGTGCCTCGGCGCTCACCAAAAAGGCGGTGACGCGCGCGGCATTCGTGCGCGATGTGGATACCGCCCGTGCGCGGCTGGGTGCGTTGCTCGGGCGCGGTGTCGCCAGCGTGGCCCGGGTGCAGTACGTCGCGGGCTCGCAGGTGCCGCCGGGGACTTATGTCAACATCAGCTTCCCCAGCCGCTTTGCCAATGCGCCGCAGCCGGTGCGCGAGTTGGTGTCACTGCGTCTGGATGAGGACAAAACCTGGCGTCTGGCCGGCTACCATGTCGCGCAGCCGGATTGAGTCGCAAGCTGTTCCCCGTTCCCGCCGGAGGTTCCGATGATGAGTTTCGAAATCCGCATGCTGGCCTGGGCGATCCTGCTCGGGATCGGGCAATTGCTACTTGCCGCGGTGTTCGTCACCGGGCAACGTGGACTGAAGTGGAACGCTGGCCCGCGTGACACGCCACAGCCGCCGCCAACCGGGGTGGCTGGACGCCTGGAACGCGCCTTGCGCAATTTCCTGGAGACGTTTCCGTTCTTTGCCGCGGGGGTGCTGGCGGTGACGTTGCTGGGCAAGGGCAGTGCGCATACCGCACTGGCGGCACAGTTGTATGTGTGGGCGCGCCTGGCCTACGTGCCGCTGTACGCGCTGGGTGTGCCGTATCTGCGCAGCGTGGCCTGGGTGGCATCGCTATGGTCGATCCTGCAATTTGTATGGGCGCTGTTCTGAGTACGCTCTTGGCCGCGTGATGGTGCGCCCTCGCGTGTCATCCCGGCCTAGCTATGCGGCTTGCGCTGGATAGCAAATTGCCTTGACGCGCGTTTTGCGTGTTGCCGGGACAACTTCGATCCTCTCGCCGCGCGCTGCACGTCGCCGGGCGAGGCGTTCCATGCGCGCGCGTGTTCACCGCATACCTGATTCAGCGGGTCATCGTGTCCTTGCGCCGAGAGCGGCCACGGCGGGGGCCGTGGCGCAAATCGTTGCGCTTCTCGCGCTGCCGGGAGTGAGGGAAGTGTGCTCAGACCTTGCCCAGCACCTGCACGTGCACATCGCCAAGTTGCACCATCTGGCCCGCGCGTATCTTGCATGCCTTGCGCAGTTCGACCTCGCCGTCCACGCGCACCTGACCTTCGCTGATCACGGCTTTGGCGCCGCCGCCGCTGTCGCACAGGCCGGTCAATTTCAACAAGTGTTTCAGTTCCACGTAGTCGCTTTCTAATTGGAGATCGATGGTTTGCATGATGGGGGACTCGGAAATCGATGCCTATTGTCGATCATTCGCGAGCCGAGCGGGCAGGTCAGTGGTGTCGCGGCGAGTGCGCTGTTGGCACCTCGCGGCACAGCATCGATGGCGTCGCGCCTGAACGGTGGCCTTCACCTACTTTCGACATGTGGGCTGCCAAGGCGCACAATGTACTCCTTTGCGCTTGCCGGTTCTCTGCGGCGCCTCCGGAGTCTCCCATGTCCCAAGATACCCCCGCGCCGCTGCTGTTCGCAGATCTCGGCCTCTGTTCTGCTGTGATGAAGGCGGTCGCCGAGATCGGTTACGAGTCGCCCTCGCCGATCCAGGCGGCCACCATCCCGGCCCTGCTGACCGGGCGCGACCTGCTCGGCCAGGCCCAGACCGGCACCGGCAAAACCGCCGCGTTCGCGCTGCCGATCCTGTCGCGGCTGGATTTCGCCCAGCGCAAGCCGCAGGCCCTGGTGCTGGCACCCACGCGGGAATTGGCGATCCAGGTCGCCGAGGCGTTTCACCGCTACGCCGCGGCCATTCCCGGCTTCCAGGTATTGCCGGTGTACGGCGGCCAGCCCTACGTGCAGCAACTGTCCGCGCTCAAGCGCGGCGTGCATGTGGTGGTGGGTACTCCGGGACGGGTCATCGACCATCTCGACCGCGGCACCCTGGACCTGTCCGAGTTGAAGACGCTGGTGCTCGACGAGGCCGACGAAATGCTGCGCATGGGCTTCATCGACGACGTCGAAGCGGTGTTGAAGAAGCTGCCGCAATCGCGTCAGGTAGCGCTGTTCTCGGCGACCATGCCGGCGGCGATCAAGCGGATCGCGCAGACGTATCTCAACGATCCGGCCGAAGTCATCATTGCCTCCAAGACCACCACCTCGGCGAACATCCGTCAGCGCTACTGGGCGGTGAGCGGGTTGCACAAGCTCGATGCGTTGACCCGGATTCTGGAGGTGGAGCCGTTCGACGCGATGATCATCTTCGCGCGTACCAAGGCCGGCACCGACGAACTGGCGCAAAAGCTGCAGGCGCGCGGTCTGGCGGCGGCGGCGATCAATGGCGATATCCAGCAGGCGCAGCGCGAGCGGGTGATCCAGCAACTCAAGGATGGCAAGCTCGACATTCTGGTCGCCACCGACGTGGCCGCGCGCGGCCTGGACGTTGAGCGCATCAGCCATGTGTTGAACTACGACATCCCCTACGACACCGAAAGCTACGTGCACCGCATCGGTCGCACCGGCCGCGCCGGGCGCAGCGGCGAGGCGATCCTGTTCGTCAGCCCGCGCGAGCGCGGCATGTTGCGCGCGATTGAGCGCGCCACCCGCCAGCCGATCGAAGAGATGCAATTGCCGAGCGTGGACGCGGTCAACGATCAGCGGGTGAGTCGCTTCATGGAGCGGATCAGCGAGACCATCGCGGCGGGTGGCATCGACATCTATCGCGAACTGCTGCAGCGTTTCGAAACCGATAAGAATATTCCGATGGTCGAGGTGGCGGCCGCGTTGGCGCGTCTGCTACAGGGCGATACACCGTTACTGCTGGCCCCGGATCGTCCGCGCGCGGCAGCGCAGGGCGAGCGTTTCGAGCGGCCTGGTGGCGAGCGCCGCGAGCGCGGTGAGCGTCCGGAACGTGCAAAGTTCGAGCAGAAATTCGAGCGCGAGGCCCGCCCACCCCGTCGCGACGAGGGTGAACGTGCGCCGCGTCCAGCGCCTGTACAGGGCGGTGATTTCGATTACCACCGCGATGTCGGCAGTTTCGAGGCGCCACGTCGCGACAAAGCGCCGAAAGCGCCGCGTGGCGCTCCGGATGTGGGCATGGAGACCTACCGCATCGAAGTCGGTCACCAGCATGGGGTGAAGCCGGCCAACATCGTCGGTGCCATCGCCAACGAAGCCGGACTGGAAAGCAAGTACATCGGCCGCATCGACATCCACGACGATCACTCGATCCTGGACTTGCCGGTGGAGATGCCGCGCGAGCTGTTGACGCACCTGAAGAAGGTATGGGTCTCCGGCCAGCAATTGCAGATGCGCAAGCTCGACGACGCCACCTCCGACGGTGCGCCGTTCAAGCCGAAGTTCGCGCGTGGCGGCAAGCCGGGTGGCAAGCCCAACGCCGCCGCCGCGCGTCCATCTGGGCGCTTCGGCGACCGTCCTGGCGAGCGTCCGCCGCGCAAGGGGCCACCCAAGCGTTGATGCCACGCGGCGAGTGCCGCTCAGTGCAAACCCCTGCGCGACAGGGGTTGCCGGCCAACTGGCGCTTTTATCGCCGCTGCGCCTGATTGCCCGCTGTGCCTCGTCCCGAGTTCTCCGTTCCCAGCCCCGGTTCCATGTCCACTCGCCTCAACAAGCACATCGCCGAGAGCGGATTTTGCTCGCGCCGCGAGGCCGATCGCCTGATCGCCGCACGCCGCGTCACCGTCAATGGTCTGCCCGGCGGGGTCGGTTCGGTCGTGGGCGAGGGCGATGAGGTCAAGGTCGATGGTCAACCGCTGCGCGCACGCGTCCAGCACAAAGGTGGCCGCCTTCACGTCTATATCGCGCTGAACAAGCCGGTCGGCGTGACCTGTACCACAGAGCGTGAGGTCAAGGGCAACATCGTCGATTTCGTCGGCCACGAACAGCGCATTTTCCCGATCGGGCGTCTGGACAAGGACTCGGAAGGGCTGATCTTGATGACCAGCAACGGCGACATCGTCAACGAGATTCTGCGCGCGGAGAACCGCCACCAGAAGGAATACCTGGTGGCGGTGAACAGGCCGGTCACCGACGAGTTCCTGCGCGCTATGGCGCGCGGCGTGCGCGTGCACGACCAGATGACCCTGCCGTGCCGCACTGCGCGGATCGCCAAGTTCGGCTTCCGTATCGTGCTGGAGCAGGGTTTGAACCGGCAGATCCGCTTGATGGCGGCGGCGTTCGATTACCGCGTCACCCAGTTGCGTCGCGTGCGCATCGACAACATCAAACTCGGCGCACTCAAGCCGGGGCAGTGGCGCAATCTCACCGAACAGGAACTACGCGGGCTCCTGCCGCAGCGCCAGCAGTGGTAGCGGACCAGCGGGTGGTGGGGCTGGCAACGGCTGCGGATTGGGCGATACTGAGCAGCGACATTTGTCGCCGTCCTCCGGTACCCCGTGATCAAACCTTGCAAGTCCGACAACGAAGCCGCGCGTCTGCGCGCCCTGCACGCCCTGCATATCCTGGATACCGAGCAGGAAGACGCCTACCAGGATCTCGTGGACATCGCCGCCAGTCTCTGCGATACCCCTTCGGCGTTGATCTCGTTGGTGGACGAGGAGCGTCAATGGTTGAAATCGCAGCGTAATGTCAATCTGCTGAGTACATCGCGCGACGAATCGTTCTGCGGCCATACTATTTTGTCGCCGCAGCAGGTCATGATCGTTCCCGACGCCGCCGAGGATCCGCGTTTCAAGTCCAATCGCTTGGTGACCGAGGGAGGCGTGCGTTTCTATGCCGGCGCCCCATTGTTGACCGGTGATGGGTTGGCGGTCGGCACGTTGTGCGTGCTGGATAACCGCCCACGCACGTTGGACCCGAGCCAGGTGGCGGCGCTACAGGCGCTGTCGCGGCAGGTGATGCATTTGATCGAACTGCGCCGCACCAGCCATGCGCTGTCGCTGCAGTTGCGCGAGCGCGAATGGTACGAACAGCAGTTGTTGCGATATCAATCGTCGCTGGAAATGCTCAATGCCGACCTGCTCGAACAGGCACGCACCGATCCGCTGACCGGTCTGCTCAACCGCCGCGCCTTTGCCACCGCGTTGATGGTGGAGGTTGAGTCGGCGCAGATGAATGCCACAGCGCTCAGCTTGGCTATCCTGGATCTGGATTACTTCAAGAGCATCAACGACCTGCATGGTCACGACAAGGGCGACGAGGTGCTGTTGGCGTTGGCGCGGATGTTGCGCCTGCATGTGCCGTCTGACGGCCTTGTGGCGCGCTACGGCGGCGAGGAGTTCGCGATCCTGTTGCCGTGGATGCAAACGGAACAGGCAGTGCATACGTGCGAAGTAATACGCGAGGAAACGGGTTTATTGCGGGTTGGCGTGCCGATTACCACGAGTATCGGTGTGGCCACCTTACGCGCGCCCGAGAGCGCCGAGCAATTTCTCAAACGTGCCGATCAGGCGTTGTACCAGGCCAAGCGTGCCGGCCGCGATTGCGTGTCTCTGGCCGAATGAGTGCTGTTGCGCGACTCAGTTAAGTGAGTTCTTCGCTTCGCTGGTGGCTAGCAGCTCGGGATGTTGCACCCGTTTGGCGCGGGTCATTAGCGGGTGCAGGAACACTGCACTGAGGATCACCGTCACGCCCAGGTAGAACAGTGCGGTGAGTTGTTTTTGTTCGTCCAGCAGCACGATCGCAAAGAGGATCGCATAGACCGGCTCCAGGTTGGTGATCAACTGCACCGCGTAGGCGCTGAGTCGGCGTAGCGCCACCAGCGCCAGCGCGAACGGCAGCAGCGTGCATAGCAGTGCCAGTGCCACCAACAGCACGCTGTCGTGCAGGCTCGGCAGCATCAGTAACGGCCCGCTCAACGCTGGCAGCACCAACGGCAGTAGCGGTGCCAGCAGGGTCAGGGTGAGAGCGCCTGCGCCCAATTCCACTGCGGTGACCGTGAGCGGATCGGCATGGTCGACCAGGCGCTTGTTGAGCGAACCGAAGGCTGCCACAAAAAGTGCCGATGCCGCGCCGACCACGACCCCGGCACGCATCCCGTGCGGCACCCCGCCGACCACCAGCGCTACCCCCGGCAGCACCGCCAGACCGAACACCAATTCGCTGGGACGGAACGGACGCCTGGCCACCCACGGCTCGATCACGGCGGTGAATACCGGTGCCAGCGCGATGCAGGTCGCCGCGACCGAGGCATTGGCTAGCTTGATCGCGCCATAGAAGGTCAGCCAGTGCAGGCCAACCAGGATGCCGACCATGGCGTAGCCCAGTGCCAGTTTTGCGTTCAGCGCGGCCAGTCCACGCCATACACGCGGCACCAGCGCCAATGCCAGCACGACAATCAGCATTCGCCACCACACCAGCGGCAGCGCGGGTAGGGTGATCAGTTTGCCGAGGATGGCGGTCATGCCCCAGAGCAACACGCACAAATGAATTTGCAACTGGGCTTTGCTGGTGGGGTGGGGTGACATGCGGCTATTGTCGCGCAAAGCGTGGCATCGGCGCGGTGGCTGGCTGGCGTGCGAGGTCAGTGGCTGGTGTCCTGCGTGGCCGAGGCCGGTGCGATCCTGCGCGCGTACAGCGCAGTGAGCAGCGGTACCAGCAGCGAGGTCACGATCACCGACGTCGCGACCAGGACGGTGGCAGCCGGGGCTGTCGCCTTGAATTGCGGTGCCATTGCCGCGATCAGTGCCGGTGTGGCCACCGCCGCGCCGGCAGTCCCGGAAGCGGCGATGCCTGCGCTACCGCTGCCACCGCCCAGCAGCCGGTCGGCCAGCAGCAGCGGGATGCCGGTGACGAAGACGACCAGCAGGCCGAGCAGAATCCCCGCCGGACCACCTTCGACGATGGCGTGTAAATCCAATGTATTGCCGAGCGCGAAGGCGAAGAACGGAATCAGCGCGGGCACCGCGCGACTGAACAAAGTGCGCAGTTGCGGATCCAGATTGCCAAGTCCGAAACCCACCAGCAGTGGCAGCACCGCACCCACCAACAGGCGTGGTTCGAACGTGGCGACACCGGCGCTGCCCAGGATGAGCATGGTGACCAGCGGCCCGGACTCCAGCGACATCAGTACCACCGCGCCGGCCTCGCCGGGCGCGCCGTACTGCTGCATGACCGAGGCGAACAAGCCGCCGTTGGTCATGTCCATTGCTGCGACCAGGGCCAGCACCGACAGGCCCTTCCACAGGCCCGCCTCGATCCCGTTTGGTGGTAGCAGCTGCGCGCCGACGACCGCTACCAGCCATGCCACCGCGATCTTGGTCAGCAACAGCACCCCGGATTTGCGCAGCACCCGACCGCCGGCGCGCAGCTGGATCGACGCGCCCATGCAGAAAAACCACACTGCCAGAATCGGCACGATGCCCGTGACCAACCCTTGGGTGAATCCGCCGAACCATGTGCCCACTTGCGGCCATACGCTATGCAGCGCTGCTCCAAGAAACAAGGGGACGAGCATCATGCCGCCGGGAATGCGTTCTACGGTCTGCTTGATCTGCATTGCGTGGGTCCAGTGGATACGTGAGGGAGAAACCGCCACCGCGTCGGGTGTTGCGATCACCGATGTCGCGATTATTTGAGGGTTTTACCGCATCCTCGCGACGTGTGGATGGCATCGGCAGGAGGTTGTTCGCACGCGCTCAGCCCGGCGCGGGCGAATCGATCAACTGCCGAATCGATGTTGTGCTGCGGTTCGCGTCCACGATGCGGGTGACTTCACTCTCTGGCGCTGCCGTCGCTTCGTGTCCTGGCCTACACTGCGCTGCGTATCTGTTGCGGGTGGAGTCGGTGATGCGCCCGCGACCATGTGTAGGTTCCCTTCAGGAGCGATGGATTTGAAAAGTATATCGATGGGCTGTGGCCTGCTGTTGGCGATGAGTGTCAGCGCGCAGGCGCAGGTGCCGACCCCCGTGCTGCCGCCGTCGTTGCAGGATCTGGATGCGCGTGTGGAGCGGGTCCGCAAACAGTTCGACGTCCCCGGTATCGCCATTGCCATTGTCAAGGACGGGCAGGTGGTGCTGGAGCGCGGCTACGGTGTGCGCGAATTGGGCAAGCCGGAGCCGGTGGATGCGCAGACCCTGTTCGCCATCGCCTCCAACACCAAGGCGTTTACCGCTGCGGCGCTGTCGATCTTGGCCGACGAGGGCAAGCTGAGTCTGGATGATCGCGTCGTCGAGCATTTGCCTTGGTTCCAGATGTCCGATCCCTACGTGACACGCGAGATGCGCGTGCGCGATCTCCTGGCGCACCGGAGCGGATTGAGCTTGGGCGCTGGCGATCTGCTGTTCCTGGCCTGCCACCAGTTACAGCAACGAGGAGGTGGTGCGGCGGTTGGCGCATGTGCCGCTGAAGGGGGGCTTCCGCGACCGCTACGCCTACGACAACATCCTATATGCCGTGGCGCAGAAGTTGATCGAGCAGGTCTCCGGGCAGAGCTACGCGGCGTTCGTGCAGCAGCGCATCTTCGTGCCCGTGGGCATGCAGGGCGCACGCATCAACAGCGATCATCTACAGGCGGGCGATCAGGCGGCGGTCGGTCATGCCAAGTTCGACTTTCGCCAGTTGCGCACGGTGTCGCCGTTGACCTGGTCCAATAATTCCGGTGCCGGCGGCATCTATGCCAATGTGCACGACATGGCCAAGTGGATGCTGGTGCAGCTCGACGGTGGCCGCTTGCCTTCGCTCGACGGGCAGGAGCGGCGCTTGTTCAGTGCGCAGCGCCAGCAGGAGATGTGGCAGGTCATCACTCCAATCGCGATCTCCGAGCCGAGCGTGCCGGAGTTGCTGCCGGCCAAGCCGAACTTCGCCGGCTATGGCGAGGGGTGGAGCCTGAGCGACTACCGTGGCGCCAAGCTGGTCTGGCATACCGGTGGCTGGCCGGGCATGGTGTCGCGATTGACGCTGGTGCCCGAGCGCAAGCTGGGCGTGATCGTGCTGACCAACCAGGAGGTCGGTGCGGCTTTCAATGCGATCACCCTGCAGGTGCTCGATGCCTACCTTGGCGCGCAAGCGACCGATTGGACTGCGGCGTATGCCGCGGCGGAGGCCAAGGCCGATGCCGGCGCCGACGCGGATTGGGCCAAGCATGTGGCCGCACGCGATGCCAAGTCCAAACCCTCGCTGCCATTGGCCGGTTATGCCGGCACTTACCGCGACCCCTGGTATGGCGAGGTGATGGTGCGTCTAGAGGGTAAGAGGCTGGAGTTGCGTTTCAGCAAGACCGCGCAATTGGTGGGTAGCCTGGAGCATTGGCAGCACGACACCTTCATCGTGCGCTGGCTGGCCTGCCACCAGTTACAGCAACGAGGAGGTGGTGCGGCGGTTGGCGCATGTGCCGCTGAAGGGGGGCTTCCGCGACCGCTACGCCTACGACAACATCCTATATGCCGTGGCGCAGAAGTTGATCGAGCAGGTCTCCGGGCAGAGCTACGCGGCGTTCGTGCAGCAGCGCATCTTCGTGCCCGTGGGCATGCAGGGCGCACGCATCAACAGCGATCATCTACAGGCGGGCGATCAGGCGGCGGTCGGTCATGCCAAGTTCGACTTTCGCCAGTTGCGCACGGTGTCGCCGTTGACCTGGTCCAATAATTCCGGTGCCGGCGGCATCTATGCCAATGTGCACGACATGGCCAAGTGGATGCTGGTGCAGCTCGACGGTGGCCGCTTGCCTTCGCTCGACGGGCAGGAGCGGCGCTTGTTCAGTGCGCAGCGCCAGCAGGAGATGTGGCAGGTCATCACTCCAATCGCGATCTCCGAGCCGAGCGTGCCGGAGTTGCTGCCGGCCAAGCCGAACTTCGCCGGCTATGGCGAGGGGTGGAGCCTGAGCGACTACCGTGGCGCCAAGCTGGTCTGGCATACCGGTGGCTGGCCGGGCATGGTGTCGCGATTGACGCTGGTGCCCGAGCGCAAGCTGGGCGTGATCGTGCTGACCAACCAGGAGGTCGGTGCGGCTTTCAATGCGATCACCCTGCAGGTGCTCGATGCCTACCTTGGCGCGCAAGCGACCGATTGGACTGCGGCGTATGCCGCGGCGGAGGCCAAGGCCGATGCCGGCGCCGACGCGGATTGGGCCAAGCATGTGGCCGCACGCGATGCCAAGTCCAAACCCTCGCTGCCATTGGCCGGTTATGCCGGCACTTACCGCGACCCCTGGTATGGCGAGGTGATGGTGCGTCTAGAGGGTAAGAGGCTGGAGTTGCGTTTCAGCAAGACCGCGCAATTGGTGGGTAGCCTGGAGCATTGGCAGCACGACACCTTCATCGTGCGCTGGCGCGATCGCTCGCTCAATGCCGATGCTTTCCTGAGCTTCGCCCTCAACGCCGACGGCAAAGTGCGCCAGGCGCGCATGCAGGCGATTTCGCCGTTGACGGATTTCAGTTTCGACTTCCAGGATCTGGTATTGACCCCGGTGCAGTGAATGCGGGAGCGGCGATGTTCGCAAGTCCAGCGCCGCAGCGCGGCGCCGGTCTGAGTGTGTTGTCCAAAAATAGCGTGCAGTCGTGCCAGCGCAAACGCGCGCTGGCTTGGCCTCAGTGCGGTGGCGTGCGCACCGGTAGCGGTACGTTGCAAAGGTCGATATGCCAAACCGGGCGCTTGTAGAAATCGTCATGACGGTTGCGCCACGCTGCGACCACGTCGCGGAACCTCTGCGTATCGGTCCGCAGCAACTGCTTCCAAATAGAGCGTGTTGGCCGGGTCCAAGTTACGCCAATCGCTGGGCTTTGAGGCATCCAGAATCTGCTGCGGACTGCGATAAGGTATCTGCTTGGTTTAAGCCGTAGCTGCGTTGGCTGCCGTGGTCGAGCAAAGCAGCGCGAGGACGAGCAGAGGCGAGCGCAATGGCATTGGCGTGATCCGGTCGAAGGTCGTTCGATTTTCACCGAAGCGCTGGTCGCTGCCAATGCATTGACGACGCGGCGGGTTTCACCGCGTCAGCGCTCATCCCCTATGCCGCCATGGCGGTGTGTTCAGCGTGTCTTGTCGTTGTTGCGACGTTGCTTCAGTGGGCTGATGTTGCCGACCGGCACCGCAGCCTTGGCTGCACCGGCATTGGCGGCGATGAAGGCGCGTACCTGCGGATAGACGATCTCGCGCCAGCGGCGGCCGCTGAAAATGCCGTAATGGCCGGCGCCTTTCACTTCCAGATGCTGGCGGCGCTGCGCGGCGATGCCGGTGCACAGCTCGTGTACCGCCGCGGTCTGGCCGAGGCCGGAAATATCGTCCAGTTCGCCTTCGATACTGAGCAGTGCGGTGTCGCGAATCGCCGATGGATCCACGCGTTCGCCGCCGACCGTCCATTCCCCACGCGGCAGCAGGAACTCCTGGAACACCACCCGGATCGTATCCAAATAGTAGGAGGCCGGCATGTCCAGCACCGCGTTGTATTCGTCGTAGAAGCGGCGGTGCGCCTGAGCGTCCTGCAAATCGCCTTTGATCAGGTTGGCGTAGAAATCCCAGTGCGACATGAAATGCCGGCTCGGGTTCATCGCCAGAAAACCGATGTGCTGCAAAAAGCCCGGATACACCTGGCGGCCATGGCCGGGATACGCCGACGGCACGGTGTGGATGAGGTTGTGCTCGAACCAGGACAGCGTGTTGCGCGTGGCCAGGTTGTTGACCTCGGTGGGGCTGTGTCGAGCATCGATCGGCCCGCCCATCATCACCAGCGAGCGCGGTGTGACTTCGCCGCGCGCGGCCATCAACGACACCGCCGCCAGCACCGGCACGGTCGGCTGGCACACGCTCATCACGTGCAGCGATGCGGCGCCGATATGGCGAATGAATTCCTGCACGTAGTCGACATAGTCGTCCAGGCCGAAGTCGCCTTCGCTCTGCGGCACCATGCGTGCATCGATCCAGTCGGTGACGTAGACCTTGTGGTCGCGTAGCAGGGTGCGCACGGTATCGCGCAGCAGCGTGGCATGGTGGCCGGACAGCGGCGCCACCACCAGCACGGCGGGTTGCTGCTTGAGGCTGTCCACGATGGCGGTGTCGTCGCTGAAGCGCTTGAAGCGCAGCAGGCGGCAGAACGGTTTGTGCAGGACTTCCTGCTCGACGATCGGCAGCGCGTGGCCGTTGATTTCGACATGATCCAAAGACCAAGCCGGTTTCTCGTAGTCCTTGCCCAGACGATGCAGTAGCTCGTTGCTGGCGGCGAACCGGTCGGCTCCCGGCAGCGTCGACCATATACTGTTGGCGTCGGAGAAGATCTTGGCGTTGGCCTCGGCCTGGTGGACCCAGGGCGCGAGCAGGTTGCGGGTCAGTTCGTGCAATTGGTAAAGCATGCCGGTGTTCCCATCCTGAGCGTATGCTGCTGTGCAGCATAACCTATCGCGGTCGGTTGCTCCTTAACAGGGGGGCGGACCTGTCGTCTCCAGCGCCGCTGCATCGCCCGCCATCGCGGGGCTCAGCCAGCAGTGACTGCCCACCGGGCGCAAGCCGACTGCACCAAATTGGCGTCGGTACCAGCGTGCTGCACGTGGCTGGAACTCGGCATGGTCGCCATCGAAGTCGTCCTGCGCGGTGAAGGTCTCCAGGAATGCGACCCCGCCGCACAGCTCGGCCAGGCCTGGCAGGCCCTGGCGCAATTCGCGGCTGGGGACGTAGTGCAGGACATCCGAGCACACCAGCAGATCCACCGGGGCGCACGGTCGCAGCCAGGCGAAATCGCCGAAGCGCGCCGGGTGCAGGTTGCGTTGGCGGCCATAGCGGGCGACCGCATAGTCGCTGCTGTCGAAACCGAGGTAGCGCAGCTTGGGGCGTTGTTTCAGCAGCGGCGCGCGCCAAGCCCCTTCGCCGCAGCCGATGTCGAGCACGCTGCGGATCGGGCGTTCCAAGTAGTACTCGGCCTGCGCGATGGCGAGTGCGACCTTGCGTGCCAGACGCGCGGCATTGCCGATGCCGTCGCGGCGGTACCAGCGTTGGAAGTAGTCGGCGTCGTATTGTTTGTGCATGCGCGCGTGGGTCCGTGCGGTCGCGGGACGAATGGGACAAAATGGCACGACATCCTACGCCAGCGACCTGGAGCCAGCGCATGCAACTCTATCTGTGGATCAAGTCCTTGCATTTGCTGTTCGTGATCGCCTGGATGGCGGCGGTGTTCTACCTGCCGCGCATCCTGGTCAACGCGGCCGAGAGCACGGGCCAGCCGCAGGTGCAGGAGCGGCTGGCACTGATGGGGCGTCGTCTGTACCGTTTCGGCCACAGCATGTTCGGTCTGGCGTTGTTACTGGGATTGGTGCTGTGGCTAGGCTATAAGGTGCTGCCAAATTTCCCGACCATGGTCGTGCCGGACCACAGCGGTTGGTTGCACGCCAAGCTGGGCTTGGTGGCGTTGATGCTGGCCTACTATGTGTTCACCGGACGCTGGCTCAAGTGGGTAGGGCAGCAGGCGCTGCCGTCCTCGCGCGCGCTGCGGCTGTTCAACGAGGTGCCGGTATTGGTGTTGCTGGTGGTGATCTGGTTGGTGCTGGCGAAGCCGTTTTGAGTGGGCTCGACGCCTAGGGCCTGTCATCAATTGCTCGGCGGATAGGCGATGCTTGTTGCCCCTTTCCGCCTCATTCTGCCATGGCACGTCGCGACGCCCTGCGAGACGATCAATGGGATCGACATCTGATCGAGAACTTCTTTGCCAAACTCAAACAGTACCGGGCCATTGCCACCCGATACGACAAGACGGCCTGCAACTTCCTCGGCGCCATCGACCGGGTCGCATCAGTTAATTTTACTTAATTGATGACGGGGCCTAGTCGCTCGGCGAGCTCTGCCAGGGCTAACGATCCGTCACTTGCCGGACCGCTTCCACCTTCGCACGGCCGCCCTAGTTGGCGTGCTCATGTGTCGATGGATTGAGCGCGGCATGCGGTGAAGGCCGATGCGTTTCAGCGGCTCAAGTCTTTAGCACCGACACGCGGCCATGTGTTGGGATAAGTACCCTGGAAGTCGCGCACATTTCGTCTCTTTTGGTAGACAAATATCCATCGTGTCTGTGCCTCCGTCAGGCCGCTGAGTATTCTTATGTAGACAAAGGGGACCGGCGCAGGCTCGGTTGTTGTTTGATTGTGTCACTGGGCTGGAGCGCTTCATCCATAGATGGATATTCGCAGGAAGGGGATGGCGCGCAATCGCGCCAAGTGGTGTATTGCCTTATTGGCAGGGGTTGGTTCGCCGGTGTTGGCGCAACAGGCCAGCGATCCTGCGGCGCAGCAGTTGCTGTTGCAGCAAGAGCGCGAGCGGGTGTTGCGCGAGCAGCAGGAGGCCCGGCCGGATGTGCGGTTGCAAGCCGCGCCGGTCGATGGCGTGCAACGCCTGCCGGCGCAGGAGTCGCCGTGTTTCCGGATCAACCATATCGTCCTTGATGGCACGCAGGCCAAGGCGTTTGCCTGGGCCTTGAAGGCGGCCGATCCGAAGCAGGATCCGGCGACCGGACGCTGCTTGGGCACCGAGGGCATCAATCTGGTGATGACGCGGGTGCAGAACGCGGTGATTGCGCGTGGCTATGTGACCACGCGGGTGCTGGCGGCGCCACAGGATCTCACTGGCGGCACGTTGCGGTTATCGCTGGTGCCCGGTTACGTGCACGCGGTGGGCTTCACCACGCCGGCGACGGCGCATGCGGCGGTGTGGAACGCGGTGCCCACGCACAGCGGGGCATTGCTCAATCTGCGCGATATCGAGCAGGGGCTGGAGAACTTCCAGCGGGTGCCGACGGTGACGGCGGATATCCAGATCGCCCCGGCGCAGGGCGAGGGCGTTGGGCCGGGCGAGAGCGACCTGGCCATTGCCTGGCAGCAGCACCGGCGCCTGCGCGCCAGCCTGAGCCTGGACGATGCCGGCAGCAAGGCGACCGGCAAGATGCAGGCCAACGGCACGGTGTCGTGGGACAACCCGTTGCACGTGAACGACCTGTTCTACGTCAGCCTGGGCAAGGGCGTGTTCAACGCCGCCGGCCAGTCCACCGACAGCTGGACGGCGCATTACGATGTTCCCTATCGCTACTGGCTGTTCGGGGTGACCGCCAGCGCCTACGACTACGTCCAGCCGGTGGCCGGCGCCACCCAGACCTACGACTACAGCGGCCGCAGCCGCAATGCCGAAGCGCGTGTGGATCGTCTGCTGCTGCGCAATGCCAAGACCAAGATCGGGGTGTATGGGCGTGGCTGGTGGCGGCAATCCAACAGCGCCATCGACGACACCGAGATTCTGGTGCAGCGTCGGCGCACCGCCGGCTGGGAACTGGGGCTGACCGATCGGCAGTTCCTGGGCAAGGCCACGCTGGATGGCAGTGTGGCCTATCGCCGCGGCACCGGGGCGTTCGGCGCGCTGCGTTCGCCGGAGGAGCGCGCGCACGCCTTCGCACCGCAGTTGCCGCTGGACGGGACCTCGCGGATGGCCTTGATCCTGGCCGATGCGCAACTGGTGGTGCCGTTCCAGCTTGGTGGCCAGCGTCTGCGCTACACCGCCGCCTGGCGCGCGCAGTGGAACCGCACGCCGCTATCGCCGCAGGACCGCTTTGCCATCGGCGGGCGCTACACGGTGCGCGGCTTCGATGGTGAATTGACGCTCAGCGGCGAGCGCGGCTGGCTGCTGCGCAACGAACTGGACCTGGTACTGGGCAGCGGCCTGGAAGCCTATCTGGCTGCCGATACCGGGCGGATCGGCGGGCCGTCGGCGCAATTCCAGGCGGGTCAGGAGCTGACCGGTCTGGCGTTGGGCCTGCGCGGCAATTGGCAGCACATCAGCGTGGATGGTTTCGTCGGCGCACCGCTACAGCATCCGGCGCATTTGCCCATTTCTTACAGCACGTTCGGCCTCAGCCTGACCTGGCACCTTTAAGCGCTCACAAGGAGCAGTGACATGAATCGCATCTATCGACTGGTGTTCAACCGGGCGCTGCGCGTGTGGCAGGTCGCCTCGGAACAGGTGCGCCGCCCGGCGGGCAGTGCGTTGCGTGGCGCGGACGCGGGCCCGACACGGATGACCCGCCTGTGCTGGGCGCTGTGCTGGGTACTTGCAGGTGTGGGGATGTCCGGTGCGGCGCAGGCGCAGGCGATGGGGCGCATCGTGGGCGATCCCACTGCACCCGGCGCGCAGCGCCCGACGGTGCTCAACGCCGCCAATGGCGTGCCGCTGGTGAACATCACCACGCCCTCGGCGGCGGGGGTGTAGCGCAACAGCTACAGCCAGTTCGACGTGGGCCGGCAGGGAGCGATCCTCAACAACTCCCCCGTGCAGAGCCAGACCCAACTGGGCGGTTGGGTGCAGGGCAATCCGTGGCTGTCCACCGGCGCCAAGGTGATCCTCAACGAGGTCAACGGGCCGGTCAGCCAACTGGGTGGCTACGTGGAAGTGGCCGGGGCGCGGGCGGAAGTGGTCATCGCCAATCCGGCGGGCATCCAGGTCGATGGCGGCGGCTTCCTCAACGCCAGCCGGGTCACGCTGACCACCGGCACACCGCTGGTCTCCAACGGTGCGCTGGATGGGTATCGGGTGAGCGGCGGGACGATCCAGATTACCGGCGCCGGCCTGGATAGCCGTGGCGCCGACTACACCGGCCTGCTGGCGCGTGCGGTGCAGGTCAACGCGGGGATCTGGGCCAATCAAGTGCAGGCGGTGCTCGGCAGCAACGTGGTCAGCGCCGATCAACACCAGATCACCGCGCAGGCGGCCAGCGGCACGGCGCCGACGTTCGCGCTGGATGTCGGGGCGCTGGGTGGCATGTTCGCCAACAAGATCTGGCTGATCGGCAACGAGCACGGCGTGGGTGTGCGCAACGCGGGCAACCTGGGCGCGCAGGCGGGCGAACTGGTGGTCACGGTGGACGGCCGTCTGCAGAACAGCGGTGCGCTGCAATCGCAGCAGGACACGCAGATCGCGGCCAGCGGCGGCATCGCCAATGCCGGCGTGGTCAGTGCGCGTGGCACCTTGCAGGTCAACACCGCCGCGGATGTGGACAACAGCGGTGGCACGCTCAATGCGCAGCGCTTGCAGATCGCGGCGGCGACGTTGCGCAACCAGGGTGGCAAGATCGAGCAGACCGGCCTGCAAGCACTGGGAGTGAATGCAGGCAGCCTGAGCAACCGCGCCCAGGGCAGCCTGGGGACGGTGGCCGGCAGCGACGGACAGGGGAACACGCCTGCCACCGGAACTGGCACGGGCACTGGGACGAGCGGCGGCGGCGGCACCGGCGGCGCTGGCACCACGTCCGGTGGCGGCACGACGCCAAACTCCGGCAGCGGCCAAACCACGACCGGCGCGCCGCTGGCCGCAGGCCTGTTGAGCATCGCCGGTGCGCTCGATAACGACGGCGGGCGCATCGATGGTGCTGGCCCGATCGCCGTGTCGGTGGCTTCCGGGCTGGACAACAGCGCCGGACGTCTGGGCGTGGCCGCGCTGAGCGTGCGCGGAGACCTGCGCAACCAGGCCGGCACCCTGGCGGTGTACGGCGATGCGGATTTGCAACTGGGTGCGCTGGTCAACGACCAGGGCCACCTGGACGTGGCCAACGCGCTGGGCTTGAACGCGGCTTCGTTGAGCAACCAAGGTGGCAGCCTGCGCCATGGCGGCAGCGATGCGACGGCCTGGCACGTGCAGGGCCTGCTGGACAACACTGGCGGCGTGCTGTCCAGCAACGCGGCGGCGTGGCAACTGGACGCGCAGACGGTGCTCAACGTCAATGGGCACATCACCCACAGCGGCGCCCAAGGGCTGAGCCTGACCGCACAGGACTGGTCCGGTGCCGGCGGCCAGATCGCCACGCCGGGTGCGCTGGTCTGGCGGGCTGGCAGCATCGACCATCGCGCCGCCACGACGAGCGCCAGCATGCTGGATGTACAAGCCGACAGCCTGGACAACCGCGGCGGCAGCTTGCTGTCCACCGGCACGCAGGCGGCCAGCGTGCAAGTGCGCGATCTGCTGGACAACGGCGCCGGTGGCAGTATCGCCAGCAATGGCGATCTGAGCCTGGGGGCCGGTACCTTTGGCAATGCCAACGGCCAGGTGCAGCAGGCTGGTAGCGGGATGTTGCGCATCGCCGCCGGCAGTCTGGCCGGCAGCGGTGGCCGGCTGCTCAGCAACGGCGGATTGACGGTGAGCGGCGGTGCAATCGACCTGAGCGCGGGCAACACGTCGGCGCAGTGGATCGGCATCCACGCCGATAGCCTGAGCACCGCTGGTGGCCAATTGACTTCGCTGGGCACGCAGACGCTTGCCCTGCAGGTGCAGGGTGGCTTGAACAACCATGGCGGTCGCCTGCTCGGCAACGCGGGGATCACCCTGCAGGCCGGCGCGCTGGACAACGGCGGCGGCACGCTGCTGGCGGCCGGCCACGACGGGGCGCAACTGACCATCGGCGGCACCCTGGACAACACGGCCGGGACACTGTCGGCCAATGGCGCGGTGATGGTCCAGGCCGACAGCGTGCTCAATCGCGGCGGCAGCGTGCTCGCCGCTGGCGGTGCGGCGTTGCAGATCGGAGCGACGAGCCTGTTGGATAACAGCCAGGGCGGTCGCCTGGCCGCCAGCGGCGACGTCAGCGTGCGCGTGGCGACACTGGACAACACCTTGGGCGCGATCGAGCACGCCGGCGACGGCACCTTGAGCGTGGCCGCGCAGACCCTGCAGGGCGCCGGCGGCAAGGTGCTGACGCAAGGGAGCCTGCAACTGAGCGGCGGCGATCTGGAACTGGGCGCGGGCAGCACGACCCAGGCCAAACAGATCACCCTCTTCGCCGACACCTTGAACACCGCGGGCGGTCACGTGATGGCCACCGGCGACCAGGCCATGACGCTGCATCTGAGCGGTGCGCTGGACAACGACGGCGGCAGCATCGCCGGCAATGGTGCGCTGGTCTTGCAGGCCGGCGCGCTGTCCAACCGCGGCGGCACTCTCACCGCGGCGGGCAGCGCCGAGAGCGACATCGTGGTGAGCGGGCAACTGGACAACACCCAGGGCACCGTGGCCAGCAACGGCAGCCTGCTGTCCATCAGCGCGGACCAATTGATCAACGCCCACGGCACCCTCAGCCACACTGGCAGCCAGGGACTGGCGCTCACCGCCAACGGCGTGACCAACACGCAAGGCAGCATCGTCAGCAGCGCCGCGCTCACCTTGACGGCCAACACGGTGGATCAACGCCAGGGCACCCTGGGCGCGGCCAGCCTCCAGGTGCAGGCCGGCACGCTGGACAACAGCGCAGGTGGGCGGATCGTGGCCAGCGGCAATGCCGCCAGCGTGCTGCACGCGCAGGCGTTGAACAACGCCGGCGGCACAGTGGCCAGCAATGGCGATCTGACCGTGCAAGCGACATCGCTGAACAACACGCAGGGCGCCATCCAGCACGCCGGCAACGGACAATTGCAGATTGCGGCGGACACGCTGAGTGGCAGCGGCGGCAGCATCGTCAGCAATGGCACCCTGGGCATCACCGGGCAAAGTACCGACCTGAGCCATGGCACCACCACGGCGCAGACCATCGCGATCACCACCGGCACGCTCAGCACCGCCGGCGGCCACCTGACCGCCAGCGGCACCCAGGCATTGAACCTCAACGTTGGCGGGACGCTGGACAATACCGGCGGCGCGATCGGTAGCAATGGCGTGCTGGCCTTGCACGCGCAGCGCCTGCTCAACGTGCAGGGCAGCGTGCAGGCGGCGGGTCAGGGCCTGTCGACGCTGCGTATTGCGCAGGATCTGCAGAACCAGCAAGGCAAGCTCCTGCTGGGCGGCGCCGGGCAGCTCAACGCGGCCAGTCTGGCGAACCAGGGCGGCATCGTCTCGGCCGCCGGCAACGCCTTGCAGGTGCAGGTGGACGGCGCACTGGACAACCACGCACACGGGGTGATCTCCAGCGGCGGCCAACTGGCCCTGACGGCCGGCACGCTGGATAACAGCAGTACCGGCACGGTCGTGGCCGGTGGTGACATGAGCGCGCAGCTCGGCGGAGCCCTGGATAACGACGCGGGCATCCTCCAGGCGAACGGTGCTGCGCAACTGCAAAGCGCTGGGCTATCCAACCGGAGCGGCAGCGTGGTCGGCGGCACGCTGAGCGTGGACACCCAGGGGCAGACGCTGGATAACAGCAGCGGCACCCTGGGTAGCCAGAGCGGCGCACTGTCCGTGCACAGCGGTCCCCTCCTCAACGCGGGTGGGCGGGTGCAGTCCAAGACCGACCTATCGGTGCAAACCGACGGCCAGGCCATCGTCAACACTGGCTCCGGGGCCAACGGTGGCCTGTTGGCCGGTGGTCGTCTGCAAGTGGATGGCGGCAGCCTGGACAATCGCGGTGGCGTCGTCTTTGCCCAGGGTGATGCGCGGCTGGGGTTGAGCAGCGTGGACAACAGCGCTGCCGGCAGCCTGAGCGCGGCGGGCAATCTGGCGTTGAACGCGGCGACGTTGAACAACGCGGGCGGTCGGGTCCAAGGTGGGCAGACCCTGGCCCTGACCCTGGGCGGCGATCTGAACAACCAGGCCGGGTTGCTCGCGGCCAATGGTTTGTTGAGCCTCACCGCGGCGACGCTGGACAACCGCAACACCCTCACTGCCGGCAACACGCTGGGCGTACAGGCCGGACAACTGCAACTGCAGGCGCAGGCGCTGAACAACCAGCAGGGCCAGGTGCTCAGCAACGGCGCCAGCAGCGTGCAATTGAGCGCGGGGCTGGATAACAGCGGTGGACGGATCGCCTCCGGCGGCAGCTTGAACACCCATGCCGACGCGCTGACCAACACCGCTGGCATGCTGCGTTCGCAAGGCAACCAGTTCCTGGCCGCGCGCGCGCTCAGTGGCGATGGACAAGTGCAATCCCAGGGCGATCTGAGCCTGAACCTGCACGAAAGCCTGACCAATACCGGGCAACTGATCGCCAACGGCACCCTGTCCGTGCACACCGACGGCGATCTGCTCAACCAGGGCGTGCTGCGCGCGGGCAATCTGGATGTGTCTGCTTCCAATGTGGACAACGCGGTTTTACTTAATTGATGACGGGGCCTAGTCGCTCGGCGAGCTCTGCCAGGGCTAACGATCCGTCACTTGCCGGACCGCTTCCACCTTCGCACGGCCGCCCTAGTTGGCGTGCTCATGTGTCGATGGATTGAGCGCGGCATGCGGTGAAGGCCGATGCGTTTCAGCGGCTCAAGTCTTTAGCACCGACACGCGGCCATGTGTTGGGATAAGTACCCTGGAAGTCGCGCACATTTCGTCTCTTTTGGTAGACAAATATCCATCGTGTCTGTGCCTCCGTCAGGCCGCTGAGTATTCTTATGTAGACAAAGGGGACCGGCGCAGGCTCGGTTGTTGTTTGATTGTGTCACTGGGCTGGAGCGCTTCATCCATAGATGGATATTCGCAGGAAGGGGATGGCGCGCAATCGCGCCAAGTGGTGTATTGCCTTATTGGCAGGGGTTGGTTCGCCGGTGTTGGCGCAACAGGCCAGCGATCCTGCGGCGCAGCAGTTGCTGTTGCAGCAAGAGCGCGAGCGGGTGTTGCGCGAGCAGCAGGAGGCCCGGCCGGATGTGCGGTTGCAAGCCGCGCCGGTCGATGGCGTGCAACGCCTGCCGGCGCAGGAGTCGCCGTGTTTCCGGATCAACCATATCGTCCTTGATGGCACGCAGGCCAAGGCGTTTGCCTGGGCCTTGAAGGCGGCCGATCCGAAGCAGGATCCGGCGACCGGACGCTGCTTGGGCACCGAGGGCATCAATCTGGTGATGACGCGGGTGCAGAACGCGGTGATTGCGCGTGGCTATGTGACCACGCGGGTGCTGGCGGCGCCACAGGATCTCACTGGCGGCACGTTGCGGTTATCGCTGGTGCCCGGTTACGTGCACGCGGTGGGCTTCACCACGCCGGCGACGGCGCATGCGGCGGTGTGGAACGCGGTGCCCACGCACAGCGGGGCATTGCTCAATCTGCGCGATATCGAGCAGGGGCTGGAGAACTTCCAGCGGGTGCCGACGGTGACGGCGGATATCCAGATCGCCCCGGCGCAGGGCGAGGGCGTTGGGCCGGGCGAGAGCGACCTGGCCATTGCCTGGCAGCAGCACCGGCGCCTGCGCGCCAGCCTGAGCCTGGACGATGCCGGCAGCAAGGCGACCGGCAAGATGCAGGCCAACGGCACGGTGTCGTGGGACAACCCGTTGCACGTGAACGACCTGTTCTACGTCAGCCTGGGCAAGGGCGTGTTCAACGCCGCCGGCCAGTCCACCGACAGCTGGACGGCGCATTACGATGTTCCCTATCGCTACTGGCTGTTCGGGGTGACCGCCAGCGCCTACGACTACGTCCAGCCGGTGGCCGGCGCCACCCAGACCTACGACTACAGCGGCCGCAGCCGCAATGCCGAAGCGCGTGTGGATCGTCTGCTGCTGCGCAATGCCAAGACCAAGATCGGGGTGTATGGGCGTGGCTGGTGGCGGCAATCCAACAGCGCCATCGACGACACCGAGATTCTGGTGCAGCGTCGGCGCACCGCCGGCTGGGAACTGGGGCTGACCGATCGGCAGTTCCTGGGCAAGGCCACGCTGGATGGCAGTGTGGCCTATCGCCGCGGCACCGGGGCGTTCGGCGCGCTGCGTTCGCCGGAGGAGCGCGCGCACGCCTTCGCACCGCAGTTGCCGCTGGACGGGACCTCGCGGATGGCCTTGATCCTGGCCGATGCGCAACTGGTGGTGCCGTTCCAGCTTGGTGGCCAGCGTCTGCGCTACACCGCCGCCTGGCGCGCGCAGTGGAACCGCACGCCGCTATCGCCGCAGGACCGCTTTGCCATCGGCGGGCGCTACACGGTGCGCGGCTTCGATGGTGAATTGACGCTCAGCGGCGAGCGCGGCTGGCTGCTGCGCAACGAACTGGACCTGGTACTGGGCAGCGGCCTGGAAGCCTATCTGGCTGCCGATACCGGGCGGATCGGCGGGCCGTCGGCGCAATTCCAGGCGGGTCAGGAGCTGACCGGTCTGGCGTTGGGCCTGCGCGGCAATTGGCAGCACATCAGCGTGGATGGTTTCGTCGGCGCACCGCTACAGCATCCGGCGCATTTGCCCATTTCTTACAGCACGTTCGGCCTCAGCCTGACCTGGCACCTTTAAGCGCTCACAAGGAGCAGTGACATGAATCGCATCTATCGACTGGTGTTCAACCGGGCGCTGCGCGTGTGGCAGGTCGCCTCGGAACAGGTGCGCCGCCCGGCGGGCAGTGCGTTGCGTGGCGCGGACGCGGGCCCGACACGGATGACCCGCCTGTGCTGGGCGCTGTGCTGGGTACTTGCAGGTGTGGGGATGTCCGGTGCGGCGCAGGCGCAGGCGATGGGGCGCATCGTGGGCGATCCCACTGCACCCGGCGCGCAGCGCCCGACGGTGCTCAACGCCGCCAATGGCGTGCCGCTGGTGAACATCACCACGCCCTCGGCGGCGGGGGTGTAGCGCAACAGCTACAGCCAGTTCGACGTGGGCCGGCAGGGAGCGATCCTCAACAACTCCCCCGTGCAGAGCCAGACCCAACTGGGCGGTTGGGTGCAGGGCAATCCGTGGCTGTCCACCGGCGCCAAGGTGATCCTCAACGAGGTCAACGGGCCGGTCAGCCAACTGGGTGGCTACGTGGAAGTGGCCGGGGCGCGGGCGGAAGTGGTCATCGCCAATCCGGCGGGCATCCAGGT
This sequence comes from Xanthomonas sp. MUS 060, assembly GCF_000963215.1. NCBI lineage: Bacteria > Pseudomonadati > Pseudomonadota > Gammaproteobacteria > Lysobacterales > Lysobacteraceae > Xanthomonas > Xanthomonas sp. MUS 060. The sequence goes on from NZ_JZIM01000011.1 coordinate 93,754, forward strand.
CGATGGCGGCGGCTTCCTCAACGCCAGCCGGGTCACGCTGACCACCGGCACACCGCTGGTCTCCAACGGTGCGCTGGATGGGTATCGGGTGAGCGGCGGGACGATCCAGATTACCGGCGCCGGCCTGGATAGCCGTGGCGCCGACTACACCGGCCTGCTGGCGCGTGCGGTGCAGGTCAACGCGGGGATCTGGGCCAATCAAGTGCAGGCGGTGCTCGGCAGCAACGTGGTCAGCGCCGATCAACACCAGATCACCGCGCAGGCGGCCAGCGGCACGGCGCCGACGTTCGCGCTGGATGTCGGGGCGCTGGGTGGCATGTTCGCCAACAAGATCTGGCTGATCGGCAACGAGCACGGCGTGGGTGTGCGCAACGCGGGCAACCTGGGCGCGCAGGCGGGCGAACTGGTGGTCACGGTGGACGGCCGTCTGCAGAACAGCGGTGCGCTGCAATCGCAGCAGGACACGCAGATCGCGGCCAGCGGCGGCATCGCCAATGCCGGCGTGGTCAGTGCGCGTGGCACCTTGCAGGTCAACACCGCCGCGGATGTGGACAACAGCGGTGGCACGCTCAATGCGCAGCGCTTGCAGATCGCGGCGGCGACGTTGCGCAACCAGGGTGGCAAGATCGAGCAGACCGGCCTGCAAGCACTGGGAGTGAATGCAGGCAGCCTGAGCAACCGCGCCCAGGGCAGCCTGGGGACGGTGGCCGGCAGCGACGGACAGGGGAACACGCCTGCCACCGGAACTGGCACGGGCACTGGGACGAGCGGCGGCGGCGGCACCGGCGGCGCTGGCACCACGTCCGGTGGCGGCACGACGCCAAACTCCGGCAGCGGCCAAACCACGACCGGCGCGCCGCTGGCCGCAGGCCTGTTGAGCATCGCCGGTGCGCTCGATAACGACGGCGGGCGCATCGATGGTGCTGGCCCGATCGCCGTGTCGGTGGCTTCCGGGCTGGACAACAGCGCCGGACGTCTGGGCGTGGCCGCGCTGAGCGTGCGCGGAGACCTGCGCAACCAGGCCGGCACCCTGGCGGTGTACGGCGATGCGGATTTGCAACTGGGTGCGCTGGTCAACGACCAGGGCCACCTGGACGTGGCCAACGCGCTGGGCTTGAACGCGGCTTCGTTGAGCAACCAAGGTGGCAGCCTGCGCCATGGCGGCAGCGATGCGACGGCCTGGCACGTGCAGGGCCTGCTGGACAACACTGGCGGCGTGCTGTCCAGCAACGCGGCGGCGTGGCAACTGGACGCGCAGACGGTGCTCAACGTCAATGGGCACATCACCCACAGCGGCGCCCAAGGGCTGAGCCTGACCGCACAGGACTGGTCCGGTGCCGGCGGCCAGATCGCCACGCCGGGTGCGCTGGTCTGGCGGGCTGGCAGCATCGACCATCGCGCCGCCACGACGAGCGCCAGCATGCTGGATGTACAAGCCGACAGCCTGGACAACCGCGGCGGCAGCTTGCTGTCCACCGGCACGCAGGCGGCCAGCGTGCAAGTGCGCGATCTGCTGGACAACGGCGCCGGTGGCAGTATCGCCAGCAATGGCGATCTGAGCCTGGGGGCCGGTACCTTTGGCAATGCCAACGGCCAGGTGCAGCAGGCTGGTAGCGGGATGTTGCGCATCGCCGCCGGCAGTCTGGCCGGCAGCGGTGGCCGGCTGCTCAGCAACGGCGGATTGACGGTGAGCGGCGGTGCAATCGACCTGAGCGCGGGCAACACGTCGGCGCAGTGGATCGGCATCCACGCCGATAGCCTGAGCACCGCTGGTGGCCAATTGACTTCGCTGGGCACGCAGACGCTTGCCCTGCAGGTGCAGGGTGGCTTGAACAACCATGGCGGTCGCCTGCTCGGCAACGCGGGGATCACCCTGCAGGCCGGCGCGCTGGACAACGGCGGCGGCACGCTGCTGGCGGCCGGCCACGACGGGGCGCAACTGACCATCGGCGGCACCCTGGACAACACGGCCGGGACACTGTCGGCCAATGGCGCGGTGATGGTCCAGGCCGACAGCGTGCTCAATCGCGGCGGCAGCGTGCTCGCCGCTGGCGGTGCGGCGTTGCAGATCGGAGCGACGAGCCTGTTGGATAACAGCCAGGGCGGTCGCCTGGCCGCCAGCGGCGACGTCAGCGTGCGCGTGGCGACACTGGACAACACCTTGGGCGCGATCGAGCACGCCGGCGACGGCACCTTGAGCGTGGCCGCGCAGACCCTGCAGGGCGCCGGCGGCAAGGTGCTGACGCAAGGGAGCCTGCAACTGAGCGGCGGCGATCTGGAACTGGGCGCGGGCAGCACGACCCAGGCCAAACAGATCACCCTCTTCGCCGACACCTTGAACACCGCGGGCGGTCACGTGATGGCCACCGGCGACCAGGCCATGACGCTGCATCTGAGCGGTGCGCTGGACAACGACGGCGGCAGCATCGCCGGCAATGGTGCGCTGGTCTTGCAGGCCGGCGCGCTGTCCAACCGCGGCGGCACTCTCACCGCGGCGGGCAGCGCCGAGAGCGACATCGTGGTGAGCGGGCAACTGGACAACACCCAGGGCACCGTGGCCAGCAACGGCAGCCTGCTGTCCATCAGCGCGGACCAATTGATCAACGCCCACGGCACCCTCAGCCACACTGGCAGCCAGGGACTGGCGCTCACCGCCAACGGCGTGACCAACACGCAAGGCAGCATCGTCAGCAGCGCCGCGCTCACCTTGACGGCCAACACGGTGGATCAACGCCAGGGCACCCTGGGCGCGGCCAGCCTCCAGGTGCAGGCCGGCACGCTGGACAACAGCGCAGGTGGGCGGATCGTGGCCAGCGGCAATGCCGCCAGCGTGCTGCACGCGCAGGCGTTGAACAACGCCGGCGGCACAGTGGCCAGCAATGGCGATCTGACCGTGCAAGCGACATCGCTGAACAACACGCAGGGCGCCATCCAGCACGCCGGCAACGGACAATTGCAGATTGCGGCGGACACGCTGAGTGGCAGCGGCGGCAGCATCGTCAGCAATGGCACCCTGGGCATCACCGGGCAAAGTACCGACCTGAGCCATGGCACCACCACGGCGCAGACCATCGCGATCACCACCGGCACGCTCAGCACCGCCGGCGGCCACCTGACCGCCAGCGGCACCCAGGCATTGAACCTCAACGTTGGCGGGACGCTGGACAATACCGGCGGCGCGATCGGTAGCAATGGCGTGCTGGCCTTGCACGCGCAGCGCCTGCTCAACGTGCAGGGCAGCGTGCAGGCGGCGGGTCAGGGCCTGTCGACGCTGCGTATTGCGCAGGATCTGCAGAACCAGCAAGGCAAGCTCCTGCTGGGCGGCGCCGGGCAGCTCAACGCGGCCAGTCTGGCGAACCAGGGCGGCATCGTCTCGGCCGCCGGCAACGCCTTGCAGGTGCAGGTGGACGGCGCACTGGACAACCACGCACACGGGGTGATCTCCAGCGGCGGCCAACTGGCCCTGACGGCCGGCACGCTGGATAACAGCAGTACCGGCACGGTCGTGGCCGGTGGTGACATGAGCGCGCAGCTCGGCGGAGCCCTGGATAACGACGCGGGCATCCTCCAGGCGAACGGTGCTGCGCAACTGCAAAGCGCTGGGCTATCCAACCGGAGCGGCAGCGTGGTCGGCGGCACGCTGAGCGTGGACACCCAGGGGCAGACGCTGGATAACAGCAGCGGCACCCTGGGTAGCCAGAGCGGCGCACTGTCCGTGCACAGCGGTCCCCTCCTCAACGCGGGTGGGCGGGTGCAGTCCAAGACCGACCTATCGGTGCAAACCGACGGCCAGGCCATCGTCAACACTGGCTCCGGGGCCAACGGTGGCCTGTTGGCCGGTGGTCGTCTGCAAGTGGATGGCGGCAGCCTGGACAATCGCGGTGGCGTCGTCTTTGCCCAGGGTGATGCGCGGCTGGGGTTGAGCAGCGTGGACAACAGCGCTGCCGGCAGCCTGAGCGCGGCGGGCAATCTGGCGTTGAACGCGGCGACGTTGAACAACGCGGGCGGTCGGGTCCAAGGTGGGCAGACCCTGGCCCTGACCCTGGGCGGCGATCTGAACAACCAGGCCGGGTTGCTCGCGGCCAATGGTTTGTTGAGCCTCACCGCGGCGACGCTGGACAACCGCAACACCCTCACTGCCGGCAACACGCTGGGCGTACAGGCCGGACAACTGCAACTGCAGGCGCAGGCGCTGAACAACCAGCAGGGCCAGGTGCTCAGCAACGGCGCCAGCAGCGTGCAATTGAGCGCGGGGCTGGATAACAGCGGTGGACGGATCGCCTCCGGCGGCAGCTTGAACACCCATGCCGACGCGCTGACCAACACCGCTGGCATGCTGCGTTCGCAAGGCAACCAGTTCCTGGCCGCGCGCGCGCTCAGTGGCGATGGACAAGTGCAATCCCAGGGCGATCTGAGCCTGAACCTGCACGAAAGCCTGACCAATACCGGGCAACTGATCGCCAACGGCACCCTGTCCGTGCACACCGACGGCGATCTGCTCAACCAGGGCGTGCTGCGCGCGGGCAATCTGGATGTGTCTGCTTCCAATGTGGACAACGCGGCCAGCCAGCGGCGAAATCAGCAGCCAGGGCGTCACCCACGTGCAGGCCGGCGGGCAATTGACCAATCGCGGCCTGATCGACGGCGCGCTGACCCAACTGCAAGCGGCGACCGTGGACAACGTGGGCACCGGGCGCGTGTATGGCGACCACATCGCCATCGCCGCGGGCACCTTGCTCAACCGTGCCGAGAGCGTGGCCGGGGTGACCCATGCCGGCACCGTGGCCGCGCGCCAGCGCCTGGACATCGGCGTGGGCCAGTTGAGCAACACCGACAGCGCCTTGATCTACAGCGATGGTGATGCGTCCATCGGCGGAGCGCTGGATGGCAACCAACAGGCCATCGGCAATGCCGCCCGGGTGGACAACCTCGGCTCCACCATCGAGATTGCCGGCACGCTGGCGCTGCATGCCAGCGCGCTGAACAACGTGCGTCAGAACGTGGTGGTGACCCAGACCACGAGCACCGCCGCGCCGGTGCGCCTGGATCAACCGAGCTGGCGCAACAACGGCAAAAATGCCCACAACGAGTTGCGCAGCACCAGTAACTACGGCGCCTACGAGATCTACTACCTCAACCCGCAGGACATCCTGCAGGACACGGTGTAC